>NZ_JAGKJL010000033.1:0-104249 GCF_020329495.1 Bradyrhizobium australafricanum | reverse complement strand
CTTGTCGGCCAAGGCGCGCCGCTCATGCGGGATTTTTACCTTGCCTTTGCGCGTCCAAACGTTGCCGCCAGTAAGGCCAAGACAGACCCCGCTGTCGGCATCCACCGCCATCATCGCATGCAACAGCACGCCGCGAGCATTGCCCTTGCCGACTTTGCCCAGCCCGCGCCGCCGTCCCGCCTGGGTCTGGAACTTGACCTCGCTCGTATCCTGGATCGCCAGCACATGACGCCCGCTGACCGCAGTCCGCGTCTGCGCGCTCCAGCCCTCAATCAATTTATCGATCGTGACTTGGGGGTTGTTCACAAACCGCCAGAACGCCATATTGGCAGCCCAATCGCCCCGGGCCATCTGGCGCAAGCAGACGCTGCGCGTGCAAAGCATAGCCCGGAGAAGCGTCGCCCCCTTTTGTCGAGACGAACGTCCCCGAACTCACCCAAAGACAAATCCGGCTGCATCGCTGGCGCTCCTTCGAATCAAAGCGCCAGTGAGAATCATACAACATGCTGCAGAGACGCCACTTCTTGCTGCACCGAGTCAATCTGTCGCGCCCCAAAACCGTGTAGAGACGCTAGTGCTTTCGCAGGGACCCATACGCTGCGGCGGGCGTTACAGACGGGACTCGCCGTTCCAGCATCGCGTAACAATTTGCATTTGTGGTTATGGGTCCCTGCTTTCGCACTAGCGTATATACATATCCTCCGCAGTCTTTCCGGAGTCTTCTCAAAGAGTTGGCCGAAAACCGCAGAGAACTTACTCATCTGCACTAGGGTTGCGCCCGCCGATTTCGGCTCTCGCCTAGTAGCTAACCCCTTGATGATGAGTCGGTTTTCTAGCCTCGAAGAGATGTGTAAATGCCCTAGTGCTTTCGCAGGGACGACGGCTGGAAATAGTTTGCGCTACAGCAGCATTGCGACGAGCGGCAGCGAGCTGTCTTCGCGCAGACGCGCCGCGCCTACTTCACCGCCGAGAAGCGGGTGTCGAACGAGTTGGTCTGCACCACAGGCGCGGAGCCGGTGAGTTGGGTCGACGACGTCGGGGCCGGCGCGGCTGCGGCGGTGGTCACTGGCGGCTTCGGTGCGGGCTTGGCGGCCTGCTTCGGCTCAGCCTTGGGGGCGACGCGAACCACCGATTGCGGCTTGGCCTCGGCGACCTTCGGCTTGGCCGGGGCGGCAGCGGCCGGAGCCGGCGCGCTCGTCTTGCTGGCGTCGGCGGTGCCGCCGATGCCGACCTTGCGCGCGAAGCTGGAGAAGAAGCCTTCGGATTTGTCAGAGGTGGATTTGTCGGAGGCGGATTTGTCGGACGCGTTCGCCGAGGCAACGCGGGTGCTGGCCGACGACGTGGTGGACGACGTCGTCGCCACGACCGGCTCTTCCTGCTGGACCGCGAGATTTGGCTTCGGCGGATTGACCGTACCGGGGATCGTGCCGGGCGCGCGTGCCAGCGACATCGATGCCAGCGCCTGGCTGTCGCCGCCTTCGGAGAGGCCGGTGTTTCCTTCCGGAATCTTCGAGGCGAAGATCGCGTTCATGCCGCCGTCGATGCCGGTGTTGAGGCGCGCAACGGGCGTGCCCTTGGATACCAGCTTGGCGGTCTCGGCGGCGTCCTTCTGCTCCTTCTCGTGCACCGCGCTCGCGATCTCCTCGGGGATCACATAGGCCGGGCACTTCGCGGAGGCGTCGAACACCGGATCGCGTGTCGCGCCCGGCGCCTTCACCGCGTCGAACACATACTTCTTCTCGCAGAAGTCGACCTTCGGCTCCTGCTTCGTCACCTCGAAATGATCGTAGCCTTCCTTGATCATCTTCCAGAACGGCATGTTCGGATTGTTGCGGTGCTTGGCCATGTTCACCGGCGTCATCCGGAACGGATAGGCCTGCAGCTGGAACGCCTTCTGGCCGCCGAAGAAGGATTCGCGGCCGAGCGAGTAGATCTCCGCGATCTGCTCGTCGGTCATCGCGTAGCAGCCGCGCGAGGAGCAATCGCCGTGCACCATCAGCTGCGAGCCGGTGCGGCCGAGCGCCTTGTCGAAGGCGTTGGGATAGCCGGTGTTGAACGACAGGTAATAGGCCGACTGCGGGTTCATCTGGCTCGGGTTGATCGAGTAGAACCCTTCGGGCGCCTGGCGGTCGCCTTCGCGGACCTTCGGACCGAGGTCGCCCGACCAGCGGCAGATCGGATAGGTCTTGAGCAGCGCGAACTGGCCGGAGCGGTTTTGCTTCCAGACCTCGAGCTCGGCCTCCTGCTTGAACAGCCGCACCAGGATCGGCGACTGCATGTCCATGTCCTTTTCGGTCATGGCAGCGACGAGCTTTGGCGGGACCGGCTGGTTGGCCTTGGCGTTCTGCGCGAGCGAGATCTGGTCGCTGTCACAACCGGCGAGCATGACGCCTGCGGCGAGGACCGCCGAGGTCAGAAGCGCGCGTACGAGCGTGCGATGAGTCAAGTCCGAGCTCCACACCCACCGGGCGATTTTCGCGACCCCAACACGGCGAATATGCCCTGAAGCCATTGTCTAAAATATTAGCCTTCGACGACCCCTGCTCGCAACCTGAACCGGGGCGGACAGCCCTCACGGTAGCAGGCATGGTTCAAGGAATGTTAAAGACCCGGCTCGGGGCCCAATTACGGCAAAATTGGTCGATTTGGACGAAAAATCGGGCGGTTTGGCCGTCTCAGCCGAGCTTACGGCCGATATCGAGAAACTTCTGGCGCCGCTGCTTGCGAATCGCGTCCGGATCAAGATTTCGTAGGTCGTTGAACGCTTGGGCGACCGCGTCGCCCGTGGTCGCGATCATCGCGGCGGGGTCGCGATGAGCGCCGCCCGATGGCTCCTTCAGGATCTGGTCGATCACCCCGAAGCGCAGCATGTCCTGGGCGGTGATCTTCATGCTGTTGGCGGCTTCCTGCGCCTTGGTGCCATCGCGCCACAGGATCGAGGATGCCGCCTCCGGCGAGATCACGCTGTAGATCGCGTGCTCCATCATCAGGACGCGGTTCGCCGTGGTGATGGCGATGGCGCCGCCCGACATGCCTTCGCCGGTGACGATCGCGACATTGGGCACGCCGAGCGACAGGCAGGCGTCGGTCGAGCGGGCGATCGCCTCGGCCTGGCCACGCTCCTCGGCGCCGATGCCGGGATAGGCGCCGGCGGAATCGACGATCGACAGCACCGGGATGCCGAACCGGTCGGCCATCTCCATCAGGCGCACCGCCTTGCGGTAGCCTTCGGGGCGCGCCATGCCGAAATTGTGCTTGATGCGGCTCTCGGTGGTGGCGCCCTTCTCCTGGCCGACCACGCAGATGCTCTCGCCGCGGAAGCGGCCGAAGCCGCCGACCAGGGCCTCGTCGTCGGCGAATTTGCGGTCGCCGGCCATCGGCGTGAATTCGGTGATCAGGCCGCCGATGAAATCGGTGAAGTGTGGTCGCTGCGGATGCCGCGCCACCAGCGTCTTCTGCCACGGCGTCAGATTGGAGTAGAGTTCGGTGAGTGCCTGCGCCGCCTTGTCCTCGATCCGCGCGACCTCGTCGCCGATGTCGCTGCCGCTCGCGGCAAGCGCACGCAACTCGTCGATCTTGGATTCAAGCTCGGCGACGGGTTTTTCGAAGTCGAGATAGCTGCGCATCGGGTCGGGCATCAACTCAATATAGGAAGGAACGGTGCGAGGGGCGAAGCGGTTTCGGCGTCGGAAAGAGAAGCTTTGTAACTTCAAACGGTTAACGCGCATCCGGGTGGAATGCACGCTTCGGGATCGCAAGCAGGTGACGCTCTTTCTGCGGAGACGAAGCGGAAGTCAAGGCGGATCAGATGAAGGTATCGAGGTCTCCGGGCTACGGACCGCTACGATTTCTCCGCCAACGGATGCAGGTCGCGGACCAGGCTCTTCAGCCGCTCCTCGACCACATGGGTGTAGATCTGGGTGGTCGAGATGTCGGTGTGGCCGAGCAGGGTCTGCACGATGCGCAGGTCCGCGCCATTGTGCAGCAGATGGCTGGCAAAGGCATGACGCAGCACGTGCGGGGAGACCAGCCGCGGCGCAAGGCCGGAGGCGCTCGCAAGCTCCTTCAGATCGCGGGCGAAATGCTGCCGGGTCAGATGGCCGCTCTCGCCGGAGGACGGAAACAGCCATTTCGACGGCGCGGCCTTCTTCGCCTTCGGCTGCATCACCTCCAGCGCCGCGAGATAGTCCGCCATCGCCTGGCGCGAGGCGTCGTTCAGCGGCACCAGCCGTTCCTTGTTGCCCTTGCCGCGCACCACGATCATCCGCGCATCGCGCCGCGCCGCCGAGACCGGCAGCGACACCAGCTCGGAGACGCGCAGGCCGGTGGCGTAGAGCACCTCGAGCAGGCAGTAGAGCCGCAGCGCGCGCAGCCGCTGCGCCGGCGAGACGTCGGTCTGGGTTAGCTCCTTGGCCCGGGTCAGCATGCGGTCGACGTCGGCGATCGACAGCACCTTGGGCAGGCCGCGGCCGCGCTTCGGGCCGGACAGGATCGCGGCCGGATCGTCGGTCCGGATCCGCTCGTTGAGCAGGAAACGGTAGAGGTGCCGCATCGCCGACAGCCGCCGCGCCACGCTGGTCGACTTGAAGCCGCGGGTATCGAGGTCGGCGAGGTAGCCGCGCAGGGTCTCGGTGTCGGCGCTGGTGAAATCGGCGCCGGCATGGGCGAGGTAGTCGGAGAAATCGGTGAGGTCGCGCCGGTAGGCGTCGAGCGTGTTGGCGCCGGCGCCCTGTTCCGCGGCGAGCATGTCGAGGAACAACGCGGTCAGTCTGGCGTCGGAGGACTTGGCGAGGGTCTTGGCGGGATTTTTGGCAGCAGCGGGCATGCCGGAATCATAGCGTCTATTTCTTGAGGAACTTATCCGGTGGGATGGTCACCGTCATTTCCCGCGGTTTCGGGTGCACGAAATTGGCCAGCGCGAAGACGATGCCGTAGCCGATCCCGAAAATCACGGCGACGACCGTCAGGAAGCGGAACAGGCTGGGCATGGAAGCGACTCGGGCGGCGAATTAACCAATGAAATCATCCAACATGTTCCCCGCGCGGTTGCAAGAGTCGCTGGTAAGGGTGTCGCCGGGGGTAGTATAGGTGGCTCGAATTCTGAACAATTCGTCCCAATATCCGAGCTTTTTGATGTCCGACGCAGCCGTCCCGGCGCCCACCCACCCGACCCTGGAGGCCGACATCGCGGCCGCGCTGGGGACGCGGTCGATCGTGCTGGTCGGCATGATGGGGGCCGGCAAGTCGACCATCGGCCGGCGGGTGGCGGCGCGACTCAAGCTGCCGTTCACCGATGCCGACACCGAGATCGAGGCGGCGGCGGACATGACGATCCCGGAGATCTTCGAGAGCAAGGGCGAGCCGTATTTCCGCGACGGTGAGGCGCGGGTGATCGCCCGCATCCTCGGCAATGGCCCGGTCGTGCTGGCGACCGGCGGCGGCGCCTTCATGCGTGAAGAGACCCGCAACCGGATCCGCGACCGCGCGATCTCGATCTGGCTCAAGGCCGACAGTGATATCATCATGCGCCGGGTGCGCCGCCGCGCCGATCGTCCGCTGTTGCACACCCCCGACCCGGAGGCGACCGTCAACCGCCTGCTCAGCGAGCGCGAGCCGGTCTACGGCACCGCCGATTTGACGATTGCTTCGCGCGACGTGCCGCACGACCGCATCGTCGACGAATGCCTCGAGGCCCTGCATGCGCATCTGTGCGGTGCGCGTCCGGCCGACGAGCAACCACCTGTGATGGATTGAACGCGACCTCATGACTGCGCCCTTGAAACATTCCGCCTCAGTTACCGTCGACGTCGCGCTCGGCGACCGCGCCTATGACATCGTCATCGGCCGCGACGTGCTGCAGTCACTTGGCGAACGTGTCGCGGCGCTGCGGCCCGGCGTGCGCACCGCCATCGTCACCGACCACACCGTCGCCAAGCACTGGCTGGAGCCGACCGAGGCGTCGCTCGCCGCCGCGGGGGTGCCGACGTCGCGGATCGTCGTCGAGGAGGGCGAGGGCTCGAAGAGCTATGCCACGCTGACCGAGGTCAGCGAAGCGCTGATCGCGGCGAAGATCGAGCGCAATGACCTCGTGATCGCGCTCGGCGGCGGCGTGGTCGGCGATCTCGCCGGCTTCGCGGCCGCGATCCTGCGCCGCGGCGTCGATTTCGTGCAGGTGCCGACCTCGCTGCTGGCGCAGGTCGATTCCTCCGTCGGCGGCAAGACCGGCATCAACTCGCCGCAGGGCAAGAACCTGATCGGCGCATTCCACCAGCCGGTGCTGGTCATCGCCGACACCTCGGTGCTCGACACGCTGTCGCCGCGCCAGTTCCGCGCCGGCTACGCCGAGGTCGCGAAATACGGCATCCTCGGCGACGAGGCCTTCTTCGCCTGGCTCGAGAAGAACCACACCGACATCTTCGCCGGCGGCGCCGGGCGCGAGCACGCGATCGCAACCTCCTGCCGCGCCAAGGCGGGCGTCGTCTCGCGCGACGAGCGCGAGACCGGCGAGCGGGCGCTGCTCAATCTCGGCCATACCTTCGGCCATGCGCTGGAAGCCGCAACCGGCTTCTCCGACCGGCTGTTCCACGGCGAGGGCGTCGCGGTCGGCATGGTGCTGGCGGCGGAATTCTCGGCGCAGCTCGGCATGATTTCGTCCGACGATGCGGGGCGCATCGCGCGTCATCTGTCCGCGGTCGGATTGCCGACGCGCCTGCAGGATATCGCAGGCTTCGCGCAGGAAGGCCTTGCCGACGCCGACGCGCTGCTGGCGCTGATGGCGCAGGACAAGAAGATCAAGCGCGGCAAGCTCACCTTCATCCTGCTGGAGGCCGTCGGCCGCGCCGTGATCGCCAACAATGTCGAGCCGCAGCCGGTGCGCGACTTCCTGCAAGCCAAGCTGAAGGCCTAGACCGGGATGCCTCTCCTTCGGATCGTCATCCCGCTCTATCTTTTTGATTTGAGCATGATCTTTTCGGAAAACCGCTACACACTTTTCCGGATCATGCTCTAGCCACGGATCAGTTCAGTGGGATGGTTCACCTTCTCGATCGTGCTGCTCTGCCTGTTCATCTCGGCGTTTTTCGCGGCGAGTGAGACCGCGCTGACCGGCGCCTCGCGCGCCAGCATGCTGCGGCTGTCGAAGCAGGGCAACACCGATGCCGGTGTGGTCTCCAAGCTGGTCAACATGCGCGAGCGCATGATCGGCGCGCTGCTGCTCGGCAACAACATCGCCAATATCGGCGCCTCGGCGCTGGCGACCGGCGTGTTCACCGCCTGGTTTGGCGACGTCGGCGTGCTCTATGCCACCGCTGTCATGACCGTGATGGTCGTGGTGTTTGCCGAGGTGCTGCCCAAGACCATCGCGATCAACGCGCCCGACCGCATCTCGCTTTTGGTCGCGCGGCCGATGCGGCTGACGATCTTCGTGCTGGGGCCGCTGCTCACCATCATCGAGACCATCGTGCTGGCGCTGATGAAGCTGCTCGGCATCAAGGTCGGGGCGCATCAGGCGGTGCTGTCGCCGACCGAACGTCTGCGCGGTGCGGTCGATCTGTTGCATCACGAGGGCAAGGTCGAGAAGCAGGATCGCGACATGCTCGGCGGGTTGCTGGATCTCAGCGAGCTGCAGGTCTCCGACGTCATGGTCCATCGCACCGAGATGACCATGGTCAACGCCGACCTGCCGCCCGAGGAACTGGTGCGCGAGGTGCTGGCGAGCGAATACACCCGCATCCCGCTGTGGCGGGAGAAGCCGGAGAACATCGTCGGCGTGCTCCACGCCAAGGACCTGCTGCGCGCGATGCGCGCCAACGAGGGTGACATGTCGGCGATCGATGCCTCCGCGATCGCGCTGCCGCCCTGGTTCGTGCCGGAGATGCGTCCGGTCTCCGAACAGCTGAAGGCGTTCCGTCGCCGCAAGACCCACTTCGCCCTCGTGGTCGACGAGTATGGCGAGGTCGAAGGCATGGTGACGCTGGAGGACATCCTGGAGGAGATCGTCGGCGATATCTCCGACGAGCATGACGTCGTCGTTGCCGGCGTACGGGCGCAGCCGGACGGATCCGTGGTGGTCGACGGCTCGGTGCCGATCCGCGATCTCAACCGTGCGATGGACTGGCGCTTGCCGGACGAGGAGGCGACCACCGTCGCCGGCCTCGTGATCCACGAGGCGCGCTCGATCCCGGAGCGCGGCCAGAGCTTCACCTTCCACGGCTTCCGCTTCCGCGTGCTCCGCCGCGAGCGCAACCGCATCACCGCGCTGCGCATCGTCGCCGTCCCGCGCGAGGCCGAGCTGGAGGAGAAGAAGCCGAAGCGGGCGGGGACGGCGTTCTAGTTCGAGTTGGCCAGTCTCCTAGCACCGTCACCCTGAGGAGCGCGCATCGCGCGCGTCTCGAAGGGTCGACGGCCCGGCCGGTGGCCGTGCATCCTTCGAGACGCCGCTTCGCGGCTCCTCCAGCGACAAAGGCGCAGCCTTTGCGCGGGGATGACGGATCAGGCAGCGGCGTGGACCTACTCGATATCGATCGAGATGCCCGACAGCTTCCAGGCGCCGTCGGAGGGGATGAAGCCGAGCTGATACTTCACCTGCTTGGGCGTGGTGTCGAAATGTCCCTTCAGCCGCAGCACGCCCTTGTCGTCGATCTTGGCGTCCTCGTCGAGAACGATCGGCTTGGCGACTACGGCGTCGAACACCGCGTGCTTGTCGACCAGATCCTTGAAGATGGTCTTGAGCTTGTCGGGTGGAAACTGGTCGCGGAACGGCTTTGAGATCTTGGCGTGGAACACGGTGAAATTGTTCGCCGCCACCGCATCGTTGAGCGACACCAGGATGCTCTTGATCAGCACCTCCTGGACGAACGGGCTCGGCATATCCAGCGCCGAGGCCGGGCGCATCGCGCAGATCAGGAGCAGGCCGGCGGCGGTGACGATCGACCGGAAACGTGGCCAGCTAGGGATCATCAATGGCCCCATATCATGCGTGGCGGTGCAATCCGTAGTTTCACCTGCTCACGCAGAGAGCAGGTCCATCCTGTTCTCATAGAGGAAAACCGCCGCTTCGTCTTGAGGCAAGCGCGCACTAGCGCGGCTTTTCCCCGGGGCCGTGGGCGTGGATCGCCAGCGCATGCACCGAGCCGGCGAGTTCCTGCGCCAGCGTCGCATTTATCATGCGATGGCGTTCGATCCGGCTCTTCCCTTCGAAGGCCGGAGACACAATATATACCCGAAAGTGCGTCTCCCCGCCTGGCCTGTGGCCGGCGTGGCCCTCATGCAGATGTGACTCGTCGACGACGTCGAGGCTTTCCGGCAAGAAAGCTTCACGCAACTTGTTTATGATAGCGTCTTTGGTGCTCATGGCGGCGGAGTTAGGTTCGCGACAGCTTTTCGTCAATGGTGCAAGCGGGAAACGAGGTCCGCGCAATGTCAAGACTTGAAGATTTGTGCATTGCGTAGTCAAAGAGAACATGCCGATCGATTCATCAAAATTCTTCGACTCCATTCGCATCAAGCCGACCAAGGTCAGTGCGAAGCGCCAGGCGCAGGCCGGCGAGCAGGCCGTGACCTGCGAGTGGGCGGGTTGCCAGAACAAGGGCGCGCATCGCGCCCCGAAAGGCCGCGAGAATTCGCGCGAGTATTGGCACTTCTGTCTCGACCACGTCCGCGAATACAACCAGTCCTACAATTTCTTCCAGGGCATGAATCCTGACGACGTCGCGCGCTACCAGAAGGACGCGCTGACCGGCCACCG
This sequence comes from Bradyrhizobium australafricanum, assembly GCF_020329495.1. NCBI lineage: Bacteria > Pseudomonadati > Pseudomonadota > Alphaproteobacteria > Hyphomicrobiales > Nitrobacteraceae > Bradyrhizobium > Bradyrhizobium australafricanum. The sequence continues at coordinate 94,504 of NZ_JAGKJL010000033.1, read as the reverse complement.
TCCGACCTGGAAGATGGGCGCCAACAACGGCAAGAAGGGCGAGAGCGGTCTCGATGCCGCCTCCGATCCGTTCCACGTATTCTCCGAGCTCAACGGCCGAGGCCGCTGGCGCCCCGGACCGGGTGGCGCGGAGCCCAAGCCCGAGACCCGCAAAATCATGAACGCCGAGCGCAAGGCGCTGCAGGTGATGGGGCTCGGGGCCGAGGCGACGCTCGAAGACGTCAAGTCGAAGTACAAGGCGCTGGTCAAGCAGCACCATCCCGACGCCAATGGCGGCGACCGCTCCACCGAGGATCGCCTGATCGAGATCATCAAGGCGTACAATTATCTGAAGACCGTGGTGCGCGAGGCCTGAAGTCTTGCCTCCGTCGCCCCTGCCTAGTGCGCAGTTGCGCACGGGAGCAGGGGCCCATAACCACCGGCCGTTATCGTTTGCACAAGATGTCTGCCCGATTGCCCTATTGATGGGCCGCGGCGTATGGGTCCCGGCCTTCGCCGGGACGACGGCGGAGTGTGTGGCTCCGCCGTCGCAAACGTTGATACGGCTTGGTTCTCACCCTTTCGGCACCGCCCCGACATAGGACGAGCTCGGCCGGATCAGCCGCCCGGTGCGCAGCTGCTCCAGCGCGTGCGCGGTCCAGCCGGCGGCGCGCGCGGTGGCGAAGATCGGCGTGAACGCCTGCCGCGGGATTTCCAGCCCGTCGAGCAGGATCGCGGTGAAGAACTCGACATTGGTCTCGAGCGGCCGCTCCGGATTCTTTTTCCGCAGCGCCTCGCGGATGTAAGCCTCGACCTCGCCGGCAAATGGCAGGTCGGCACCACTGGCCTCGAGGCGCTCGATCGCGACCTTCAGCACGTCGGCGCGCGGGTCGCGCACGCGATAGACGCGGTGACCAAATCCCATCAGCCGTTCGCCGTGCGCCAGCGCGCCGTCGACCCAGGGCTTGATGCGCTCGCGTGTGCCGATCGCGTCCAGCATTTCGAGCACCGGCTCAGGTGCGCCGCCATGCAGCGGGCCGGTCAGCGCGCAATAGCCGCCGGTGATCGCCGCGAACAGATCGGCCTGCGTCGAGGCGATCACCCGCGTGGTGAAGGTCGACGCATTCATGCCGTGGTCGCAGACCGTGACGAGATAGGCGTCGAGCGCTGCGACCTCGCGCAGCTCGACCTTGCGGCCCAGCAGCATCCGCAGCGTGTCGGCGGCGTGGCCGGCATTCGGGTCCGGCGCGATCGGGTCGTGTCCCTTGGCGTGCTGGACCAGCGCGCCGGCGATCACCGGGAAGGCGCCGACGATGGTCGCCTCGTGCTCCAGCCCGTTCTCGCCGCGGAGGCCTGCGATCGCGGCCCGGAAGCCGTCGACGATCGACATGCCGCGCGTCGCCGGCAGCAGGTCCGGCAGGCGGGCGAAGGCGCGTTCGCGGGCGGCGCCGAGGCTGGCGCGGACATTGGCTTCACTCAGCGACTTGCCGGTGGCGCCGCTCCACAGCCGCGCCGTGACGCCCTCGAAGCTCGACTTGCCCGCGAGGTCGGCGACGCGCTCGCCGGCGATGATCAATTCGCCGCGCTCGCCGTCGACATGGCTCAACACGGTCTCGGCGGCAGGAACGCCGTCCAGACCGATCTGGCTCTTGGTGAGATGCATATTCATGGCCTGATCTCCTTGCTTCACCCTCTCAAGGTCAGGCCTCTCGACGAGTTGATCAATCTTGATTATATAAATCAATATGAAAAAATCCGCCGAGCTTTACCTCTCCGCTCGCGAAGCCGCCGCCGAGCTCGCGATCTCGCCGGCGACCCTCTACGCCTATGTCAGCCGCGGGCTGATCCGCTCCGAGCCGTCACCGGATTCGCGCAGCCACCGCTACCGCGCCGAGGACATCAGGGGGTTGAAGGAGCGCCGCGTGCCGTCGCCGGAGCCGCGCGGCTTCCGTAATTTCGACGCCGATCTGCCGGTGATGGATTCGGCGATCGCGACCATCACCGAGCAGGGCCCGATCTATCGCGGCGTCAACTGCGTCGAGCTCGCTGAGCGCGACACGCTGGAGCACACCGCGACGTTGCTGTGGGACGTCACCGGCGTCGATCCGTTCGCGCCTGACAATTGTCCGCACGTCTCGGACGAAATGCGCGCGATCGCCGAAGCCGCGCGCCGCGCCCAGCCGATCGACCGCACGGTCGCGGTGCTGGCGCTGGCGGCAAGCGCCGATCCCGGCGCCTTCACGCGCGCGCCCGACGGCCGCGCCATGGTCGGCGGCCGCATCCTGCGGCTGCTGGTCGCGACCATGCTGAATGCTGTGCCGTCGAACGAGCCGCTGCACGAGCAGGTGGCGCGGGTCTGGACGCCTGACAACAAGCACGCGCCCGACCTGATCCGCCGCGCGCTGGTGCTGCTCGCCGATCACGAATTGAACGCGTCGACCTTCACCGCGCGCTGCGCGGCATCGACCGGGCTCAATCTGTACGACGCCGTGATCGCGGGTCTCGTCGCGTTGAAGGGACCGATGCATGGCGGTGCCGGCGTGCTCGCCTCGCGCCTCGTCAAGACGATGCTCGACAATGACGTTGCGCCGGTGGTTCGCGAGCGGGTCGCGCTTGGCGAGCGTTTTGCCGGCTTCGGGCACGGCGTCTACAAGAAGGGCGATCCGCGTGCGATCTCGCTGCTCGAGGCGCTGACACGGGCCGGCGCGCCGCGCAAATTCACCAGGGAAGTACCGGAGCGGATCGCGGAGGCGACCGGCGAATTCGTCAACATCGATTACGCGCTGGCGGTGCTGGTGCATGCGCTGCGGATGCCAGCTGGCAGCGAGCTTGCGCTGTTTGCGATGGCGCGCAGCGTCGGCTGGATCGCACATGCCAGCGAGCAGCTTCAACTCGGCAAGTTGATCAGGCCTCGCGCGCGCTATGTCGGACCGGCGCCCGGGCGGGCGGGAACGACCAACAGCATCTAGCGCATGATCCGGAAAAGTGGAGACCGGTTTTCCGAGAAGATCATGCGCAAGTGAAAGGAATTATTTGGCCGGCTTGGCCGGTTCGATCAGGCTGCCGCCGTGCCGGCGGCGGATGGTCCAGACGGCCAGCGCCAGGATCACGGCGCCGCCCGCGACCGCAAACATCCACAGATGCTTGCCGACATGGCCATGATGCGGCAGGCCGGCATAGTCATGCAGCGCGGTGACGGCGAGCACGCCGGGCAGCACATGCGCCGGCGCCCAGAGCAGGATCGCGGGGATGTTGACCGCGTAGAAGCGCACCGGCGGCATGTCGAGCGCGCCGGCCGTGATCGGCACGAAGGCGCGGATCGGCGGCACGAAGCGGGCGAAGAACACCGCGAGCACGCCCCAGCGATTGAAGAACGCCTCGCTCTGCGCCACCACGCGCGGATAGTTGGAGAGCGGCCAGGCCGACAGGATCTCGCGCTGGCTGCGGTGGCCGATCAGGTAGGCGGTGCCGTCGCCGAGCATCGCGCCGGCGGCCGCCGCGGCGAGCACCGGCAGCAGCTTCAGTTCCCCGCCCGGCACCAGCGCGCTCAACGCCAGGATGATGGTCGACCCCGGCACCAGGGAGCCGACCACCGGCACCGCCTCCAGCAGAGCGGCCAGAAACAGCGTCAGATAGGCAAGCCAGGCATGGGCCGAAACGAACGCGATCAAAGGGTCAAGGAATGAAGTCACAAAATTCCCATGTGGCGGTGTTATCGATTTGAGAGCTAACAACTCCCCGCCGGCCTGAAAAGTGCCCGGCCCGGGCCGGCCGTCGTGGCGCTGCGGCAAAAGTACGGCGGGATTTGCAGGGCAGCCTTCCAAAAACCGAGTTTCGCTCCTATCTTTATGATAGAACAACGGAACTTTGATTTGCTCGCGGGCTTCTGCCAACCGTTGCTCTCTGCTAGGCTTATGCGAAGCACCCCATCCGCAGCCAAACGATTAATCTGGTTTCGGGAACGCCCGGGACCTCGGAGGATGAATGACGACCGCCGTCCAGACCAAAGCTCAGGAACCCGTCGGCTTGCCCGACATGAAGGTGTCGGTCCGGCAGGTCTTCGGGATCGATAGCGACCTGGAAGTTCCCGCCTATTCCGAAGTCGATCCGCATGTGCCGGAAGTCGACAGCGACTACCGCTTCGACCGCGCCACCACGCTCGCGATCCTCGCCGGCTTTGCCAAGAACCGCCGCGTGATGGTCACCGGCTATCACGGCACCGGCAAGTCCACCCACATCGAGCAGGTTGCGGCCCGCCTCAACTGGCCCTGCGTGCGCGTCAACCTCGACAGCCACATCAGCCGTATCGACCTCGTCGGCAAGGACGCCATCGTGGTCAAGGAAGGCAAGCAGGTCACCGAATTCCGCGACGGCATCCTGCCCTGGGCGCTGCAGCACAATATCGCGCTGGTGTTCGACGAATACGACGCCGGCCGCCCGGACGTGATGTTCGTGATTCAGCGCGTGCTGGAAGTCTCCGGCCGCCTGACGCTGCTCGACCAGAACAAGGTGATCAAGCCGCATCCGGCGTTCCGCCTGTTCTCGACCGCCAACACGGTCGGCCTCGGCGACACCTCGGGCCTCTATCACGGCACCCAGCAGATCAACCAGGGCCAGATGGACCGCTGGTCGATCGTCACCACGCTGAACTACCTCGCCCATGACGAGGAAGTGGAGATCGTGCTGGCGAAGGCGAAGCACTATCGCACCCAGGAAGGCCGCGACATCGTCAACAAGATGGTGCGGCTTGCGGATCTGACCCGCAACGCGTTCGCCAATGGCGACCTGTCGACGGTGATGAGTCCGCGTACGGTGATCACCTGGGCCGAGAACGCCGACATCTTCAGCGACATCGGCTTCGCGTTCCGCGTCACCTTCCTCAACAAGTGTGACGAGCTGGAACGGCCGCTGGTCGCCGAGTTCTACCAGCGCTGCTTCAACGTCGAGCTGCCGGAATCCTCGGTCAACGTGGCGCTCAGCTAATCCATGCCGAAAATCTCCGTCGAGCGCACAGTCACACAGACGAAGAAGGCGGTGCTCGGCGGATTGCTCCACTACAACAACGAGAAGATGGGGAAGCAGAAGTACAAGCGCTTCGCCATCTCGCTGCGGCAAGGCGACGAGATTGTCGGCGGCATCGTCGGCGAGGTCTGGACCGCGGTGTTGTTCATTCAGTTGTTCTGGATGGAGCAGAAGTTTCGCAACAAGGGCTTTGGCGCGAAGCTGATCAAGGCGATCGAGGACGAGGCGCGGCGCTTCGGAGCGACGCGATCCTATCTGGATACGATGAGCTTCCAGGCGCCGGGCTTCTACCGCGCCAACGGATATAAAGAGTTCGGTTCGATTGAGGGGTATCCCGGCGGCGTAACGCGCCATTGGTTTACGAAATCGCTATGACAACCTCCAACATCAAATTCCGTCCCGGATCCAAGGAAGCGCCGACCGAGCCGTTCAAGCGCTCGGTGTCGGCGTGCCTGAAGGCGATCGCCAAGAAGCCGGAGCTCGAAGTCTCCTTCGCCGCCGAGCGCCCCGGGCTCGCGCCCGGCAAGGCGCGGCTGCCGGAGCCGGCGCGCAAGATGACCAAGCGCGATGCGGCGATCGTGCGCGGCCACGCCGATTCGATCGCGCTCAAGATCGCCTGTCACGATCCCAAGGTGCATCGCAAGCTGATGCCGGGTAACCCGCAGGCGCGCGGCGTGTTCGAGGCGGTCGAGCAGGCGCGCGTCGAGGCGATCGGTTCGCGGCGGATGGCGGGCGTCGCGAAGAACCTCACCGCGATGCTCGACGATCATTTCCACCGCGGCAAGTATGACGAGATCACCGATCGCGCCGACGCGCCGCTGTCGGATGCGCTGGCGATGCTGGTGCGCGAACGTCTCACCGGCATGGCGCCGCCCGCGGCCGCCAAGAAGATGGTCGATCTCTGGCGTCCGACCCTGGAGGACAAGATCGGCTCGCGGCTCGACAAGCTTAGCCGTTTCACCGAGGACCAGGCGAGGTTCGGCGACCTCGTCCATGATCTGCTGTCGGCGCTCGATCTCGGCGACGACCGCAACATGGATTCGGACGATGACGACGACCAGGACGAGAACCAGGACGGCGAGAGCGATCAGTCCGGCGCCGAGGGCTCGCCCGACTCCGATGCCGCGCAGGAGATGAGCGCCGACCAGGCGCAGACGTCAGCGGAAGAGATGAGCGAAAGCGCGATGGAGAGCGCGCAGGCCTCCACGTCTGATACGTTCGACGACGGCGAGCTCGGCGACGACGAGACGCCGGGCGAGGCGACGCGGCCGAATGCGCGCGGACAGAACGAGCCGCGCGGTCCGGAATATCACGCCTTCGCGCCGAAGTTCGACGAGGTGATCGCCGCCGAAGACCTCTGCGATCACGACGAGCTCGAGCGGCTGCGCTCCTATCTCGACAAGCAGCTCGCGCATCTGCAGGGCATCGTGGCGCGGCTCGCCAACCGCTTGCAGCGCCGGCTGATGGCGCAGCAGAACCGGGCCTGGGATTTCGATCTCGAGGAGGGCATCCTCGATCCGGCGCGGCTTTCGCGCGTCGTCACCGATCCCTATCATCCGCTGTCCTTCATGCATGAGAAGGAGGCCACCTTCCGCGACACCGTGGTGACGCTGCTGCTGGATAACTCCGGCTCGATGCGCGGCCGCCCGATCACGGTCGCCGCCACCTGCGCCGACATTCTGGCGCGCACGCTGGAGCGGTGCGGCGTCAAGGTCGAGATCCTCGGCTTCACCACGCGCGCCTGGAAGGGCGGGCAGTCGCGCGAGGCGTGGCTCGCGGCCGGCAAGCCGGCCAATCCGGGCCGCCTCAACGATCTCAGGCACATCATCTACAAGTCGGCCGACGCGCCCTGGCGTCGCGCGCGGAAAAATCTCGGGCTGATGATGCGCGAGGGCCTGCTCAAGGAGAACATCGACGGCGAGGCGCTCGACTGGGCGCACAAGCGCCTGCTCGCGCGCCCCGAGCAGCGCCGCATCCTGATGATGATCTCCGACGGCGCGCCGGTCGACGACTCCACGCTGTCGGTCAATCCCGGCAATTATCTCGAGCGGCATCTGCGACACATCATCGACGAGATCGAGACCCGCTCGCCGGTCGAGCTGATCGCGATCGGCATCGGTCACGACGTGACGCGCTACTATCGCCGCGCCGTGACCATCGTGGACGCGGAAGAGCTCGGCGGCGCCATTACCGAAAAGCTCGCCGAGCTGTTCAGCGAGACTCACGGCTCGGCGCCCGCGCCGGGCATCCGGCGCCGCCTCCACTCGTGAGACATGCGCTCATCCCCTAGCCGCCGCCGTTTCCTCCAGGGTATGGCGGCGGGGCTGTCAGCCGCCGCATTGCCGCGTCTGGCGCAGGCGCAGAGCGCGACCCAGCCGCCGGCAACGCCGAGGCCGGCTGCGAGGCCGAGCCCCTACCGGGTCAACGAACCGGTTTCGATCGACGTCAACGCGCGGCCGCTGCCGTCGTTCGATATCCGCGACCGCGCGCGCACGCGGTTCGGCGCACTGGAATATCGTAGCGGTCTGATCCTGACCTCGTCGTTCTCCGGTTTCGGCGGCCTCTCCGCGCTACGGCTCGATGCCAAGGGCGAACGCTTCATCGCGGTCAGCGACCAAGGCAGCTGGTTCACCGGTCGCATCGTCTATCGTGGCCGGGAGATGGTCGGGCTCGACGACGTCGAGGCGGCACCGCTGCTCGGCGCCGACGGCAGGCCGATCACCGCGACCCGCGGCTGGTATGATTCGGAATCGCTCGCGCTCGACGGCTCGTTCGCCTATGTCGGGCTCGAGCGGGTCAACCAGGTGCTGCGCTTCGATTTCGCCAAGGGCTTTACCCGCTCGCGCGGCGAGGTGATTGCGCTGCCGCCGGCGGCACGCAAGCTTCCCAACAACAAGGGGCTGGAGGGCCTCGTCTTCGTGCCCAAGGCTACGGGCCAGCCGCTCGCCGGCACGCTGATCGCGTTCTCGGAACGCGGGCTCGATGCGAGCGGCAATTTGATCGCCTTCCTGGTCGGCGGCAAGACTCCAGGCCAGTTCAGCGTCCGCCGCAGCGAGAATTTCGACATCAGCGACGCGGTCCTGCTGCCGTCGGGCGGCCTGTTGATTCTGGAGCGGAAATTCTCCTGGTTCGGCGGCGTCGGCATCCGCATCCGCCGTCTCGCGCTGTCCGATATCGCGCCCGGCGCCGTGGTCGACGGCCCCGCGATCTTCAATGCCGATCTCGGCAACGAGATCGACAATATGGAAGGCATCGACGCCCATGTCACGGAGGAGGGCGAGACCGTGCTGACCATGGTCTCCGACGACAATTTCTCCCTGATCCAGCGCAATCTGCTGCTGCAGTTCACGCTGGTGGACTGAGGGCGCCGGCCCGGAGGGACCCCGTCAGGACATTGCTGATCTGCGCCCCGGCCTGCGCGGCCTTCCGGACGGTTGGTGATCGGCCGTGCTGCCTCTATCTTAACCGGGCCCTCTCCCCGATCCCGGATATCCGCCGCATGAGCACCCTGTTCTCCCCGATCGAACTGCGCGACCTGAAACTCTCCAATCGCATCATGGTCTCGCCGATGTGCCAGTATTCGGCCGTCGACGGCTCCGCCAACGACTGGCACTTCACCCACATCAACATGCTGGCCCTGTCGGGCGCGGCGATGTTCTGCATCGAGGCCACCCATGTCGAGGATATCGGGCGGATCACGCCCGGCTGCCTCGGTCTTTACAACGACGCCAACGAGGCGGCGCTGAAGCCGATCCTGGCCTCGGTGCGCGAGCATTCGAAAGCGGCGGTCGCCATGCAACTCGCCCATGCCGGCCGCAAGGCGTCGAGCCAGCGCCCCTGGGAGGGCGGGCAGTTGATCCCGATTGCCGAAGGCGGCTGGCAGACGGTCGGACCATCCAACGTCCCGCACAAGGAAGGCGAGGCCGCGCCGGTGGCGCTCGACGACGCCGGCCTGACGCGCATCCGCGAGGCCTTTGTCGCGTCGGCAAAGCGCGCCGACCGGCTCGGCATCGATGCGCTCGAGCTGCACGGCGCGCATGGCTATCTGCTGCACCAGTTCCTGTCGCCTATCGCCAACAAGCGGACCGACCGCTATGGCGGCTCGCTGGAAAATCGCATGCGCTTTCCACTGGAAGTGTTCGACGCCGTGCGCGCCGTATTCCCGGATCACAAACCGATCGGCATGCGGGTGTCGGCGACCGACTGGGTCGAGGGCGCCTGGGACCTTGCGCAGACCATCGAGTTTGCCAAGGAGCTGAAGAAGCGCGGCGTCGACTGGATGGATGTCTCCTCCGGCGGCGTCTCGCCGTTGCAGAAGATCCCGCTCGGGCCGGGCTATCAGGTGCCGGCGGCGCTGGCGGTCAAGGAGGCGACCGGCGTTACCACGATGGCGGTCGGCCTGATCACGGAAGCGAAGCAGGCGGAGGAGATCGTCTCGTCCGGCAAGGCCGATATGGTCGCGCTCGCCCGCGGCATGCTCTACGACCCACGCTGGGGCTGGCACGCCGCCGCCGAGCTCGGCGGCGAGGTGAGCGCGCCGCCGCAATACTGGCGCTCGCAGCCCTCGACGCAGAAGGCGCTGTTCGGCAAGACCACGTTCGGGACGCGCTGACAGCGCACCTCGCTTGCGAGATCACTGCATGGCGGGCCCGAACCAGCGCGTCAGCGCGGTGTCGAGGCCCGTCGTGTCGGCGTCGTCGGCCGCCCAGGCGATGCAGGCATCCGGGCGGATCAGCAGCGAAGCGCCGCTACGTCGCGGCACGCATCGCACGAAGATATCCCAGCGTGCCGCGATCGCTGACGCGGCTCCATCAGTCGCATCGACCAGCACGGCCCTGCCGTCCTCCATCTGATCGAACAGGGTTGTTTCCGCGCCGTCGTCGCCGAGAGCAAAATTGCCGGAGAGCCGGCCGACCGATGGATGGTCGCTGCCGAGATCGTAACGGATCCTGATGCCGCTGATCATTTCGCCGAAGTAGCGGGTGCCCTCGTCGAGGCTCATCAGGTCCGCGACGATCTCGCGCAAGGCGTCCGTCATGACGTCAGGCCGCATCAAGGCGACCTGGGCGCGGGTGTTGGCGAGCACTTTTGCCGCGATCGGATGCCGCTCTTCCGTGTAGCTGTCGAGCAGGCTTTCGGGCATGCGATCGCACACGACCGCCGCAAGCTTCCAGCCGAGATTGACCGCATCGAGCAGGCCGAGATTGAGGCCTTGTCCGCCGAATGGCGAGTGTACATGCGCCGCATCGCCCGCCAAGAGGACGCGGCCCCTGCGATAGCTGTCGGCCTGCCGCGCATTGTCGGTGAAGCGCGTAGCGGTCTTGACGGCGGTGACGCGAACGTCGGCCCCGCTGATCCGGCGCAGGGTGGTCTCGATCTCCTCGCGCGTGACCGGCGCGCTGCGATCGGCCGGCGGTCCATCGAACTCGGCCAGGAACACCCGGCCGGGAATCGGTCCATACGCCATCATGCCGACCGGCGTCCGTCGCCAGCCGACCGGCAGAAGGCGATCCGGATGATCGAGATCGACGATGGCCTGGTGTCCCGTGAGGGTCGGTTCGGTGCCGGGGAATGCGAAGCCCGCGCGCTTGCGCACGGCGCTGTGTCCGCCGTCGCAGCCGACCAGATAGGCCGCGTGCAGCGTGGCATCGCCGGACGCGTCCCTGGTCCGCGCCACGACGCTATCGCCGCGATCCTCGAAATCAATCAGCTCGCAGCCGCGCCTGATCTCGATGCCGAGCGCGTGGGCGCGCTCGGCGAGCATCGTTTCCAGGGCTTGCTGGTTCACCCCGCGCAACCGCCGGTCCGGCTCGCGCTGACGCGTCTGGTCGATCAGGAAAATGCCCGAGAAGTGACCGCCGAATTTCTTGAACGGCAGGTCGCTCGCATCGCCCGCGCCCTTCATGAGCCTGGACATGCTGTCCGCCATGCTGCGTTCGACCACATTCATCGCGTCGCCGAGGCCGCGGCGCTCCAGAGCCTCGCCTGCCAGCGCGCCGATCGCGCCGGCCTTGATGGTCTGGTCTGGCTCGGTCAGCCGCTCGATCACGATCACGTCGGCGCCGCCCAGGGTCAGTTCGATCGCCAGCAGCAGTCCGGTCGGCCCGGCACCGACCACAACCACATCGGTTCGTTCACGCGTCACGCCGTCACCATAAAGTTGTACTCAGTATAATATTTACTATGGTACAAATTCCCGCATGTCAAATCAGGGCGGATTGCGGGAGCGGAAGAAGGAGGCGACGCGCCAGGCGATCTCGGATGTCGCCACCGAGCTGTTCCTGGAACGCGGCTTCGACAATGTTTCGGTGGCCGAAGTCGCCGAGGCCGCCGAGGTCTCCCGGATGACGGTGTTCAATTACTTTCCACGCAAGGAAGACCTGTTCTTCGACCGTGAAGAGGAAAGCCGGCAGATGCTGCGGGCCGCCTTTGCCGAGCGTCCGGCCGGCGAGGCGCCGATCGCGACACTCCGCAAGCTGGTGCACAGCCTGGCGGATCGCGTGCATCCGTTCGCGAAATTCACCGACGCAACGGCGAAATTCTGGCGCACCGTCGCCGAGAGCCCGGCGCTCTCGGCGCGGGCGCGCGAGATGCGTGACGAACTGATCGATGATCTCGCGAGCGTGCTGGCGGCAGCCATCAAGCGCCCGCTCGCCGATGCCGATGCCCGGCTCGCCGCGTCGATGGTGGTCACGGCGCTGACCGTCGCCTATGCGGAAGGGCTTCGCGAGCACAAGGCCCGCAGGTCGGCTGCATCGTCACGCGAGACCTTCCTGCGGATCATGGAGCGAAGCTTTTCCGGTATCACGATCATGCTGAAGGATACGCCCTACGCATAGATCCGGGCCGAGCTGATGCGACAAGGCCATTGTTCTGCCGCAGCCCGGGCAGGTACTCTCGAAGCGCGTGCGAAAGACACGCATCGAACAAAGAGAGGAAACCCATGGAACTCGGATACTTCGCGATGCCGTCGCATCCGCCGGAGTGCGGATTGAAGGAGGGCCACGACTGGGACCTGCAGACGCTGCGCTGGCTCGACGAGCTCGGCTATCAGGAAGCCTGGATCGGCGAGCACCACACCGCGCCCTGGGAGCCGCATCCGTCGCCTGATCTGTTGATTGCGCAGGCGCTGCTGCAGACCAGGAATATCCGCATCGGGCCCGGCGGCTTCCTGCTGCCGTATCATCACCCGGCCGAGCTCGCCAACCGCGTCGCGATGCTTGATCACCTCTCGAACGGGCGGCTCAACTTCGGCGTCGCGGCCTCCGGGCTGCCGAGCGACTGGGCGATGTTCAATGTCGATGGCATGTCAGGACAGAACCGCGACATGACCCGCGAGGCGCTCGAGATCATTTTGAAGATGTGGACCGAGCCGGCGCCCTGGACCCACAAGGGCAAGTTCTGGACCGTGACCAAGCCGGACACGATGTTCGATTTCCTCAAGCCGCACATCAAGCCTCAGCAAGCGCCGCATCCGCCGATCGGCGTCGCGGGGCTCTCCAAGAATTCGGATACGCTGAAGCTCGCCGGCGAGCGCGGCTTCATTCCGATGAGCCTCAACCTCAACCCTGCCTATGTCGGCAGCCACTGGGATTCGGTCGAAGCCGGCGCGGCCAAGACCGGCCGCACGCCGAGCCGCAAGGATTGGCGAATGGTGCGCGAGGTATTCGTCGCCGACACCGATGAAGAAGCATGGAAGCTGTCGACCGGCGACATGATGGGCCGAATGATGGGCGAGTACTTCCTGCCGCTGCTCGGCCATTTCGGCTTCAAGGACTATCTGAAGCACGCGCCCGACGTGCCGGACAGCGACGTCACGGTCGAATATTGCGCGCGCAACAACTGGATCGTCGGCTCGCCCGCGACCGTCACCGAGAAGATCGAGAAGATCTACCAGGAGGTCGGCGGCTTCGGCGTGCTGCTGGTGTTCGGCTTCGACTACAAGCACAAGCCGGAAGCCTGGCACAATTCGCTGCGGCTCCTGAAGCAAGAGGTGCTGCCGCGGCTGAAGCATCTCGACGCCTCGGTCGGCCGCGCGGCGTAGGTTTGGCGGTGAGGATAACAAGGGACAGCGGTAACGCTGCCCCGCGTTCATGACGGATCGCCGGCGTCAGGTGGTGCCGAGCCAGAACCGCGTTTCGGTTTCCGCCCAGCCCTTGCCGATGCGGTTGCTCAGCCAGGTGTCGCTGCGCTTCAGACCCTTGTCCTTCAGGCCCTCCGGCGTGTTGCGCCAGGCCTGCCAGCGATACTGGCCGTAGATGCTGACGATGCGCGCCGCATAGGTCAGCGCCAGCTGCGAATCGCCCCTGATGATGACGAGGTTGTCGTCGTTCTTGGTGCTGGCGCGGTCGGAGAAATTGTGCGAGCCGGTCATGACCACCGGGTTCTTGCCGGCCGGATCCAGCACGATCACCTTGCTGTGCACGGCGATCATGAATTTGCCGGTGTTCTTGATCTCGTGCTCCCACCAGTCCGCGGTCTTGTCGATGCCGGCGGGCCGGATCACGTCGGCGATCTGCTTGCCCTTGAAGACCTGCTGCTGTCCGTCGCCGGCCAGGAGCTGCAGCTGATCCTTCGGGCTGTCCTTGCCCTGCGCCGGGAAATTGTTGAGCACCCCGCGCACATAAAGCTTCTTGTCCTGCGCCTTCTCCAGGATCGGGCCGAGCAGGCCCTTGTTGCCGGGATTGAGCATCAGGCACACCGCGCCATGCTCGGTGTCCTCGATCATCCTGGTGGCTTCCTTGAGGTCGCCGCTCCTGGTGGTGGGCGTGAACCAGACGCTGAGCTTCGACTTGCCGATGGTGAAGGGCCATTCGTGATCGCCGGCCACGGCCAGCGCCTTCGGCGACTTGCTGCCGTCGGCATAGATCGCTTTCCAATGGTCGTGATAGGCCGCCGCGACCTTGTCGTCGGTGATCTCGAGCCCGTTGTTGTTCTGGGTGCACAGTCCGGTCCGGGTCCAGTTGGTGCTGCCGGTCCAGACCACCTTCGGCTTCTGGGCGCCGTCGCAGAACACCGCGAACTTGTTGTGGGCGTAGCGGCTCGGCGCGATCTTGCGGCGGACGATGTCGACGCCGGCCTTCTTCAGCACGCCGGCGTTCTTTTCGGTGTCCTTGGCGGTGGCGTCGGACTTGCCGGTGCTGTTGCCGAGCACGACGTGCGCCTTGCCCTTCATCGCGGTCAGCGCGGCGATCAGCTCGGGGTCGTTGAGCTCGTAGAGCGCGAGATAGACGTCGCGCTTGCTCTTCTTGGCTTCAGCCAACAGCGCCAGCAGGCGGGCGCCGAGCTGGCCCTTGAGGAAGTCACGGATCTTGTTGCCCTTGGTCGAGATCGCCTTCTCCAGGGTTTGCGCCGGCTTCTTGTCCTTGCCGATCGCGCGCGACAGCCATTGCGCCGAGATCGTGCCGCGGTTGAACCATGGCTTGAGCGGGCCCGACGGCATTGCGGAGACGTATTCGGTCCATGTCGCTGGCGCACTGTAGGCGGGCTTCACCTTGGTGGCGCCGTCCTTGAGAACCGGAACGACGCCATAGCGGACCGGCGCGTCGGTTGGCGCCAGGAAATCGGTCCAGTTGGTCTTCTGCACCGGCCATTCGGTGCTCGGCCGATGTTCGCCCGGCTTGTGATCCTGCGCCTGGTCCTCGAACCCGACCCAGGTGTCGACCACGGTTGCACTTTTGCCCTGCTGCTGACGATACAGCGCAAAGCCGAGGCAGTCCGGGATCATTGCCGCGACCTCCCAGACCACGAAGATGCCGTCGGTGGTCGGGAACGCCTGAATTGTGGAAATCATGGTGATGCCTCCAAATCGCGGCTGAGAAATATCCGGTCGACATGAACCTGGCGCGTCAACGTCGCCCGGCGATCCCTGAAGTCGGGTCGGATCGTTCCGGGCGTTGGGGCAGCTGATCTAGCAAGGAGAGTATGCCAGACAATCTACAACCTGGTCTGTCGGCAGGATCACAGATCGATCACGCCGTGCGCACCCGTTGGGCCGCGATGCTGTGGGCCCGATCGCGGCTCCCTACAGCAACCGCACCGTGACCATCGCCTTGCCCTTATGGTCGCCGTAGAACCATCCGCAGACCCAGGGCAGGCTGATGACGGCCTGGTTGACGTAGAGGAAGATCTCGCCGCTGCGATCAGCGGTGAAACGCGCCTTGTAGACCTGCGGGTCGGTGTTCGACACCGGCAGGGGGTCGAGGAAATACTCGTCGACGCCGGTCTCTCCGACCCGTGCGATCAGCCTGAACCATGGCCGGAACAGGATCCGCCGCAGGAAGATCGCAAAATAGCCGCGCAACTGCTTTGTGCCTTCGATGGTCGAGGTCCGGTACCCGATCGGCGTCACCGCGCGGCCGGCGTCCTCCCAGGGCTCCGACATCGTGATCGCGATCTCGTACTTGAACCCGGTGCGGACCTTGAGACCGGTCGGCGCGCAGATCGCGCCGGTGTCGAAGTCGGCGGCATCCTGCGGGATGCCCTTGTCGACGGCGACAAGCTTGTCCGTCGCAGTGCCCTTGCAGAATGCCCCGGTCGAATCGGCGAGATTGAACAGGAAGTGGCTGACCAGCGTCGCGCTGAACCAGACCAGCAGGGCCGTGAGCAGGAAAGGGACGACATGCCGCTTTCCGACATTGAGAATCCACTGATAGACCGCGCTGGTACGGAATCGATAGATCGCCTCGTGCATGAACCCGGAGAGTGGCGTCGGCTTCGCGCGGTCACGCCAGATGATCCGCATCCTGTCGCTGATCGTCGCGCTGAGCGAACTGCCGGCACCCATCAGCACGATGACAGCAAGGATGCCGCCGGCGAACCATTCCGGATTGCCGGCGTACCAATCGGTCCACCAATGAAAGGAATCGGGCAGGAATGATTGAACGAAGCGCACCAGCTCCGAAATCATCCTGACATAGGAGCTGAACTCGTGCTCCTTGTGCTGGTTATGGAACAGCCAGAACGCGGCCAGATGCAGCGACGCCGCCAGCGTGGCGAAGTAGGCGATCCGCCGCAGCCAGACGTAGTTCCACAGCTTCTCCTGCGCGGCATAGCGCGCCGGTGCGCCCGCGGGCGTCTCAAACGTATTGGCGCCGAGCGGGGTGATCTGGCCGCTGCGCGAGACGACCACGTAGTTCGGCGGAAGTCCGATCGGGGCATAGGCATTGGCGCCGCTGTCGATCCGCTCGAACACGCTCTCGTGAATCTTCGGCATCGGCACGCTGACGCCGGCATAGGGATCGTTGCAGAGGTCGGCGACCTTGCGCGGACCGTACCGGTAGTACGCGCCGAGGCCGGCCCGGGAATCGTAGAGGCGGCCATCCTTGTCCTCGGAGGACTTGATTGACTTGATCGCGTCAGGGTCGGCGATCGGTGCGCTCTTGAATGCGAGGCCGCGCTTGACGGCTTCGTCGACCAGCCAGGCCAGCGGCACGAATGCGACAGCGTCGTCCGGATAGCCGCCGCCGACATTGGCGTGCATGCCGACGAACCAGACCTGGATGAGGCGCTCGCCATCGATGCTGGTCGGCACGGCCGGTGCGGGCTGTCCCGGCTCTTGCTCGGTCCAGAGCACCGGATGAAAGGTCGTGCGCTCGTCGTCGAGCGCCAGCGCGTGTCGCGCGCACTTGACCTTTGGGCTGAGAATCCGGTTCGGCAGTTCGAGCGGCCACACCCAGTTGGAGATGCCGCGCGTCATCTCGTCGATCGGCAGGCCATAGGCCGCGACGGTGTCCCAGATGCCGATGAATTCGATCGCTGGCACCGGCTTCCGCGCGATCCTTGCATACGGCTTGTTGCCTCGAAGGCGATCCCACAGCGGCACAAGAACATAGTCGCGCAGCGCGCGGAACAGCACCTCGATGCGCCAGATCGAGTGGTAGCCCTCGGCCCGGTATGCGCGATAGGCCTTCACCGCACCGTCGTGCAACTCGGATTCGGTGTCCGCGACGATCAAGCCCTGATCGAGGATGAGTGCGGCAAGCGTGCGTGCGGTGAATGCGCCGCGGCTGAATCCGAACAGGTAGATCTTCGAATCGTTCGCGTGGTCGTAGTTGCGGCAGATGAACTTGTAGGCGTCGAGGATGTTGCGCTTGAGACCGTAGCCGAAGGCGCCGCCGAGGATGGCCAGCGGAATGAATTTCGACGTGCCGACGCCGTCATCATACTTGGCGGCCTGCGTATTGCCCTGCAGATCCAGCGACTGGAATATCCGCCAGACATTGGTGCGCCAGACGCTGGAAGCGGCATTGCCGGTGCCGTCGGACAGAATAATGATCTTCGGACTCGGCATTGAAAGACGCTCGCTGAAACGAATGAAGCGGGTTGCGCAGCGTAGCAGGGACCGGATCGATTGCTACCTTTGATCGCTCTTTAATCATTCCATGCCGCGATAGGTGTGAACTAGCGCACAAAGCGTCACGTGGTCGCGGCCATGTGAGAGGTGACCGCTTTCGCGTTGCTGCGAAAAGGCCTAGCCTAATAGCGGCGCAATTCATTGATGAGGCACAGCCATGCGCAGCCACGTCAGAAAATTTGCCCACGTCCTTGAGCGCTTCGGCCTTGCTTTGGCGGGAGCCGCAAGCGGTCTGTTTGTCGCCATCCATGTCGGCTCGAGCGTCTCGGCGCTGACCTCGCAGGCGTTCCTGCTCGTCATGATGCTGGGCGGAGCGATCGGCTTCTATCTCGGCATCGATACACCCCCCAAGCTGTTCCATCCGAAGGATACGGCGTCGATGCGCAAGATCGACGCGGCGGAGCTGCTCGGCGCGATCGGGACCTTCCTCGCGACGATGGTTGCGTTCTTCTCGGTTGGCGTCGTCGTCCTGCGCAGCGAGCCGGACATCGGCTGGACCGCGGCCATCATGGCGGGCTGGGTGCTCGGCGTTGCCATGCAGATCGTCGGCGGCACGATCGCGCGGGCGCGCGCCTGAAGCGTCGGAGTGGCGTTGGACGAGGCTGGTTTGCTGGCTCGGGATCGGTCGTGTTGCAGGGGGGATGGTCTGAACGCAAGTCCTGTGTCGGCCGTCACCCGCTACGCCGGGACACCGCAAAGGCCTACGCCAAGCCGGATCAGCTGCTACTCCGCCTCCCTCATCGGTTCGCGACCTTGGCGGGGTCCTTGACCGCCTTGAACGTCTCCTGCTCGACGCTGTAGAGCTCGCCGCCGACCTTCTCGACCCTGCGAATGTAGATGTCGTGGACGACCTCGCGCGTCTTCGGGTCGATCGACGTCGGACCGCGCGGGCTTTCCCAGGCCATGCCCTTCATGGCTTCGACCAACGCATCGCCATTGGTCTTGCCGCCGGTCACCTTCAGCGCCTCGTAGATCAGATGCATGCCGTCATAGGCGCTGACGCTGATGAAGTTCGGTCGAACATTCGCGTTGGCCTTGCGGAAAGCCGCGACATAGTCGCGGTTCAGGTCGGATGGATGCGCGGCGGAGTAGAACCCCGCCGTGATCATGCCGATCATCGCATCGCTCATTCCCGGCAGGTCCTCGTCGTCGGCGATGTCGCCGGGGCCGATCAGCTTGATCCCGCTCTTGTCGAGCCCGCGCTCGACAAACTGCTTGGCCAGGATACCGGCCTGGCTTGTCGGGACAAAAATGAACAGGATGTCGGGATTGCCATCCCGCGCGCGCTGCAGGAACGGCGCGAAATCGGGGTCGGCCAGCGGCACTTTCAGCGCTTCGACGATCGTTCCACCTGCCGCGGTGAAGCTCGCCGAAAATACGCCGGCGGCTTCGCGCCCAGGTGCCCAGTCGGACGCGATGATGGTGGGCCCGTTTCGATCCGTTCCTCGCCGCCCAATCCGCCAGCACGCTGGCCTGCTGCGCGTGCGTCCAGCTGGTGCGCACGAAGTAAGGCGACCGTTCGGTCACGATCGAGGTGCCCGATACCATCACGACGGTTGCCGTCTTGCTCTCATTGGCCAGCGGCGCGAGCGCCAGCACGCTCGGCGTCAACCCGCCGCCGAGGATCGCCACCTCGTCGTTGACGATCAGCTCCTGCGCAATGCGCTTGGCATTGTCGGGCACGCTGGCATCGTCCCGGACGATCAATTCGATCTTGCGGCCGGCGACCATGTCGCCGTGCTGCGCCATGTAGAGCCGCGCCCCGGCGACCGCCTGTTTGCCGACCGGCCCCAGAACGCCGGTCAACGGCATCACCAGCCCGACCCTTACGACGTTCTGCGCCTGGGCGTGTCCCGGTCGCACCGCCGCAAGCGCCAGAACGGCCCCGACCAACATGGCAAACCGGGTGCTCGACATGGCCAACCTCCCGCGAGCCCGGAGATGATGCCGGGCCGGTTCGCGACTATCGGCTTCGCGCCAGGGAAGTCCTGATGAAGAAGTGACAGAACGGCGAATTTACTGCTAAATTTTCCCGATTGGTGCCGTCTGTGGGCATGGAGTGACTTCTATGGACCCGGCGACTGATTCCGTTTTGATATTTGATTCCTTTGAGCTTGATCTCGCCCGCGGCGTAGCCCGCGTGGATGGCGTCGATCTCGATCTCAGGCCGAAATCATTCGCGGTGCTCGGCTATCTCGCCGGCAATGCCGGGCGGTTGGCATCCAAGCAGGATCTGCACGAGGCGGTCTGGGGTAACGTCGCGGTTTCCGACGACTCGCTCGTCCAGTGCATCCGCGAGCTGCGCCTGAAGCTGCGCGATGACGACCACCGCATCATCAAGACGGTGTCTCGCCGCGGCTATCGCCTCGACGCCAGGCCGGTGCCGCCGCCGCACGATCATGGATCGCAGAACGTCTCGCGCCGAACGTCCGCTCCCCGCGGCATCGCGGCACGCTTGGCCGCACTTCCCCGATGGTTGCTGATCGCCGGCCTGTCGGTGATCGCCTTCGCATCATTCGCATCCGCGCCGCCGATCGCCAACGGGATGTGGCATCCTCTGGCCGAATTGGCGCACTGGCTTGTGCCGCAGGATCACGGCATCGTGCCGGAGCAGGATGTCGAGCGGATCGCCGCGCTGGCCGCCGAGAAGCAGCTGCCGCTTCCCGCCTATCGCGTTCGCGCGCCGGCAAGTGACGTACCGGACAATGTCCGCCGCTTTCTCGGCGTGTGGGTGAGTGACCAGGGATGGATCAATTCGCACCGCCAATTCATGATGATCGTCACCAATGTCGATCGGGACGGTGTCGCGACCGGCTATCTCGTGAACGGCCCGGCGATGCCGCACAGCCGTGTACCCGGGCCGGGCTTTTCCGGCGGCTTCACCGGATATGTCCTCGACGACGTCTTGCGCTATGACGGCAATACCGGACTGCATTCCGCCTCCATCACCGCGGATGGGCGGATCGAGTTCAAGCTCGTCTTCCGTGAGGGAGGTACCAGTGTCGTGTTCCTCGAACCGCTCTGGACCCTTGCCCACCCAAGCCCCATTGCACGCAATCAAACCTGATCGAAGCGCACCCGGTGTGATTACGCGCGCCGCGAAACACCGAGCCCTGCCAGATGCGTGTCGACGAACTGCGCGAGGCGCTCGCGCAGCATCTCAGGCGGGACCGCGACCATGCGCTCTTCGAGGCCGAGCGAGATGATGCCGTGGACCGCGGAGAACATCGTCCGCGACAGCAACGCGACATCGTCGGGATCGCGATCGGGCAGCAGCCGGAGCAGCGGCGCATGCATCAGCGCGAACGCATCCATCACCATCGTGAGGATGTCTTCCGGAAACGGCCGGTCGTCCTCCATCCGGTGCTCGAACAGCGAGCGCAGCAGATTGGCGTGCTCGGTGGCGAAGCCGAGATAGGCGTCGGCAAGTCCATGCAGCTGGTGCAGGGGATCGTCGGCCGGGACCGCCTTGAGCCGCGTGGTCAGCGCGTGAACGGTCTCCCGGTTCACCGTCAAGATCAACCCGTCGAAGTCGCCGAACTCATTATAGACACTGCCGATGGAGCAGCCGGCGGCCTCGGCGACATCACGAACCTTGAGTGATCTCAATCCCTTAGTGGCGATTGACCGGCGCGCGATCTCGATCAGCAAGGCTCGCCGCTGAAGTTTTTTTCGGTCTCGTCGCGATTCTTCTTGAACAATGTTCATTTTCATACTACTAATTTGAGCGTTGCTCAAGTTGGCATAGGAGGCCACTCAAATGCAGACCCTAGCACTTCAATTGACCACCACCCTTGTCGATGACGCGATCGAGCTCGTGAAGGGCTTCGGCCGCGCCGTCCTCAATCTGGCGACCGCGCCGATCGAGCGGATTGCCTGCGCCTGCGACGTCGCAGGCGTCCTGGAGCAGCGGCGCGCGGATCGGCGCGCGCCGCGCCAGGCGGCTGCGAGCGGAGGCCGCTGCAAGCCGCGCAACTGCCGATGGTCGCCGTTCGGCGGCTTGAGTGAACTGACCTGAAGTGCGCGGGCCGCAATTGTCGGCGAAACCTCAACAAAGCGCTCACCATGTCCTCTGCGAGCCGGTCCGGCGTCGATCAACCCCAGGTCTGGATAAGGTCTCGTACATCTCTGGCGGGCAATGTCGCGACGTCCCGGTGCGCCCGATTTTGCGCGCCTTCGAACCGATACGTTGCGGAAAAGACTAAAGGCTGCGGCATCCCCGTCATTTTCTCCACGCTCACCATTCTCCGCCACCCGAATTCGCAGACCTGCCAGCGCCGTGCGCGCTAACCCAAGGAACCGGTCATGATCAAGGAATTGATGACGTCCCGCCGCTTCGCGCCGCTGTTCTGGTCGCAGTTCTGCTCGGCGTTGAACGACAACGTGCTGAAGAACGCGCTCGTCATCATGCTGCTGTATGGCGTCGCCAACGAGCAGGGGCCGGCGCTGGTTCAGCTCGCGGGGGCGGTGTTCATCGCTCCGTTCTTCGTGCTGTCGGCGCTCGGCGGCGAGCTTGCCGACCGCTACATCAAGTCCGTCGTCGCCCGCCGGCTGAAGTTCTTCGAGATCTTCGCCGCGGCGTTTGCCGCCGCCGGCTTCTTCACCCATTCGATCCCGCTGCTGTTCATCGCGCTGGCGCTGTTCGGCATCGTCGCTGCGCTGTTCGGCCCGGTGAAATATGCCGTTCTGCCCGACCAGCTGTCGGTGTCCGAACTCGCGACCGGCAACGCGCTGGTCGAGGGCGCAACCTTCATGGCGATCCTGATCGGCACCATCGCGGGCGGCATGTTCGTCGCGGACGCCAGCCACATGGGCTGGATCTGCGCCGCCGTGGTCGGCCTGTCGGTGCTGTCCTGGGGCTTTGCGTCACGGATCCCGGTGACGCAGCCGTCCGCGCCGGATCTGCCGATCACCAAAAATCCCTGGACCTCGACCGTGCGCCTGTTGAAGTCGCTCTATGCCGAGCCACGGCTGTGGGACGGCATGGTGATCGTGTCCTGGTTCTGGATGGTCGGCGCGATCGTGCTGTCGCTGCTGCCCGCGCTGATCAAGGAAGGCGTCGGCGGCACCGAGGGCGTGGTCACGCTGTGCCTCGCCGTGTTCGCGATCGGCATCGCCGCCGGCTCGCTGTTCGCGGCGCAGCTGAGCCATGTCCGCCCGAACCTCGCGCTGGTGCCGATCGGCGCCATCGTGATGGGCGTGGTCGGCCTCGACCTCGCCTGGGCGATCGCCACCACCTCGCTCGGCAAGGACGTCACCGCGGCCGCGTTTGCGACCTCGTTCGGCGGCTTCCGCATGCTGGCCGACTTCTTCCTGTTCGCCTTCGGCGGCGGCCTGTTCGTGGTGCCGTCGTTCGCTGCCGTGCAGGCCTGGACCGCGCCGTCCGAGCGCGCCCGCATCATCGCCGCAGGCAACATTTTGCAGGCCGGCTTCATGGTCGCCGGCGCGGTGTTCGTCGGCGCCCTGCAATATATCGGCCTGCCGATCGCCTGGATCTTCTTCGGCCTCGCCGTCGCGAGCTTCGGCACCGTCTGGTTCGTGCTGAGCAAGTGGGGCAAGGAGGGCGTGCGCGACTTCGGCGCGCTGCTGTTCCGGGCGCTGTTCCGCGTCGAGGTGCGTGGCATGGAGAACCTGCCGCCATCGGGCACGCGGATGCTGATCGCGCCCAACCACGTCAGCCTGGTCGACGGCCCGCTACTGCACGCCACCTTGCCGATCGATGCGAGCTTCGCGGTCGACACCGGCATCTCCAAGGCGTGGTGGGCCAAGCCGTTCCTGAAGATGATCAAGCATTACACGATGGACCCGACCAAGCCGCTGGCCGCGCGCGACCTGATCAAGCTGGTCGCCGCCGGCGAGCCGGTGGTGATCTTCCCGGAAGGGCGCATCACGGTCTCCGGTTCGTTGATGAAGGTCTATGACGGCACCGCGATGATCGCCGACAAGGCCGATGCGGTCGTCGTCCCGGTCCGCATCGAGGGCGCGCAGCGTTCGCATCTCAGCTATCTCAAGAATGGCGAGATCAAGCGTTCCTGGTTCCCCAAGGTGACGATCTCGATCCTGCCGCCGGTGAAGCTGCCGGTCGACGAATCGCTGCGAGGCAAGGCGCGCCGCAATGCCGCCGGCGCCGCGCTGCAGGACGTGATGATCAACGCCATGGTCCAGAACGCGATGCTCGATCACACGCTGTTCGAGGGCCTCGGCCATGCCTATCGCGACCGCGACACCGGCAAGCCGATCATCGAGGACGCGCTCGGCACCAAGCTGACCTACCGCAAGCTGATCCTCGGCGCTCAGGTGCTGAGCCGCAAGCTCGAGCAGGGCACCGCGGTCGGCGAGAATGTCGGCGTGCTGCTGCCGAACTCGGCCGGCGTTGCCGTGGTGTTCATGGCGCTGCAGACCATCGGCCGCGTGCCGGCGATGCTCAACTTCTCGGCAGGTCCAGTCAACGTGCTGGCGGCGATGAAGGCGGCGCAGGTGAAGACCGTGCTGACCTCGCAGGCCTTCATCGAGAAGGGCAAGCTCGACAAGCTGATCGCGGCGCTCGCCGGCCAGGCGCGCGTCGTCTATCTTGAGGATGTCAGGGCCGGCATCGGCCTCGCCGACAAGGTCGCGGGCTTCCGCGCGGGCATCGCGCCGCGCGTCGCCCGCAAGGCCAACGATCCCGCGGTCATCCTGTTTACCTCGGGCTCGGAAGGCACACCGAAGGGCGTCGTGCTGTCCCATCGCAACATCCTCGCCAACGCGGCGCAGGCGCTGGCACGGGTCGATGCCAATGCCAACGACAAGGTGTTCAACGTGCTGCCGGTGTTCCACTCGTTCGGTTTGACCGGCGGCATGATGATGCCGATCCTCGGTGGCATCCCGATCTTCATGTATCCGTCGCCGCTGCATTACCGGATCGTGCCCGAGCTGATCTACCAGACCGGCGCGACCATCCTGTTCGGCACCGACACCTTCCTCACCGGCTATGCCCGCTCGGCGCATGCCTATGACTTCCGCACGCTGCGGCTCGTCATCGCCGGTGCGGAGGCGGTGAAGGAGCGCACGCGGCAGATCTACATGGAGCGCTACGGCATCCGCATCCTCGAGGGCTATGGCGTCACCGAGACCGCGCCGGTGCTGGCGATGAACACGCCGATGGCCAACCGCCAGGGCACCGTCGGCCGGATCTCGCCGCTGATGCAGTATCGCCTCGATCCGGTCCCCGGCATCGAGGAAGGCGGCCGCCTGTCGGTGAAGGGCCCGAACGTGATGCTCGGCTATCTCCGCGCCGAAAATCCCGGTGTGCTGGAGCCGCTGCCTGAAGGCTGGCACGACACTGGCGACATCGTCACGGTCGACGCGCAGGGCTTCATCGCGATCAAGGGCCGTGCCAAGCGCTTTGCCAAGATCGCCGGCGAGATGGTCTCGCTGTCGGCGGTGGAGGCGATCGCGGCTGCGATCTGGCCGCAGGCGATGTCGGTTGCGGTCACGCTGCCCGATCAGCGCAAGGGCGAACGCATCGTGCTGCTCACCACGCAGAAGGACGCCGACCGCGCCGCGATGCAGCGCCAGGCCAAGAGCGTCGGTGCCTCCGAGCTTGCGGTGCCGGCCGATATCCGCGTCGTCGACAAGGTGCCGCTGCTCGGCACCGGCAAGACCGACTATGTCGGCGCCACTGCGCTGGCCAAGGAAATAGCAGCGGAACTCGCCGCGGCGCCTGCGCCGCAGGCCGAGCCCGCCGGCGATGAGGGCGAGGCCGAGCCGGCGCAGCTGGCGCAACACGTTGCATGAGGCTTGGCATGATGGTTGTGCTTTTCGGGAGCATGTTGTCAGATAGACGGCAACTGCTCCCGAGAAAGCACGATCATGCTGGACAAACTGAACCCGGCTACGGAGGACGCGCCTGAACTTGCCGCCGAGCAATGGATCGGCGCACTGGATGCGGCGTTCGCGAGCCGCTCCGCCGAGGCTCTATCCGCATTGTTTGCGCCGGAGAGCCACTGGCGCAATATCTTCGGCATCTCCTGGCAGTTTGCGACCTTCAGCGGGCGGCAGCTCGTCGTGGCCGAGCTGCTTGCACGCGCTGAAGCGGTCGGCGCGAGCGGATTTCGTCTCGATGACCGTGCCTTGATACCGCGGCAGGCCGTGGTGGCCGGACGCGAGGCGATCGAGGCTGTCTTCACCTTCGACACATCGAATGGCCCCGGCACCGGCGCGGTGCGGCTGCTCCACGATGCTGACGGAAATTCCGCGGCGTGGACGTTCTCCACGATGCTCGACTTCAACCGCATCTGCGAGGCGCGCACCGACGGCGCTGCCGAGCAATCCCACGCGCGCGATTTCGCCGCACCCGACTGGCTGGAGCAGCGACAGGCCTCGCGCGCCTATGCCGACCGCGAGCCCGACGTGCTGATTGTCGGCGGCGGCCATGCCGGCATCGCGGCCGCGGTCGAGTGCAAGCGGATCGGGCTCGATGCCCTGATCGTCGATCGCGAGCGGCGCATCGGCGACAATTGGCGGCTGCGCTATCGCGGGCTCAAGCTGCACAACAAGACGCCGGTCAATCTGTTTCGCTACCTACCGTTCCCGCCGAGCTTTCCGGACTACATCCCGAAGGACAAGATCGCGAACTGGCTGGAAAGCTATGTCGACATCATGGAGCTCGACTTCTGGACCGAGACCTCGTTCGAGGGCGCGCGCTATGACGACACGGCGCAACGCTGGACGGTGACGCTGCAACGGACCAGCGGCCCGCGCATGCTGCATCCGAAACACATCGTGCTCGCGACCAGCGTCAGCGGCACGCCGAACATTCCCAGGATCGACGGCATCGGGAATTTCGAGGGGAAGGTGCTGCACTCCAGCGCGTTCGCGGCCGGGCGCGAATGGGCAGGGCGTTCGGTCGTCGTGTTCGGCACCGGCACCAGCGCGCATGACATCTGCCAGGAGCTGCACGCCGCGGGCGCCGACGTCACCATGGTGCAGCGCAGCCCGACCATGGTGGTCAATGTCGAGCCGGCGCAGCTCTACGACAAGATCTATCTCGGCGACGGCCCGCCGATCGAGGTGCGCGACATCCTCAATTCCGGCGTGCCGCTGCCGGTGATGAAGGTCGCGCACAGGATCATCACCGACGAGGTGAAGCGGCTCGATGCGCCCTTACTGTCGCGGCTGGAGCGCGCCGGCTTCCGGCTCGAATTCGGCGAGGACGGCACCGGCTGGCCGTTGAAGTTTCGCTCCCGCGGCGGCGGCTACTACTTCAATGTCGGCTGCTCCGAATTGATCGCCGACGGCAAGATCCGCTTGATCCAGGCCGCCGACGTCGCTGATATCACCGCCGCCGGCCTTGCGCTGAAGGACGGCACGTCGCTCGGCGCCGAGCTGTTCGTGCTTGCCACCGGCTACAAGGGCCCGGACCATCTGGTCGGCAGCTTGTTCGGCGAGGACGTCGCCGCGCGCGTCGGCCGCGTCTGGGGCTTTGACGATGCGAGCCAGGAGCTGCGTAACATGTGGACGCGCACGCTGCAGCCCGGCCTCTGGTTCGCCGGCGGCGCGTTCTCGCAGGCCCGCATCTACAGCCGCTTCATCGCGCTGCAGATCGCAGCGATCGAGGCCGGTACGCTATCCAAGCAACTCACCTGAACTCCACGCACTCGCACTAAAGGATTCCCATGCCGCTTCCGCTCGACCCCGTCATTGAGAAGATCATCCCGCTGCTGCCGCTGCGCGATCCCGACACCATGACGCCGCAGAGCTGTCGCGATTCTCTCCGGGCGCTGGCGGAGGCGCGCAAGGCGGTGCCGCCGCCGCCGGTCGACGTGGCACGCGATATCGAAGTGCAGGGCGCCGCCGGCAAGCTCCGTGCGCGGCTCTATCGCAACGGCCGCGGCACGGCGCCGACCGTGATCTTCTTCCACGGCGGCGGCTGGGTCGCCGGCGATCTCGAGACCCATGACCGCCAGGCCCGCAACCTCGTGATCGACACCGGCGCTGTCGTGATCTCGGTCGATTACCGCCAGCCGCCGGAGACGCGCTTTCCCGGCGCGTTCGAGGATGCGTTCGCCGCGATCCGCGACGTGGTCGCGCGGATCGCCGAATTCGGCGGCGATCTCGCCCGCGTCGGCGTTGCCGGCGATTCCGCAGGCGGTAATCTCGCCGCCGCCACCGCGCTCGCCTGCCGCGACGCCGGCATCAGGCTCGCCGGGCAATTGCTGGTCTATCCCGTCACCGACGTGGTCGGCAATTTCGCCGATGCGGGCGAGAACGCCAAATTTCCGTCACGCGCTGAGAATGCGGACGGCTACTTCCTGACGCGGGCGACGATGGAGTGGTTCTGCGGGCACTATCTCGCCGGCAAGGCTGAGGGCGCCGACTGGCGCGTCTCGCCGCTGCGCGCGAAGAGCCTTGCCGGTGTCGCGCCGGCGGTGGTCACCACAGCCTGGTTCGACCCGTTGCGCGACGAGGGCCATGCCTATGCCAGGGCGTTGCAGGCGGCCGGCGTGCCGGTGAGCTATCATTCCGGCGAGGGCCTGATTCACGGCTACTTTGGTCTTGGCGATGCCTCGGAGGCCGCACGCGCCGAGGCGCAGCGCGCGCGGGCGGATTTCAAGGTGTTGTTGGAGCGGGGAGTCTAACCTCCTTGCGTCGTCCCGGCCGTTGTTGGCGAAGGGAGTCTAACCTCCGCCGGGACGACGATGTGGAGGTGCGTTGCCAAAATATTGAAAACAACCCCATGCAAAGTAGCCGGCGGTGGCCGGCGTTCGACCAGGCGACTTGACGCGTCGGGCAACTCAGGGATATATTTCCAATATTCCGAAATCGATCATGCGTATGCCCGCACCAGGGGGCAAGTGGCATTTCGCCGTTGTTGACGGGGAGCTAACCCCGTCGTCGTCCCGGCGGAGGCCGGGACCCATAACCACCGCAGCCTGTTATTGCAGCCGGCCGCGGCCCCAGCGTCGCGCCACGCCATCCAGTCGGGGTAATGGGTCCCGGCCCCCCGTGCGCAATTGCGCACTAGGCCGGGACGACGATGTGGATGGGTTTGCGCCCAATTTTACCTTTCCTCAATCATTCCCGATCGTGTCGCCGAACAGCTGCCAGGTCTCGCCGTTGAACTTCTGCAGCCGCATCGCTTCGACCGGGAAGTAGTCGGTCGGCGAGGTCTTCACCTTGATGCCGGGCAGGAACATCGGCAGCTCGATGTCGAGATTGGCGGCCTGCTTCATGATGTTCTCATGGGTGAGGTCGTCGCCGCATTGCTTCAACACCTGCACCGTCGCCTCCGCCACCACATAGCCGTAGACGATCAACTGGTCCTGCAGATTGCCGTCCGGAAAATACTTCTTCATGAAGTCCTGCCAGGCGATCACGTCCGGGTCCGCCTTCCATTGCGGATCGTTCGGATCCTTCAGCGAGTAGGACGAGATGATGTCCCTGGAATATTCGAAGCCGGCCGGCTTCAGCACCGAGGACACCGAGGTCGAGGTCGCCGCGAGGAAGAACAAATCCGGCTTCCAGCCGATCTCGCCGATCTTCTTGATCGCCTGCGCCGCCTGCTTGGGGATCGCGTGCATGAACAGCACGTTGGCGCCGGAGGATTTCAGCTTCACGATCTGGCTGTCGACCGTCGGATCGGTCGATTCATAGGTCGTCTCCGCTACCACCATCTTCGCGGTGTTCTCCGGCCCCAGCCCCTTCTTGAAGCCGTTGCCGTAATCCTTGCCGGCGTCGTCGTTCTGGTAGAACAGCGCGATCTTCGCGTCCGGCTTGTTGGTCAGCGCATACTTGGCGTAGACCGCGGTCTCGGCCTGGTACGACGGCTGGAAGCCGATCGTCCACGGATAATGCGCGTAGTCGCCCCACAGCGTGGCGCCGGCGCCGACGAACAGCTGCGGCACCTTCTTGTCGTTGAGATATTTGCGCACGGCCAGGCCCGTCGGCGTGCCCAGCGGATTGAGGATCGCGGCGACCTCCTCCTGCTCCACCAGCTTGCGGGTCTGCTCCACCGTCTTCGGCGGCGAGTAGCCGTCGTCGAGCGTGATCAGGTTGATCTTGCGCCCGTTCACGCCGCCCTGGTCGTTGATCATCTTGAAGTAGGCTCCTTGCGTCTTCGCGATCACGCTGTAGGCCGACGCCGCGCCGGAGAATGGCGAGGTCTGTCCGAGCTTGATCTCGGTGTCGCTGGCGCCCGTGCCATATTTCTTCTCGGCGGCGTGAACCTGCGTCGCGAGCGCAAGCGCGACTGTTGCCGCAATGGCCTTCCAGATCATCGTGAGCCTCCCTGTGGCTTTTTGTTTTGTTCGCGAGGGAGAGCTTATGCAGGTCGGGGGAGGCAGGCTTGTGGCGAGACGCCAGGGCAGGGATGCGAAAATGCGGCGGGCGGCAACTACCGCTGTCGTCCCGGCGAAAGCCGGGACCCATAACCACTAAAATGTGCCGTTAGGCGGAATGTCGTCCCAGCGTTCTAACCAATAAACAGCCGGGGTAATGGGTCCCGGCCTTCGCCGGGACGACGATGATGGATAGAGCGCCCCTTAACGGTAGCGCACGCTGCCGGTCGTCACCGGATCGGTCGGCAGCACGGTGGCGCCGGCTCTGCTGGCGGCGGCGGAGGTGATCATGCCGGGCTCGGCCGCGGCCTGCACATTGCGGGGCGGGTTGAATTCGAGGATGACGAGGGCGGCCGTCGCGAGCACCGCCACGGCGGCGGTTGCAATCGCAGGCACCAGTCTTCCGCGCGGATCGGCTGCGCGAACTTGCATCGAGCAATTCCTTTATCGGGGTCGTTCTTTGGACGTGACATAGGAACGGCCAGGCTTCTTCCCAAGAGTGCGGCGCACTTGCCTCACAATCAGTTGTGCTGGCCGTGATGTCCCTCACGGTCTTCGAGACGATGCGGCGTACCGCGTCGAATCGCATTCGTGTCGGATGGCTTGTTTGCACACTAATATCTGGAAGAGATCGTGGCGTTTTGCATGCGCCTCATGCGCTCGTGATGATGCGCAGTGATGTTGTGATTAACGGGTGCAGGAGAAGCCGCTTTTGCCTTTATTTCTAGGCTTTCTTGGTTGGTTAAGACGCGGGCGTTAAGCGTTTCTTCACGCCCGAACCGCGCATCAGAAGAGATTCGCGCCGCGGCGAGCGATGACACCGCTATCATTGGCGGCAGCTGTCAACAGACTTGCCGCAGCCTCGGACGAAGCGTCATCGCGAGGAACGAGGCGACGACGCAATCCATCTCTCCATGCCGACTGCGGTGGATTGTTTTGCTTCACGCGTAATCACGCAAAGAAGAATTCACTCGCGCGCCTCCGCGCCCAACGTCCGTGATGATCGCGATACGCCCCTCCCCGAGGAGGCGAGACGCGGTGCATATACTCGCGAGTTGGGTGTCTTGGGGAAGAGGAATATTTTCTTTGAGAGGACTGGACAGGGCGTGTCGCATTGTAAAGGTGGGAGAAATTAGGATGTTGGCGGGGGTGATCGAAGTATCCAGAGCAAAGAACGCGCCTCGCTCGGGTCCGGACGAAGTGAACGCCAACGCGTTAGCGCAAGCGATCTGATGTGACCGAAATACGCGACGTCCTCGCTGAGCACGTCATACCGACTTAGAAACGGGCAATTCTGTCTTTCGGACTCCAATCTCCGTCAAGAACGCTCGCAGATCGTCCCGCGGGAGAGGCAAGATGAAAGCACATTTGCCTCCTAAGCTACTGAATGAAGTTCCAACGGAGAAGGCCTGATCAGAATCGCTTATCCAAACTCGATCGTGAATATCATCGGTCTTGTAAGACCGCACGCGGATGCCTCTTTGCTTGAAGAGGTGATTTAATTTCTGTGCAACTGCCGGCTGACGTTTTCTTTTTCCAGAAAAAATTTCCAGCGTCTTCAGCGTTTCCGGCAACACGGAGTCTACTGCGGCAACATAATTTTCGGGTGAATGCGATTTGATCGATGTCAAAAAATAGGGATCGCAGATGACCAAATGGCGAGTGCCTGAGATACGCTGAGCTAACAGATGTATTGCCGTGGGACGTGCGGCGATACCCAATCCTGTTATGAGTTGGACCGTGCTATCGTCAGCCTCCGACCAGCGGCAAACATTCTGCGCTGAGCGATGGATTAGCTTATCGATCTTATCGTCGATTCCTATAACGAGGGCCGCGAGGAGGAGGGCAATATTATCGGATCGACGCCCCGGGATATGATCCAACTCCAGCTCAAGGCCTAAAGCTCTTATCTTCCTAAGGACGGCGGCAAGGCTTGCATCGATTTCATCATCGGATGTCATTTCAGATTCTGTCCTCTGCGGGCGATGCAAGTTCAGAAGGCAATTGCTCAGATAGAGCACCTCTAAGTAATAGTTTGGATACCACCGCTGATACCTGGTTTTCGTAGCCCATTTTCGACATCAGTCGCAGGCGGCTCTTTAGCCAATTTTCGTCCCATAGGTGCCAACCTTCCGCTTCAAACCGCGCACGGACTGCTGATCTGCTTCTATCGTTGATCTTGCCGCAGGCAAGGCACAATTCGACTTTCGGGTTCGGACGACACAGACCGCTTGAGGATAGTTGATGGGTAAGTCGACTGAAAACCGTTTCACGTAGAGTGGCATCGTTGAATAGCTTGTAGCGAGATGCCGTCTTTGAATCGAGATGGAAGTCGATGGCTTGGACACCTGGAGAATCCAGATAGCTCTTGCACTCGACGACCTGAAGTAAGTTGTCTCGGGAATTATACGCGACAATATCCAGTTCCCATCTTGGCGAGGATGGTCGTCCAATTTTCTTCTTTTCTTCTTTGGTGAGTTCTACCCTCACGGATGTGCGAACCCAGTAGCCTTCGATCCAAAGAATTTCAGCGACCACTTGTTCGAAAGCGTCCATATGTTCCTCTACGGATGACGTCGAGTCGCCCAAAGCGTTTTCAGTGAAAATTAGATGCGGGTAGTTCGTCTCAGAATTGGCAACGAATTGATCGGCGCGTGTCGATACGACTAAGAGGACCATTGGAGGACGCTGGAGAAGTTGTTGATGTTGGTCCGCGCCAACGTTAGATACTCGCGATCTCCGAGGGCGAAGCCTGCCTTCGTTAGTTCGCCTGCGATCTCCTCCGATTGCCACTTCTCAAGGATTTTCCTGCGCGACTGGTCGTCCCAAGACACGCGCCCAATAGCGCACCAGACGAACTTTCTGCCACCCTCACCAGCCAGTGCCGCAGAAAGCTCCTTTTTGTTGGTTGAGGTCGAGATGTGCGCGAGCGTCCCCAAAGTTTCGAATTCCTCGAAGAAGAGAGTGTAGTCCTTCGATGAATAAAAATAGTCGCTCGACCAGGAGCGAAAAATATCGTGCAGGTGGTCACTTAGCGCGGTCCTAAGTCGTTCGGAATTAGGCAGGAGCCTCCAAGTGTCATTTGATCCACCGTCCCAAGCATTGAGAAGCAAGTGGGCGACTACGGGGATCGTGCGATCTCGATCAGTCGTCAGCCTGGTAGCGAAGAGCCGGAACAAGTCGGCGTATCGTCTTGCTGCAAGTAGTCCGAGACCGTGAGCGTATAAGAGAAGGACGGCAGGATATGAACGCAAATTAATGAGGGCGACCGTTCCACCAGTCGGTTCTTTCACCCCAAATTGCGCAAGAAGGTCGATCACTACACGCAGTTCTGCATCCGCACCCCACCGGCCGAGAACGCTAACAATGCGCGCTAACGGTTCTGTGATAGCCTCGTACCGGCCGACGATCCGTGGGAACGTTTGTTTTGAGACCTCGCCATTTGTTGCAAAGCCGGCTCCCGTCAAAGCACGTTCCAGCTTTCTAGCTTCCTCTCCCACAAGCTCGTCTAGCTGGATTCGAAACTCGGGCTTTGCGAGAAATCGTTTGGCACTGGCGACCATCAGTTCGACAGTACTCGGATTTTGCCGCCGCATTTCTGATTGAGTGCTGACCTGTTGCTCCAGCCGCTCAAAGAAGGTGTCGGCGCTTTCGATGCTGATAACGCGCCCAGCTCGTTGAGTGATTAGGTCAACCGCGACTTTGCTCGGCTCCCCCCTAGCTGCCCAATACAATGGATAACGCCGATTCGGAGCGCGCATTATGGCGGCCCTCAAAGCGGGGTCCCAGTCACCCGACCAGCCACAAATAATCAGGCCATGTTCGTCAACGATACGATCGAGCAACGTATTCATCGGCGCCGTGTATGCGCTTAGTTCTAATTCGGTGTTTAAGATGCGAGTATCGAGGTAGTCGCCATGCAACTTCAGAACGTAGCAGCGGCTATGAATAAGCGGCACCGCACCCTTCAGACCATCTTCTGAACCAATGACGGTGGGTTCGACACCAACGTCGCGCAGGGCATTCTCCATGAGCCGGTCGAAATTAGTGGTAAGGATTACCCTTACGTATCCGGCCTGAACCAGCCTAGCGATTGCACGATGAGCCTTGGTTGGTACTTTCCTTCCTGCAGAGACGTCACTTTCGTCAGGTTCAATGTAACTGTGTAGAATGGAACGTCGTTCGTCGGATGTTGTAGCTAGTTGATCGAGCAGGTCGGAATAGCCGGGCTCTTTCCCGTGAGCTTCCTTGTACCAGGCTGCCCAATTAACCTGATCCTTCACACCTTCAAGACTTGCTACCCTTTGGACTAAGTCGAGCGTGATTTCCCATCCCGTTGGAACCTCTGCCCCTCGCGAAACGCCCGAACCTAAGAGCACGCAATATACGGCTTTATTTTCGTAAACGGAGAACGCAAGCGCGTCGGATGGGTCGATCATGAGGTGCCTCAATCGTCTAAGGACGAGGCGCCCAAGCTATCGCGATTCTCTCCTATCGAGGAGCCATCGGCCGCGTCGATAGAGTGCCGCAGAGCACTCGTTGCGGGAGACATGATGGTTCAACTTGTCCGTCCCAAAACAAAAACGGCCGGGTCATCGACCCGGCCGTTCAAAACTCTCTCCGCGAATTCGCGTGTGTGGCGCTCTCGTTCAGCTCGCCTTCTTCACCGGCGCCGGCTTGCCGACCTTCTTCTCGATCGCGCGCTTCAGGTCGAGGGCGCGGGGCGAGAGCACGTCGGCCTTGGCCTTGAGCAGGTAGGCGTCGAGGCCGCCATTGTGGTCGACGCTCTTCAGCGCGTTGGTCGAGACGCGCAGGCGCACGTTGCGGCCGAGCGCTTCGGAGATGAAGGTGATGTTGGCCAGGTTCGGCAGGAAACGCCGCTTGGTCTTGATGTTCGAGTGGCTCACCTTGTGGCCCGTCTGGGGGCCCTTGGCCGTCAGTTCGCAGCGCCGGGACATCTTACAAAATCCTTATTGCATCCCCGCCGCTCGAAGGGCGTGCAATCACACGGCCCGCGCGGGGGTTTTGAATTCGCGTCCATTTTCCAGGAACCGCGGGTGTATAGGGGGAGAATACCCGAGCGTCAAGATTATATCGCCGCATGCGGGGCACCGGAAATGCCGGTTCATAAGGTCTTCCAGCCACTTAACGGCGGATATGGCAACCATATAAAGGGCGTATTCGGCTGCAAGTCTAGGTTCCATACAAGATGCGCCTTGTTGTCCGGCCGAATTGAACGCCGAAATGGACAACGGATAGAGCGCCGATAGCAGGACCGTCAGGTAGGTTAAGTGACCACCGCCATTGCCATTTTGCCCCCGCTCGGCCGGCTGCTCGGCCTGTGCGCGGGCGCATTGCTGCTGTTTTGCGCCGAGCGCGCCAGCGCGCAGGGTCGGCTCGACGCCCAGTACGAGGCGACTCTGGCCGGTATCCCGGTCGGCAAGGGCAGCTGGACCATCGAAATTGGCGACGACAGCTTCTCCGCCTCGGCCCAGGGCGGCACTGCTGGGCTGCTGAAGGCGTTTTCCGGCGGCTCCGGCACCGGCGCCTCGCAGGGCCGCGTCGTCAACGGCGCGCTGGCCGCCTCCTCCTACACCGCGACCACCACCACCTCGAAGAAGTCGGAGACGATCCGGATGGTGCTCGCCAATGGCGGCATCAAGGAATCCGCGATCGAGCCGGAGCCGCCGGTCGATCCCGACCGGCTGCCGGTGACCGATGCGCAGAAGAAGAACGTGTTCGATCCGATGACCGGCTCGTTCCTGCGCGCGCCCGGCAATGCCGAATTGATGAGCCCGGATATCTGCCGCAGCGGTGCCGGCATCTTCGACGGCCGCATGCGCTACGACCTCAAGCTCGATTTCAAGCGGGTCGAGATCGTCAAGGCCGAGCGCGGCTATCACGGCCCGGCGCTGGTCTGTGCGCTCTATTTCGTGCCGATCTCGGGCTACATCCCGGATCGCCCCGTGATCAAATATCTCGCCGCCCAGCGCAACATCGAGATCGCCTTCGTGCCGATCGCCGGCACCCGACTCCTGGTGCCGTTCCGCATGACGATCCCGACCCCGCTCGGCCAGGCCATGCTGGAAGCGACCTCGTTCGTCACCACCGCCGCGCCGCCGCGCGTGGCGAAGACGCAGTAACACCCTGTCGTAGCCCGGATAAGCGAAGCGCCATCCGGGGACAGTCGTCCCGCATATCGCTTCGCTCATGCGGGCTACGCGGTAGCCAGACCGTCACCCTGAGGCGAGGGTAAGAGTTCTTCCCTTCTCCCCTTGTGGGAGAAGGAGGGATGAGGGGTCTCTATCCGCTGAGACAGACCCCTCACCCGGCGCCTGCGGCGTCACCCTCTCCCACAAGGGGAGAGGGTACTTCGGAGGCGCTACGCGGCGCGCGGAATGCAACGAACGTCACCGGAATCCGGTTGACTCTTGTCCGCTTCTGATTCGACTCGGTCACCCCTGGAACTTAAGGAATTCAGTCCGCATATCCTGTGCTTGTGGAGCCCTCTCAAACTTGATCTAGTGCCGCCGCCGTCAGCCTACCCGAGATGTTGCGGTGAACGTATCAGGCCCCCCAATCGAGTCAGCGATTCGGCCGCGATTCGTTCTAGAGTCGTTCCAGAGCTTAAGCCGGGCGCAGAAAGCGTCGCATTGTGAGACAGATTTCGCCGCAGATGGTGTCGATGATCGATCAGTTTCCGGATTTCAGCGTCATTGCGAGGAGCGAAGCGACGAAGCAATCCACTATCGCGGCAAGCGGTCCGAATGGATTGCTTCAGCGGAGCCTGTCATCGGGCGCGCGACCCGTTGGCTCGCAATGACGGCTAACAGCGGCGCATCGATCAAAAGAAACACCTGCAAAATATGGCTTTCTCAACTTCGTTCGGAAATGACCGCGTGCCCGGTGCAGGCGTCACCGCGGTGCTCGGGCCGACCAACACCGGCAAGACGCATCTCGCCATCGAGCGCATGCTGGCGCATTCGTCCGGCCTGATCGGGCTGCCGCTGCGGCTGCTCGCGCGCGAGGTCTACAACAAGATCGCGGACCGTGCCGGCGTCGACAACGTCGCGCTGGTCACGGGCGAAGAGAAGATCAAGCCGAAGGCGCCGCGCTTCTGGGTCTCGACCGTCGAGGCGATGCCGCGCGATCTCGATGTGTCCTTTCTCGCGGTCGACGAGATCCAGATCGCGGCCGATCTCGAGCGCGGGCATGTGTTCACCGATCGCATCCTCAACCGCCGCGGCCGCGACGAGACGCTGCTGCTCGGCGCGGCGACGATGCGGCCGATGATCGAGCGGCTGTTGCCGGGTGCCTCGATCATCACGCGGCCGAGGCTGTCGCAGCTCGAATTCGCCGGCGACCGCAAGATCACGCGGCAGCCGCGCAGAACGGCAATCGTCGCGTTCTCGGCGGACGAGGTCTACGCGATCGCCGAATTGATCCGCCGACAGCATGGCGGCGCGGCCGTGGTGCTGGGCTCGCTCTCGCCACGCACGCGCAATGCGCAGGTCGCGATGTTCCAGAACGGCGACGTCGATTACCTCGTCGCCACCGACGCGGTCGGCATGGGGCTCAATCTCGACGTCGATCATGTCGCCTTCGCTTCCGACCGCAAATATGACGGCTATCAGTTCCGCCGCCTGACCCCGGCCGAATTCGCGCAGATCGCGGGCCGCGCCGGGCGCGCGACGCGCAACGGCACATTCGGCACCACCGGGCGCTGCGCGCCGTTCGAGCCGGAGCTCGTCAACGCGCTGCAGAACCACACCTTCGATGCCGTCAAGGTGCTGCAATGGCGCAACGCGAAATTGGACTTCGCCTCGCTCGGCGCGTTGCAGGTGTCGCTGGCGCTGTCGCCCAATCATGAGGCACTGACGCGGGCCCCGGTGGCCGAGGATCTGCGCGTGCTCGAGCATGTCGCGCGCGACGCCGAGGTGCGCGATCTCGCGCATGGGGCGGCCGCGGTGGAGCGGCTGTGGGAGGCCTGCCAGGTTCCAGACTACCGAAAGCTGTCGCCGGCCGCCCATGCCGAACTCGTGACCACGCTGTATGGCTTCCTGATGCAAAAGGGCCGTATCCCTGACGCATGGTTTGCCGCCCAGGTCGACCAGGCCAACCGGACCGACGGCGATATCGACACGCTATCGGGCCGGATCGCGCAGATCAGGACCTGGACCTTTGTTGCCAACCGGCCGGACTGGCTCTACGACCCGGACCACTGGCAGGGGATCACGCGCGAGCTCGAAAATAAATTGTCCGATGCGCTGCATGAACGGCTCACGGAGCGTTTCGTTGACAGGCGGACCAGTGTATTGATGCGCCGCCTGCGGGAGAACTCAGTTTTGAATACGGAAATTGGCAAGACCGGTGAAGTGATCGTGGAAGGCCACGTGATCGGCCGGCTCGATGGTTTCACCTTCGCACCTGATGCGGCCGAGGCCGGCAGCGACGCCAAGGCGCTGCAAGCCGCCGCCCAGCAGGTGCTGGCGCGCGAGATCGATGCGCGTGCCGAGAAACTGGGCGCCGCCCCCGACGAGCAGTTCGTGCTGACCTCCGACGGCACCATCCGCTGGACCGGCGATGCGGTGGCCAAGCTGGTGGCCGCCGAGGACGCGCTGCATCCGCGGCTGCGCATCATCTCCGACGAGCGGCTGACCGGCGCCCCACGCGAAGCGGTGCAGACCCGGCTCGATCTCTGGCTCAAGACGCATATCGAAAAGCTGCTCGGGCCGCTGTTCGAACTGTCCAAGGCCGAGGATCTGCAGGGCATTGCCCGCGGCATCGCGTTCCAGCTGGTCGAGGCGCTCGGCGTGCTCGAGCGCGCGAAGATCGCGGCCGAGATGAAGGATCTCGACCAGCCCTCGCGCGCGGCCCTGCGCAAATACGGGGTGCGGTTCGGCGCCTACCACATCTATTTCCCGCAGCTCTTGAAGCCCGCGGCGCGCTCGCTGGCCTCGCTGCTGTGGGCCGAGAAGCAGAGCAATGCCGACATGGCGGCGCTGTCGAATGTGCAGCATCTGGCCTCCAGCGGCCGCACGTCGTTCCCGGTCGATAAGGCGTTGCCGCGCGATGCCTATCGCGTGCTCGGCTATCGCCAGTGCGGCGAGCGCGCGGTGCGCGTCGACATCCTGGAGCGGCTCGCCGACCTGATCCGCCCCGCTCTGGCCTGGCGCGAGACCTCGCCGGGCGAGAAGCCTGCGGGCGCGTTCGACGGCCGCGGCTTTGTCGTGACGCAGGCGATGACCTCGCTGACCGGCTCCGCCGGCGAGGACTTTGCCTCGATCCTGCGCGCGCTCGGCTACCGCATGGACCGCCGTCCGCCGCTGCCGCCGAAGCCCGTCGAGGCCGCGCCGGCCGAGACCACGGAGGCCGTCGCCGAGACCACGGAGGCCGTAGCCGAGACCACCGAGACGGTCGCCGCCGAGACGCCGCCAGTCGAGGCGACCTCTGAGGCCGCCGTGGATGCGCCGGTTGGTGCCACCGCCGAGGTTGTGGCCGAAGCGCCGGAGGCCGCCACGGATCAGCCGGTGTCCGGCGATCCCGCACCGTCGGCCGCGCTGCTGCCCGATGTCGGCTTTGCCGAGGTGGTGTCCAGCGAGGCGACGCCGGTCGTCGTCGAGACCAAGCCCGAGCCCGCGGCAGAAGTTGCCGCGGAGCCCGCCGCTGTCGCCGAAGAGCCCGCCGCTGAGGAGCCCGCTGCGGAAACGGCATCCGAGCCTGGGCCTGCCGCGGAAGCCACTGCAGAGATGCCGTCCGAGACCGCCACTGAGGCGGCCGCGGAGACCGCGAGTGCTGAGGCAGCACCGGCTGAAGCCGCTGTCGCCGCCGCGGAGACGCCGGCCGAGCCGCAGCTGGTCGAAGTCTGGCGTCCCGGTGGCCGTTCCGACGAGCGCCGTCCGCATCATCGCGGCCATGATCGCAACCGCGGCCGTCACCAGGGCAAGCCCGCCGAGGGCGCGCAGGCCGCTGAAGGCGGCGGCGAGGGCGACAGCAAGCGCGAACAGCATCGCCGTCCGCGCCGTCACCAGGATTTCCGCGCGCCGCGTCCAGGCGCGCCAGCGGATCCGTCTGCGGCACCCGCCGAGGGCGCGCAGGCCCGCGACAACAGGGACGACAAGGGCCAGCGCCGCGAGCGCTTCGAAGGCAAGGGTCGCGATCGCGACAATGAGCGTCGCCGCGACAACAAGTTCGGCGGCGACCGCAAGGGCGAGCGCGGCGATCGTGATCGCGGCGGCCGCGATTTCGGCAAGGGCGGCCGCGACAAGCGCGAGGGCGGCCCGTCGCATCGGCCCTACGCCTCGAGCGCGCCGCGCGAGCGCGACCGGCCGATCGATCCGAATTCGCCATTCGCCAAGCTCGCTGCCCTGAAAGAGCAGCTCGCAGGCCGGAAGGAATAGTCCAACCCTTGGTTTAACGCTTGGTCTAGTTTGGATCGACAGCGCCTCGACAAATGGCTGTGGCATGCGCGCCTGGTGAAGGCCCGCACCAGCGCCGCTGAACTCGTCGTATCGGGTCATGTCCGGATCAACGGCACGCGCGAGAAATCGCCGGGCCATGCGGTGAAGGCGGGTGATGTCGTCACCGTCGCGCTGGACCACAGCGTCCGCGTGCTCAAGGTGATCGGCTTTGCCGAGCGGCGCGGCGATGCCAGTTCGGCGCGGGTGCTGTACGAGGATTTGCAGGCCGGCAATTTGCAGGCCGGTAAGGAGTAGTTATCTAGCGCTTGCTATCTCAATTTGGGTGGCAGGAGCGTGAGAATACTGGCGTTTTTCGAGGGCCGCTTCCCTTGCGGCCCCGGTATTCCTGCGCTACGCAACCCCAGAAAAATCGATCGTTCCGGAGTTTTGGATGACCTACGTCGTCACTGAAGCCTGCATCAAGTGCAAATATACCGACTGCGTCGAGGTCTGCCCCGTCGATTGCTTCTACGAGGGCGAGAACATGCTGGTCATCCATCCCGACGAATGCATTGATTGCGGCGTGTGCGAGCCGGAATGCCCGGCGGACGCCATCAAGCCGGACACCGAGCCGGGCCTGGAAAAGTGGCTCGAGGTCAACCGCGACTACGCCAAGAGCTGGCCGAACATCACCCAGAAGAAGGACTCGCCGGAAGACGCCAAGGAGTGGGAAGGCAAGGAAGGCAAGTTCGAGAAATATTTTTCTCCGAATCCCGGCAGCGGCGACTGATTCGTTAGGGAATACCGTGGTAAGGTCGGGCTCTGGTCCGCCGCGGCCCTCCGTTCGGCCGCCGATTTAACCCTAATGACGGACATATGACCTGAACGGCCCCTGTTATGCCCGGAATCGGGCGTAAACCATTGATTTTTGCGGAAAATGTGCTATATCTGACACATTACAGGCCAAGAACCCCCTGCCATGCGTACCTTGTGGCTTCGAGGTTCCCGCAAACTCGAACAGGGGCGTGGCAGTTTCCGCGCGCAGGCTGTGTCACAGAAAACGCGTAAAAAGAGTGCTTCAAAGACGACGAAAAAAGCCGCTGTCGTTGCTCGCAGCGCAACCAAGGGCCGTGCCAAGGCGTCCGTGAAGGGGGCCAAGAAGGCGGCGGCTGCAAAGTCCTCAAAGAACAAAAGAAGCGTGATGCCAGAAAAGACTGCCAAGACTGCCGCGAAAGCGGCAGCTGCGAAGCCCGCTGCTGCCAAGGTCGCCCCCAAGCCTGCCGCGACCAAGACGGCTGCTGCGCCGAAGCCGGCCGCCCCGAAGGCTGCCGTCCCCGCCGCTGCTCCGAAGGCCGCCGCCAAGCCGGCCGCCGCGCCGCGCGTCGAGGAGCCGAAGAAGGTCGTGACGCAGCGTCAGGGCTTCAAGGCTAATGAATTCGTGGTCTATCCCGCTCACGGCGTCGGCCAGATCCTGGCGATCGAGGAGCAGGAGATCGCGGGCGCCAAGCTCGAGCTGTTCGTGATCAATTTCATGAAGGACAAGATGACGCTGCGCGTCCCGACGGCGAAGGTCGCCAATGTCGGCATGCGCAAGCTGTCGGAGCCGGCGCTGGTCAAGAAGGCGCTGGAGACGCTGAAGGGCCGCGCCCGCGTCAAGCGCACCATGTGGTCGCGCCGCGCCCAGGAATACGAAGCGAAGATCAACTCGGGCGACATCGTCGCGATCGCCGAGGTGGTCCGCGACCTCTATCGTTCGGAATCGCAGCCCGAGCAGTCCTATAGCGAACGCCAGCTCTATGAAGCGGCGCTCGACCGTCTGTCGCGCGAGATCGCGGTCGTGCAGCACTCGACCGAGACCGAGGCGATCAAGGAGATCGAAGGCCAGCTCGCCAAGAGCCCGCGCCGCGGCGCCAAGGCAGAAGCCGAGGGTGAAGGCGAGGGCGATGCCGACGGCGAGGATGCCGATACCGATGGCGACGATACCGCCGTCGAGGACGAAGCCGCCTGAAAGGGTTCGACGGATTGAAAACAAAAGCCCGGTCGCAAGACCGGGCTTTTTGCTTTGGCGCCGAGCGGGCAGCTTCTGCTGGCGACGCTGCCATTGCTGCCGCGCCGTGTGCTCAATACGAGCGCTGCTTGATGCCCCAGTGGTCGTTCTCGGACGTCACGATCCACAGATTGCGGTGACGGCTGGCAACCGACCCGTCGGCGCGGTCGCGGCTGTATTCGACCAGCAGGTGCACCTTGCGCGGACTGACCAGCACCGCCTCCTTGCGCTGATAGGTGCTCTTCGCCCATCCCGTGGTGCGCGCCAGATCGTCGAAGAACGACGTCGGCAGCTGGCCGGGGCCTTCCCAGATCACGAGCTGCTCGCCGGAGAGGATGACGT
Organism: Bradyrhizobium australafricanum; assembly: GCF_020329495.1. Taxonomy (NCBI): domain Bacteria; kingdom Pseudomonadati; phylum Pseudomonadota; class Alphaproteobacteria; order Hyphomicrobiales; family Nitrobacteraceae; genus Bradyrhizobium; species Bradyrhizobium australafricanum. Next base: position 52,042 of record NZ_JAGKJL010000033.1, on the reverse strand, counting down.
GCGGGAAGTGCAGCAGCGCATCCATGCCGGCGAGATCGCGGGCGTTGAAGCGGTCGGTGAATTCGTCGATGCGGCGGATCGCCGCCGCGATCATGGCCGCGTCGTCGGCGTCATCTGTGCTGGGCTGGAAGAGGTTGTCGGCACTGCTCGGCCGCTGCTATACATCCGCGGCGAAGCGAACGGCAACGGCGTGGCGGATCCGTAGCATGGATGAAGCGCAGCTTGACCGCGGATGGTTCGATCCCGGATTGCGCTTCGCTCCATCCGGGCTACGCTAGCCTGTGCTACTTCACCCGCTGCTTCTCGAGCTTGCGCGCCAATGTCCGGCGGTGCATGCCGAGTCGGCGGGCGGCTTCCGAGATGTTGAAGTCGGTCTCCATCAGGGTCTGGTGGATGCGCTCCCATTCCAGCGTCTTGATCGACGTCGGCCGCGCACCGACCTCGATGGCGGCATTGCCCTGCGCTTTAAGGAACGCGGCCTCGATGTCATCGGTGTTCGACGGCTTGGCCAGATAGTGGCAGGCGCCGAGCTTGATCGCCTCGACCGCGGTTGCGATGCTGGCAAAGCCGGTCAGCACGACGATCAGCATCTCAGGATCATGCGTGTGCAACGCCTCGACGCAGGCAAGGCCCGATGCACCGCCGGCGAGCTTCAGGTCGACGACCGCATAGCCGGGCGATTGCTGCTCGAGCAGCTGGCGGACCTCGTCGAGCGAGGCCGACACCGCCACATCATAGCCGCGGCGCTCGAACGAGCGCTTCAATGTGCGGGCGAAACCCGCATCGTCCTCGACGATCAGGAGCTGGCGTTCATCCGTCAAGATGGTCTCCGATCCCGAGCGTCGAGAGCGGCAGCTCGAGCCTGACCGCGGCGCCGATGTCCGGCCGGTTGCGCGCCGTCACCACGCCGCCCAGCTTGCGCACCACGTTGACCACCAGGAACAGGCCGAGGCCGCTGCCGGGGCTGCCCTTGGTCGATTGATACGGCTTGCCGATATGCGCCAGCATCTCGCGCGAGAAGCCCGGGCCGCGATCGGTCACCGACAGCACCAGCGTGTCGGCATTGCGCTCGGCGGTCAGCTCGATCCAGTCGCGCGACACCTCGGCGGCGTTGTCGAGCACGTTGAAGATCGCCTGCTTGAGCGCGATGTCGGATACGATCGCGAGATCAGCGCCGAAGGCGTTGCGGAAATACAGCGTGGCCGACGGCCGCGTCGTCCGCCATTCCTCCACCAATGCCGTCAGGAACGCCGTGACCGTGGTCGGCGAGGAGCCTTCGCCGCGGGCTTCGCCCGCCGAGAGCAAGATGCCCGTCACGATCGACTTGCAGCGCTGCACCGAGATCTCCATCTCGCCGAGGTCCTGCGACATTTCAGGGTCGGAGGCGAGCGCGGGCATCCGGCGCCAGTCGCCGAGGATGACCGAGAGCGAGGCGAGCGGCGTGCCGAGCTCATGCGCGGCGCCGGAGGCCAGGAGGCCGATCCGGACGATGTGATCCTGCTCGGCGGCGTGCTGGCGCAGCGCCGCGAGGCGCAGGTCGCGATCGCGCAGATTGCGGTTGATCCGGGTCATGAACACCACGAGCAGCACGGCGTCGAGCACGAGGCCGATGAAGGTGCCGGCGATATAGAGGTTGAAGGCATCGGCGAAGCCGTGCTGCGGCAGCTCGAGCGGCCGGTAATAGCTGGTCAGCCAGGCGAAGTTCATGCAGACCAGCGCCACCAGCGACCAGGTCGAGGGCGCGTCGAGCAGCACCGCGCCAAGCGTCACCTGCAGCAGGTAGAGCGAGGTGAACGGGTTGGTGGCGCCGCCGCTGAGGTAGAGCAGGGCGGTCAGCGCCGCGACGTCGAGCGCCAGCGCGACCAGCAGCTCGCGGTTGTTGATGTCGGCGCGGTAGCGCAGCCACAGCAGGCTGACGACATTGAGTGCCACCAGCCCGGAGATCACGGCCGCCAAGGGCAGCAGCGGCACCGCGACGCCCATCCAGAACTGCACGAAGCCGATGGTGGCGATCTGGCCGATCACGGCGATCCAGCGCAGCTGGACCAGGAGGGCCATGTTCTTGCGATTGGTCGCGATGTCGGCGGGCGCTGCGAGGTCGAACGGCATGCCGGCGGCCGCGCCCGCGGCGGACGGCGTTACCGCCGCGCCGGTCGCGGCCTTGTCGTCATGCAGATCCGATGTGCGCTCGAGCATCTGGGCCTGTGTCGCGAGACAGATTGCGGGCTGCGCCGATCAAGCGGCGCACGGCGGCGCGCCGTGAACCCCACCTTGGATCGGAGGCGCCGGCGCGGCTCCTGCCGCCGATGACGCGCAGGAGCGCGCCCGCCAGCATAAGGGCCAGTGCGAACCATGTCAGCGCGTAAATCAGGTGGTTGTTCGGAAACCGCACGATCGTGAGCCCGCCGATTGGGTAGCCGCCCGGATTTGGCGTCGCATCGGCGTCGATGAAGAAGGGGGCTACATGCGACAGTCCGTGCGCGGCGGCGATGGCGGCGACGTCGCGGGAATACCAGCGGCCGGCCGAAGCATCGTTGCTGCGCAGGAAGCCGCCCTTCGGCTCCGACATCCGCAGCAGTCCGGTGACGCTGACGGCGCCCTGCGGCTCGCCATCGCGCCGTGTCGCGGGATCGCGTTTATCAGCGGGAACAAAGCCGCGGTTGACCAGCACGGTGGTTCCGTCGGCGGCTTGCAGCGGGGTCAGTACCCAGAAGCCGGGACCTTCGACCGTGACGGCCTGCACCAGCGTTTCGTCGGCGTTGAGGAACGTGCCGCGTAGGGTGACGCGGCGGTATTCATCGCTCGCGGCCGTGACCGCCGGCCATGACGATGGGGGCGGCGGCGCGACCGGCGCGGCATGCATGCGCTGCTCGACCCGCTCGATCAGCGCCAGCTTCCAGGTCCGGCGTTCGATCTGCCAGATACCGAGCGCGCTCAGCAGCACCACGCCCAGCATGCCGAGCGTGAGCAGCAACAGCGAGGGTCTGGCAGACCGCATCGTCACGGCATCTGGCTCATGTCGTGCAGCGGCATCATGTTGATGTTGAGATGATGCATGACCCACAGCGAGCCGGTCAGCGCGATCACCACCATGACCACGGTGAAGATCATCGCCATCATGGTCCAGCCGTTCTCGGACCGCGTGTTCATGTGCAGGAAGTACACCATGTGAACGACGATCTGTACCGCGGCGAGCACCAGCACGATCAGCGCGGTGACCTGCTTGTCGGCGATCGCGCCGGTCATCACCAGCCAAAACGGCACCGCGGTGAGGACGACGGAGAGACCGAAGCCGATCAGATAGCTCTGCAGCGAGCCGTGCGCCGCGCCGCCGTGATCGCCATGTCCGTGGCTGGCATTGGCTTCGAGCGTATGAGCTTTGGCGTGAGCTTTTGTTGTCATCGCAGCATTCCCAGGAGATAGACGAAGGTGAAGACGCCGATCCAGACCACGTCGAGGAAGTGCCAGAACATCGAGAGGCACATCAGCCGGCGCCGGTTGGCTTCGGTGAGGCCGAAGCGCGCGGTCTGCACCATCAGCGTCACCAGCCAGACCAGGCCGAAGGTGACGTGCAGGCCGTGGGTGCCGACCAGGGTGAAGAATGACGACAGGAAGGCGCTGCGTTGGGGTGTTGCGCCCTCGTGGATCATATGCGCGAACTCGGTGAGCTCGATGCCGAGGAAGGCGAGGCCGAACAGCCCGGTGATGGCGAGCCAGGCTTGCGTCGCGCCGATCCTCGATTTCTCCATCGTCAGCATGGCGAAGCCATAGGTGATCGAGGAGAGCAGCAGCATCGTGGTGTTGAGCGCGACCAGCTTGAGGTCGAACAGGTCCTTCGGCGATGGGCCGGCGGCATAATTGCCGCCGAGCACGCCATAGGTCGCAAACAGCATCGCGAAGATGAGGCAATCGCTCATCAGGTAGATCCAGAAGCCCAGCATGGTGCTGGCGCCTTCCGGATGATCGTGCTCGTCCACAACGTGAAAGATCGGTTCGGAGTCCTGGGTGGAGACGGTTGTTGCTACGCTCATGTCTGGGCTCCCGCGGCGAGCACGCGTGTTCGCGCGTCTTCAGTCCGCACCACCTCATCCGTCTGGATGTGGAAGTCGCGGTGATAGTTGAAGGTGTGGCCGATCGCGACCGCGAGCAGCGCAACGAAGCTGACGGCGGCGAGCCACCAGATGTACCAGATCAGGCCGAACCCCATTACCGTCGCGAGGCCGGCGAGGATGATGCCGGTGCCGGTGTTGGACGGCATGTGGATCGGCTTGAAGCCGGTCAGCGGGCGCCTGTAGCCGCGGCGCTTCATGTCCCACCAGGCGTCGTTGTCGTAGACCACGGGCGTGAAGGCGAAGTTGTAGTCCGGCGGCGGCGACGAGGTCGCCCATTCCAGCGTCCGCGCGTTCCAGGGATCGCCGGTGGTGTCCTTCAGTTGCTCGCGGCGCAGAATGCTGACCGCGAACTGCACCAGCATCGCGACGATGCCGAGCAGGATCAGGAACGCGCCGAAGCCCGCGATGATGAACCAGATCTGCAAAGAGGGATCGTCGAACACGCGGAGCCTTCGGGTCACGCCCATCAGGCCGAGCACGTAGAGCGGCATGAAGGCGAAGTAGAAGCCCGAGACCCAGAACCAGAACGACAGCTTGCCCCAGAACGGATCGAGCCTGAAGCCGAACGCCTTCGGGAACCAGTAGTTGATGCCGGCGAACAGGCCGAACAGCACGCCGCCGATGATCACGTTGTGGAAATGCGCGATCAGGAACAGGCTGTTATGCAGCACGAAATCGGCCGGCGGCACCGCCAGCAGCACGCCGGTCATGCCGCCGATCACGAAGGTCAGCATGAATGCCACCGTCCACATCATCGGCAGCTCGAAGCGGATTCGGCCGCGATACATCGTGAACAGCCAGTTGAACATCTTCGCGCCCGTCGGGATCGAGATGATCATGGTGGTGATGCCGAAGAACGAGTTGACGCTGGCGCCGGAGCCCATCGTGAAGAAGTGGTGCAGCCAGACCAGGTAGGACAGGATGGTGATGACGACGGTGGCGTAGACCATCGAGGTGTAGCCGAACAGCCGCTTGCCGGAAAACGTCGCGGTCACCTCGGAGAAGATGCCGAACGCCGGCAACACCAGGATGTAGACCTCGGGGTGGCCCCAGATCCAGATCAGGTTCACGTACATCATCGGGTTGCCGCCGAAGTCGTTCGTGAAGAAGTTGGTGCCGACGTAACGGTCGAGCGACAGCAGCGCCAGCACCGCCGTCAGCACCGGGAAGGAGGCGACGATCAGGACGTTGGTGCAGAGCGAGGTCCAGGTGAACACCGGCATCTTCATCATCGTCATGCCCGGCGCGCGCAGCTTGACGATGGTGCAGATCAGGTTGATGCCCGATAGCGTCGTGCCGACGCCGGCGACCTGTAGTCCCCATATGTAATAGTCGACGCCGACGTCGGGACTGTAGCCGATGTTCGACAGCGGCGGGTAGGCGAGCCAGCCGGTGCGGGCGAATTCGCCGACGAACAGCGACATCATCACCAGCACGGCGCCGCCGACCGTCATCCAGAAGCTGAAATTGTTGAGGAACGGGAAGGAGACGTCGCGGGCGCCGATCTGCAGCGGCACCACATAGTTCATCAGGCCGGTCACCAGCGGCATCGCCACGAAGAAGATCATGATCACGCCGTGCGCGGTGAAGATCTGGTCGTAGTGATGGGCCGGCAGATAACCGTCGGAGCCGCCAAAGGCGATCGCCTGCTGCAGGCGCATCATCAGCGCGTCCGCGAAGCCGCGCAGCAGCATCACGATGCCGAGGATCATGTACATGATGCCGATGCGCTTGTGGTCGACGGTGGTGAACCACTCGCGCCACAGATAGGTCCAGAGCCGGAAGTAGGTGACGATCGCAAACAGCGCGAGGCCGCCGGTCGCCACCACCGCAAACGTGCCGACCAGGATCGGCTCGTGGATCGGCAGCGCCTCCAGATTGAGGCGGCCGAAGATCATCTTGACGAGATCGGGATTCATGCGGTCCTCCTCAGGACTCTGATTTCGGACGCTGACCGAGCAGCAAGGATGTCGACGACGGATGCGCGGGCGAGAACGGTGGGCGCTTCAGCCCGAAGCCGCGCAGCGGCGTCAGGTCGAGCGGCGCGGTGATCTCGTGCGACGGCGCGTCCTTGATCTCGTCCATCGAACAGATGCCGGCGACGAAGGTCGGCTCAGAGCCGAGCGGCGCGCCGCGGCGGGCGTATTTGTCGTAGGTCAGCGGCAGTGTGTTGTTGAAGCCTTCGCGGCCGAGGCCGCCCTTGGCGTCGATCGCCATCATCTCGCTCATGCACATCTTGCCGGGCTCGACGCACATGTTGAGGACCGCCTTGTAGAGATCGCGGTCGACCGAGCGGTAGAGCCGGACCGGATCGTTCTGGCTCGGACGCTCGAGCTGCAGATAGTCGGTGCGGCCGAGCATATTGGCGCTGGTCTTGGCGGTGGCGATCCACTTGTCGAAATCGGCGCCAGACAGGCTCTTGAAGTCGAAGTGCATGCCGGAGAAGCCGGCGCCGCTGTAATTGGCGGAGAAGCCGCGATAGGTGCCTTCCTTGTTGGCGACCGCGTGCAGCTTGGTCTCCATGCCGGGCATGGCGTAGATCTGGCCGGCAAGCGCGGGGATATAGAACGAGTTCATCACGGAGGACGCCGTGATGCGGAAGCGGATCGGGCGGTCGACCGGAGCTGCGAGCTCGTTGACGGCGGCGACGCCGTAGTCCGGGTAGATGAACAGCCACTTCCAGTCGAGCGCGACCACCTCGACATTGAGCGGGGCGTCCTTGCTCTCGATCGGCTTGTCGGCGGCGATGCGGCCGAGCGAGCGGTAGGGATCGAGCAGATGGGTGCCCATCCAGGTCAGCGCGCCGAGGCAAATGATGATCAGCAGCGGCGCCGACCAGATCACGAGCTCGAGCTGGGTGGAGTGATCCCACTCCGGCTCATAGGGAGCCGCGGTGTTCGACTGTCGGTAGCGCCAGGCGAAGAACACGGTCAGCGCCATCACCGGAAGCACGATGATGAGCATCAGCACGGTCGAGATGACGACGAGGTCGCGCTGCTGGGCGGCGATGTCGCCGGCAGGCGCCAGGACGACGAAATCGCACCCGCCAAGGAGCGCCGCGAACGGCAATAAGGCCAATAATTTCAAGGCGCGCACGGCTCACCCCACTTGAATTTTATGAGTTCCGCCAAGGGGTAGCTGCGATGCAGCAAAGTTCACATTGGACAATTTGTCCAATGTTGCACTGCGGGATGGAAGGTCAGAAGGTGAGGTGGACCGCGTGGCAATCTGCCCGTGGCCTCACTTCTCGTTTGAGCACGGTCTGTTCGGAAAACCGGTTGGATCATGCTGAAAAGGACGGTTCTCTGGCGATGGCACAAGCCCCAGCAATGGCTCACGGCACCCCGACCGCATCAGGTCACGGGCAGGCGAAACCCGGCGAAATCGCCATCGGCGTCATCATCGGACGCACGTCGGAATTCTTCGACTTCTTCGTCTATGCGATCGCCTCGGTCATCGTGTTCCCGAAGCTGGTGTTTCCGTTCGTCAATGAACTGACCGGCACGCTCTATTCTTTCGGCATTTTTGCGCTGGCGTTCGCCGCGCGGCCGCTAGGCACCGTCATCTTCATGGCGGTCGACCGCCGCCACGGCAAGGGCGCCAAGCTCGTCATCGCGCTGTTCCTGCTCGGCACCGCAACGGTCGCGCTCGCCTTCCTGCCCGGCTACGACACGATCGGCGTCGCGGCGATCTGGCTGTTGGCCGCCGCGCGCGTGCTGCAGGGCATCGCCTGGGGCGGCGCCTGGGACGGCCTTGCCTCGCTGCTGGCGATGAATTCGCCGGCGCATCGCCGCGGCTGGTACGCGATGGTGCCGCAGCTCGGCGCGCCGCTCGGGCTGATCGTGGCCAGCGCGCTGTTCGCCTTCTTCGCCGGCAACCTCTCGGCGGATGATTTCTTCGACTGGGGCTGGCGCTATCCGTTCTTCGTCGCCTTCGCGATCAACGTGGTGGCGCTGTTCGCGCGGCTGCGCATGGTGGCGACGGATGAATATTCCGAGCTGTTCGAAAGCCGCGATCTGGAGCCGGCGCGGGTCGGCGAGACCATCGCGCAGGAGGGCCGCAACATCCTGCTCGGCGCCTTCGCGCCGCTGGCGAGCTTTGCGCTGTTCCACATGGTCACAGTGTTTCCGCTGTCCTGGGTGTTCCTGTTCACCAAGGAAAGCCCGGTGCGCTTCCTGATCATCGAGATGATCGGCGCCATGGTCGGCGTCGTCGCGATCGTCGCCTCCGGCATGATCGCCGACCGCGTCGGCCGCAAGCCGCTGCTGCTGGGCTCGGCGGTCGCGATCGCGGTGTATAGCGGGTTCGCGCCGCAGCTGCTCGACGCCGGGGCGTTCGGCGAAACGGTGTACATGGTGCTCGGCTTCGTGCTGCTCGGCCTGTCGTTCGGCCAGTCGTCGGGCGCGATCGCCTCGAGCTTCGCGCGCAACTATCGCTACACGGCCTCGGCACTGACCTCGGATTTAGCCTGGCTGTTCGGTGCCGGCTTCGCGCCGCTCGCGGCGCTGCTGCTGGCGACGCATTTCGGCCTGATCTCGGCCGGCGCCTACCTGTTGTCGGGCGCGGTGTGGACGCTGCTGGCGCTGTGGCTGAGCGGATTGCGCGAAGCCGAGGGTTGAGCTCTTCTCCTTCCCCCTGAAAGGGGGAAGGTTGGGATGGGGGTCAGCCACAGGCTCCGCTGCAAGCGGAGAGAGCAGATCCCCACCTGCTTTGCTCTGGCGAGCAAAGCGACCTCCCCTTTTCAAGGGGAGGTGGGCTAGCGAAACAGCCCGTCGACGCGGAACGAGTACCCCAGGCCGACGATGTAGGTCGGTGAGTTGCGGTTGAGTCCGAACGCGACATGGAAGTCGACCTGCTGGGTCGGCGTGATCTGGTACAGGCCGCCGGAGTTGATGAGCTGGGTCGGCCGCGCGCCGTCGGGATAGTCGCCGACATATTCGGTGAACACGCTGATCCGCTCGGTCAGCTTCTTCTCGATCACGAAGGTCGCTTCCGACATGTGCCGGCCGGTCGGCTCGGCGGGACGGAAGAATTCCGTGAACATGCCGCTGACGCCCCAGCCGTCATGCAGCTCCCATGACCACGGCAATTGGATGTAGGGCTGCGCGCCGCGCCCGGCGATTTCGGCAGCGCCCGTCGGCAGCGCGACGCCGGCTGTGATCGAGAGGTCGAGCTTCCCCGGCAGCGGGCTGATCTGCCATTTGATCCCCGGCGCGACGTCGGAAAAGCCCGAGACGCCGGGCGACTTCACAGTGCCGACATAGCTCGGCAGGTCGACCAGCACTTCGAGGCAAGGCGCAATCCCGAGCCGCCAGCGGCTGTTGCTGCCGTCGATACTGCGACCACTGCTGCGGCCGGTCAGGTTGATGCCGTTCTCGTTCTGCAGGCTTCCGACCGGCACGACGATACTCGAATTGGTGACGTCGGGCCGGTCGGTCGCGATTTCGTCGCCCGGCTTGGGACAGCCGTCCGCGCGCGCGGCGGTGGCTGCTGCGAGTGTGAGCGCAGCAAGCACGCACCCGAGTTCGGCAAGTCGAGCGACGGCGCCGAACCGATTCTGAAACACTGGGGAGGCTCCAATAGCCCGGCGCCGCTGCGGAGGTGGCAGCTTTCGATAGAGATCGGCGGCGCGCGGGGAAATTCCCGGTTGGCTCAAAAATCTTCGTCAGTCGTCGGCGGCGCGAGCGCGCGACATTTCAGGGAATAGAATCGCGGCATGGCTGCTCCCGTTGTGGTGGCAAACAGGAGAGCCCCGGGAATGACCATTCGTTCGATCGCAGGCGTGCTGGCGCCGCGGCAAGCCAAAATTGCCGCGATGGCGGCCATCGCGATTCTGCTCGCCCTGAACAGCGCCCGTGCCGCGGGAGATGCGGCGCGCGGCGCCACGCTGTACAAGGGCTGCGGCGATTGCCACTCGATCGACAAGAACGACGTCGGCCCGATGCACAAGGGTGTCGTCGGCCGCCTCGCCGGCTCCGTCGCAGGCTACGACTACTCGCCGGCGCTGAAGAACTCGAAGATCGTGTGGACCGAGCAAAATCTCGACAAATGGCTCACCGGTCCGGACACGATGGTTCCGGGCACCAAGATGTTCTACGAGGTTCAGGATCCGAAGGATCGGGCCGACATCATTGCCTTCCTCAAGGAGAAGGCGAAGTAGTATTCCTAGTAGCCCGGATGGAGCGCAGCGTAATCCGGGACTTTCCTTCCACGAATACACGTCCCGGATTGCGCTTCGCTTCATCCGGGCTACGGGTCACGTTTTCTTGCTGTCTCAATCCACCACGATCTTGACGCGGTCGCGCGGCTTGACCTGGGCGTGGGCGTCGAGGCCGTTGAGCACGCGGAAGCGCTCGGCCGGGTGGTCGACGCCGGACATGCGGTGCGACAGCGATTCCACGGTGTCGCCGGGCTGCACGTTGATGACCTTGATGCGCAGCGGCCGCGCGGCCTGGATCTCGTCGAGCGTCAGGCGGCGGAACGAATTGACGGTCTCGCGCGCGTTGCGCTCGCTCTCGGTGGACTTCTGCTTGGCGGCGAAGATGAAGCGGTAGACGTCGCTGCCGAAGCGCAGCGCATAGACCTTGAACTGCCACTGGTCGCCATGGGCGGTGGCCGACGCCGCCGGAAAGCCGTTGATGTTGAGGTCCTCGGTCGATGACTTCTCGACGCCTTCCATCCAGCCCGAATTCAGGTAATCGCCGAGCGACTGCTCGGCCGGCACCCGCACCACGTCGAAGCGCATCGCCTGGCTGCCGCCCTCGCGCACGCCGATCACCGCCTGCGCGGTGTTGTCGAGCGTGAAATTATCGGGCGCGGTGAAGGTGAAGCCGAGCTTGGGATGCAGGAAGCGGCGGCCGCGCACGAAGCCTTCGCTGGGATCCTCGCCATAGACGATGTTGTCGATCGCGGCGAGATAAGTCTCGCGATCGCGCTCGTTGCTCTCGGGCGATGAGTATTGCCGTGCGGTGGTCTGCGCGTTGTTGATGCGTTCGGGCGTCGCCGGATGCGACGAGGTGAAGTCCTGCGCGCGCGGATCGAGCGCGGTCTTGCCGATCTTGAGCGCCGCATTGCGCTCCATCGCGGTCAGGAAGCGCGCCGCGCCGTAGGGATCGAAATGCGCACGGGCGGCGATCCCGACGCCGATGCCGTCGGCCTCGAACTCCTGCTGCCGCGAGAAGCTCGCCATCGTCAGCTTGGTCTTGGCGAGCGCCAGCGCGGTGAGGTCGGGATCGGTGCTCATGTCGGTGACGACGCGCGTCACCACCGCCGCCTGGCGGGCCTGGTCCTCGCGCATCGCCGCGTGCTTGGCCAGCACATGCGCCATCTCGTGGCTCAGCACCGAGGAGAGCTCGGAGGTGTCGCTGGCGAGCGCAATCAGGCCGCGCGTGACATAGAGCTGGCCGGTCGGCAGCGCGAAGGCGTTGACCGCGCCGGAATTGAGGATCGTGACCTTGTAGGCCTGGTCGGGCCGTTCGGAGGCGGCGACCAGCCGCTCGACGGTCTTGCTGATCAGGGCCTCGAGCTTCGGGTCGTCATAGGCGCCGCCATAGGACGACAGGATGCGCTCATGCTCGCGTTCGCTCGTGGGCGTCTGCTGCACCACGCGGTTCGGCTTTACCGGCGCCACCGCTGCCGTGGGTGTGGCCTGCTCGAACCGGCCGACATTGCCACAGGCCGACAGCGTCAGGGCGGCGCAGACGAGCGCCGGCGCAGCCAAAAGGCGGCGGCCAGTCCCCTCTTCACGCCGTCCTGCGCGCTCAATCACGTCAAAAACTCACAAATTGTCCCGTAAAAAGACCGGGGCAGGGCCCCTGGGTTTCTTGAGTCCCTTGGGCCTCTAGTTCCCGCCGAGCACTTCAAGCTGCCCCACCCGGAGCAGTTCGATTCGCGGCCCACGTCGTGCTTCCACCCAGCCTCGTACACGAATCTTACGATTTTCCAGAGACTTGGGCGTAAGCCCGGCCGCCTCGAACGCAGGGACTATGCGCCTTGAAATAGTCGCGGCAAAGTCCTGAGTCCAGTTTCGACCGAAATTCAGGTAGGTCGTCGCGCCCGCCTGACGCACGGACAAAACCCTGCCCTCGACCACTGTAAAACGCCCGATCCCGGTCAAAATATCGGCGGAACTTTCGGCGTTTTTTATGACGGTGGCCTCGGCCCAGGTTCCCGATCGGGCGGCCCTTGCCTCGGCCTCGGCCGCCATCAGCGCCGCAGCACAGTCCTTGTGGGCGACCTCGGATGACGCCACAGCGAGGCCCTGGCGCAGCAGCTCGCTTTGCACGGGCTTCTCACTGCCTTCGAGGAATGCGTAGGCCGGCTGCCGGCCATAGCGGTCCGGCGTGTCATCCTGTCCGCGCAACGTCACCTCGCGGCCGACCAGCAGCGCCGTCAGTGCAGCGATGGTCTTCGCCTTGTCGGCCACCTCGATACCGGTGAGCTTGATCTCACGGCCGTCGTCGAGCCGCAGGCTGCGCGCATCGACGATGGCGGCGACGCGACCCTCGCCCTGAATCTCGAAATTGCATCCACCCGCTTCGGCGCGTCCGCTGCACGCGCCGATCGCGAGGACGCATGCTGTCATCATCACCGCCCACGGACGGCGACGCCATGCTCTTTCGCGTGGAGGCGTCATGCGGCACTCGTGACTCCGGCGCGCTCCGCTCGGAGCGTGGTCGCCAACAAGGACAGTCTGACGGAAAGATCGCTTCAGAGCCACCTCAAGCGAAGCGAAATCGCATCGAGGGATGCCATCGTTGATTCGGTGGTCAATTTTTCTGCGGCGCTTCTCATCGCGTGCACAGGCGAAATTGGTGTTTCACATCAATGCGTGCCTGTCGCGAGACGAACTCGTCTTCAGCGGCCCTTCTCGTGACGAAAATTGCCGTCCGATCGTGCGCCGGGCGGCTCTCACACGCGTCAACCTTACCCATTCATGATCGCAACTCCGTGCGCGGAATGAGAATTCGTCATTGTTGCCAATGACTTGCGGCGCAAGGTAACTATTCGGCAATTTTTTGAAAGGCGACCGGTTGCGGTCGCTCACGCATATTGCCGAGGTCCTTGTGTCGAATCCCGTTGTTCTGACGCTGACGACCAGCGATCCGCTGCACGATTATCTCCAGCTCTACAACGCGATCTCGGCGATCAGCGTCGGCGGTGGTCTGGCCGCGGCCAACACCGATTACGTCATCAACTTCTCGCTCTCGTCCGGCGCGCGCACGCTGCAATTGCTGGACGATCCGCCGGCCATCAATCTGATGAACGGCTCAACGCTGACCTTCGACGGCAACTCCGACTACAACAATCAGCTCGGCGGCCAGGACTATAGCGACGTCATCGATGCGCGCGGCTACCAGGGCTTCGTCGTCACATCCGGCACGGTGACGTTCAAGAACCTCACCATCATCAATGCTGTGGCTAGCGGCGGCAATGGCGGGGTCGGCGGTGGCGGCGGCGGCGCGGGCCTCGGCGGCGGCCTGTTCGTCGGACAGAACGCCGACGTCACGCTCAACAACGTCAATTTCGGCAGCAACACGGCCAAGGGCGGCGATGGCGGCGTGGTCGATCCGGCCGGCGGCGGCGGTGGCGGCGGCATCGGTGCCGATGGCGGCAGCGGCAATGGCGGCGGTGGTGGTGGCGGCGGCTTCGGCGGCCAGGACTATTACGGCTATCACGGCAATGGCGGCAGCGGTTACAGCGAGGCGGGCTCCGACAGCCAGCATCCCTCGACCGGGGCGCAGACCGCGGGCGGCACGCCGGCGACGATCGAAGGTGCGGCGGGCGGCGGACAGGGCGCCGACAATTACGGCGGTTCAGGCTACGGCGCACATGCCGGCGGTGGCGCGAGCGGCGGCGGTGGTGGCGGCGGTGTCGGTGGTGGCGGCGGCGGTATCGGCGGCGCCAACTCGGTGGGCGGCGGCCCCTCGGGCACCCTGATCGGCTTCGGCGGCGCCGGCGGCATGGGCGGCGGTGGCGGCGGCGGCATTTATGGCGGCGGCAACGGTGGTTTCGCCGGCGGTGGCGGCGGCTCCGGCAACGGCAGCGGATACGCGCATACCGGCGGCAATGGCGGCTTCGGCGGCGGTGGCGGCGGTTCGAACGGCACGCCCGGCACCGGCGGATTCGGCGCCGGCGGCGACATCTTCGTTCAACAAGGCGGCACGCTGACCGTCATCGGCGGCACCTTGATGGATGCCACCGAGACCGGCGGCACCGGAGCCAACGGCGCGGGCAACGGCGCCGCCTATGGCGACATCTTCATCCAGGGCACGATGGTCGTCACGCCGACGCACACCGTTTCCACGGTGTTCCAGGGCTTGCAAACCGTCACCACGCTGACGATCGCCGACACAATCGCGGACGAAAAGGGCATCAGCGGCACCGGCACGAGCGGAAAGCTGCAGGTCTCCGGCGGCGGCACGCTGACGTTGACCGGCGCCAGCACTTACGTCGGCGGTACCCAGATCGACGGCGGCAACATCGTCTCGATCACGGCCGACAATAACATCGGCGGCTCGGCCGGCGCGCTGATCCTCAATGGCGGTACGCTGACCACGACCGGCGGCTACACCTTCACCCACGACGTCCAGGTCACCGCCAATGGCGGCACCTTCGACATCTCGTCCGGCACCATCGCCGACACCGGCTCGATCGGCGGCTCCGGTACGTTCATGCTGTCCGGCGCCGGCACGTTGCAGCTCGGGATGGGGCAGCTCGCGGGGCTGACCGGGACGTTCGGTCTGAGCAGCGCGCATCTGTCGCTGACATCGAGCGGCACTTTCGACGACACGCTCTCGGTCAGCGGCAATTCGATCCTGTCGATCGCGAACGGCAAGACCGTCACCGACACCGCCCTCGTCACCGGCAGCGGCAATCTCGGCGTCGACGGCGGCGGTACGCTCGTGCTTGGCCATGCCGCCAACACCTACGGAAGCACGACGATCTATTCGGGCACGGTGTGGCTCACCGCGGCCGGCGCCGCCGGAACCGGCAACATCTCGTTCACGACCGGCATCGCCGGCACGCTGAAGATCGACAATGCCGCGCTGAGCGGCAATGCGTTCACCAACACGATCGCGAACTTCAATCCCGGCCAGTTCATCGATCTGACCGGGCTGCAGTACAACACCCAGAATCCGTCGCTCAACACGGTCAGCCTGTCCGGCAACACGCTCTCGATCTCGAACGGCACCACGACCGATACGCTGACCCTTGCCGGCGTCGGCGTCGGGGCCAGTTTCCAGCTCTCGCAGGACGCCAACGGCGGGACGATCGTGCAGATCGTCTCGACGCGCGTCTTCAACGTCTCCAACGTCGCCGAGCTCAACGCGGCGATCCTGCAGATGGATTCCGGCGGGCAGAACGCCGCGCCGAATGCCAACTACACGATCAACATCACGGCGAACTTCAGCCTGACGTCGGAGCTGTACGCGCTCAATCTCTTGAGCGGATCGAGCGTCACGATCAACGGCAGCGACGGTCATGGCGGCACCTATACGATCGACGGCCTCAACGCGCAGCGCGGCTTCTTCGTCTATGCGGGTAGCGTCAATCTCGAGAACCTGACCATCCAGAACACGGTGGCCGCCGGCGGCGGCGTCGTCCGCGGCGGTGGCGGCGGTGGCGCCGGGCTCGGCGGCGCGCTGTTCGTCTCGTCGAACGGCAGCGCCACCATCGACAACGTCACCTTCCACAACAGCGCCGCGATCGGCGGCAACGGCGGTGCCGGCGGCACTGGCAGTATCAGCTCCGGCTACGGCTACGGCGGTGGCGGCGGGATGGGCGGACGCGGCGGAAGCAGCGGCGGTGGCGGTATCGGCCTCGGCGCTCAGGGCGCGGACAGTGATCTCTTTAGAAGCGGTTCGCCCGGCATTGTCCCCAACAGCGCTGGGGGCGGCAAAGGGAGCGACGGTTACCTGATCTCGATCGGCGGCGGGACCGAGCTTTATTGGTATGGCGGAGCAGGCGGCGCCAATGGCGGTGGCGGCGGCGCGGCGGGGTGGATCGGCAGCGGCGTCCGCGCACCCTATGGCCCGGGCGGCGGTGTCGGCGGCGGCAACGGGGCTGATGGCGGCAATGGCGGCTTCGGTGGTGGCGGCGGCGATGGCGGCAATGGCGGCTTCGGCGGTGGCGGCGGCTACAATGGCGATGGCGGGTTCGGTGGCGGCGGCGGCATCGGCGGTGTTGGCGGTTTCGGCGGCGGCAACGGTGCACCCGGCGGCGGTGGCGGCCTCGGCGCGGGCGGCGACGTTTTCGTCCAGCAAGGCGGTTCGCTGACCATCAAGAGCGGCTCGCTGTCGAACGATTCCGGCTTCAGCGCCGTCAAGGGCGGCACCAACGGCATCGGCCAGGCCAGCGGCTCGGGTTTCGGCTCCGGCATTTTCATCCAAGGCAACAACGATCTCAGCTTCGCGCCCGGCAGCGGCCAGACGCTGACTGTCGCCAACGACATCGCGGACCAGAGTGGCAATGGCGGCACCGGCGCCAATGCGGGCGTCGGCGGCCTCGCCATCAGCGGCGGCGGCACCGTCATCCTCGGCGGCAACAACACCTACACCGGCAATACCACGGTCAGCGGCGCCGGCACCCGGGTGTCGATCTCCGCCAACGTCAATCTCGGCGCGCTCACCAGCATCCTGAAGCTCGGCGACGGCACCGGCATCAGCTTCACCGATGGGTTCACGCACACCCGCAACATCACCGTCGCGGGCGATCCGGTCTTCAATGTCGCCGCCGGCGAGACCGTTACCCAGAGCGGCGTGATCTCCGACGGCGCGACGCCTGGTGATGTCGAGGTGACCGGCGGCGGCCGCCTCGTGCTGTCCGCACGCAACACCTATTCCGGCGGTACCGTCATCAAGGGCTCGATCCTCGAGCTGGCGGCGAACGGCGCGGCGGGAACCGGCGCGGTCGCCTTCACCGACGGCAGTACCGAAAAACTCGTGCTCGATACCGCGGCATTCTCCGGCACCTCGTTTGGCACGTCGATCACCGGCTTTGCCGGCGGCGACACCATCGACTTCGGCAACATCGCCTATGACGCATCGGCGACGCTGTCCTATGCGAACGGCGTGCTCTTGGTGAAGAGCGGCAGCGGCACGACGCTCGCCTCGCTGAACCTGAGCTTTGGCGCTGGCGCCTCGGCCGGCTCGCTGATGCTGGCGTCCGACGGCTCGGCCTCTCCGCATCTCGAGATCCGGTCACAGGCGAGCATCGCCTCGGTCACGGCTGACACCACAGATCATCTCACGATCTTGAACGCCGGCAAGGTCGTGACCATCACCGTCAATTTCAGCAACACGGTGAGCGTGACCGGCGCGCCCGAGTTGCTACTCAGCGACGGCAAGGCCGCGACCTATCTAAGCGGCAGCGGCTCGCAGGCGCTGGTGTTCAGCTACACGGTGCAGGACGGCGACAGCACGTCTGATTTGCAGGTGCAGAGCCTCTCGCTCAACGGCGGCACGATCAGGGATCCGGGCGGCCAGGATGCCGACGTGACCCATGCGGCGACCGATTTGCATCTCGTGATCGACGCGATCGCGCCGACCGTGTCGGTTGCGGCGAGCTCGACCGCGCTGCTGGCCGGGCAGACCTCGACCGTCACCTTCACCTTCTCCGAGGCGGTCACCGGCTTCGCGCTGACGGACACGACGGTGAGCGGCGGCGCGCTGAGCAACCTCGTGCATGTCGGCGTCAATGCCGCGCACCAGGACATATACACGGCAACCTTCACACCCGACGTGACCAACGCCGAGGCGGGCTCGGTGCAGGTCAACGCGTCAAGCTATACCGACAGCGTCGGAAACGCCGGCGCGGCAAGCAGCGCGATCAGCTTCACCGGTGATACCAAGGCGCCGACGGTGGCGGTTGCAGCCGATCACACCACGCTGGTTGCCGGCGATAGCGCGGTTGTCACGTTCACCTTCTCCGAGGCCGTCAGCGGCTTTGGATTGGATGATGTCACGGTCCAGGGCGGTTCGCTGGGCAACTTCACCCATGTCGGCATCGATGGCGCCGGCCACAACGTCTACACCGCGACCTTCACGCCTGACGTGACCAACACCGAGGCGGGTTCGGTGCAGGTCAATGCATCGAGCTATAGCGATACGGCCGGCAATTCCGGCTCGTCGAGCAACACGATCAGCTTCAGCGGCGACACCAAGGCGCCGACTGTATCGGTCTCGGCTGACCATGGTACACTGCTCGCCGGTCAGACCGCGGTCGTGACCTTCACCTTCTCCGAGGCCGTCGCGGGCTTCGCGCTCGGCGACATCAGCGTCAGCGGCGGCGCGCTGGGCAGCCTTGTCCATGTCGGCGTCAACGGCGCCGGCCAGGACATCTACACCGCGAACTTCACGCCCGACGTGACCAATGCAGAGGCTGGCTCGGTGCAGGTCAATGCATCGAGCTATAACGACACGGCCGGCAACGCCGGCGCCGCCAGCAACGCCATCAACTTCACCGGTGACACGCTGGCGCCGACGGTCTCCGTCACGCTCAATCCCGACACGGTGCTGGCCGGCGACCTCTCCGTCGCGACCTTCACCTTTTCGGAGGCGGTGTCGGGCTTCGCCCTTGGCGACATCACCGTCCATGGCGGCGCGCTGAGCAATCTCGTGCATGTCGGGCTCAACGGCGCTGGGCAGGACGTCTACACCGCGACCTTCACGCCCGATGTCAGCGACACCGAGACCGGCTCGGTGAAGGTGAATGCGTCCGGTTACAGCGATGTGGCCGGCAATGCCGGCGCGGCAAGCAACACCGCCACGATCGGCGGCGATACGCTGGCGCCGACGGTGTCGATCGCGGCGGATCGTAACGCGCTGCTGGCGGGCCAGACCGCGCTGGTGACGTTCACTTTCTCCGAACAAATCGCGAGCTTCGCGCTCGGTGACGTCACGGTGCATGGCGGGGCGTTGGGCAATCTGGTCCATGTCGGCGTCAACGCATCGGGCCAGGACGTCTACACGGCAATTTTCACGCCGGATGAAAGCAACACTGAAGCGGGCTCGGTGCAGGTCACAGCGTCCGGTTACACCGACGTCGCCGGCAATGGCGGTGCGGCAAGCAACGCCATCAATTTCACCGGCGATACCAGGGCCCCGACCGTGTCGGTTGCGGTGAGCCCAAGCATGGTGCTTTCCGGCCAGACTTCGGCCGTCACCTTCACCTTCTCCGAAGAGGTCGCGGGCTTTGCGCTCGGCGACACGGCCGTCGCCGGTGGCACGGTGACCAATCTGGTCCATGTCGGGCTCAACGTGTCGGGGCAGGACGTCTACACCGCGACCTTCACGCCCGATATCAACGACGTCGTGGCGGGCTCGATCCGGGTCACCGCCGCGAGCTATGCCGACGTATCAGGCAATATCGGCGCGGCGAGCAATACCGCGACGATCGGTGGCGACACGCATCCGGCGACGGTATCGGTGGCGGCCGATCACACCCTGCTGCACGCCGGCGACACCGCGCTGATGACGTTCACCTTCTCCGAGGCGGTCGCAGGTTTCGGACTCGGCGACGTCACCATCCATGGCGGCCTGCTGGGCAGCCTCGTCCATGTCGGCATCACCGGCGCAGGCCACGATATCTACACCGCGACCTTCACGGCCGATGTCACCGACCATCTGTCGGCTGACCTTTCGGTTGCCGGGGCGAGCTACACCGACATCGCCGGCAATGCCGGCGGAGCGAGCAATGCGGTCAGCTTCACCGGCGACACCAAGGCGCCATCGGCGCCGACGCTGGCACTGCACCGCGACACCGGCGTCTCCAGCGCCGACCACATCACCAGCAATCCGCTGATCGATTACACCAAGTTCGATGCGGCCGACACGCTGCGCTACAAGGCCGACGGCGCGTCGGGCTTCTCCACGGCGGCGCCGGTCTTTACGACTGATGGTATGCACTCCGTCACGGTGCAGGAGGTCGACGCCGCCGGCAATGTCAGCGCATCCTCCAACCTGACCTTCACCCTCGACACCACGGCGCCTCATCTCACCGGAATCACGGCGACGCCCTCCGGTGGCGTCGCGACGCCGGGTTCGCTGGTCCAGCTGACGGTCGGCTTCAACGAGGCGGTCCACGTCAATGGCGGCACGCCGAGCCTGACGCTGAACGATGGCGGCACCGCAATCTACGACGCCGCGGCAACGGTGCTGCTCGGCGATTCCTCGAAGCTGGTGTTCGATCACATCGTGTCGTCGACCGATCGCGCCGGCTCGCTGGCGGTGACCAGCTTCGCCGCCAATGGCGCCGATGTCGTCGACCTGGCCGGCAATGCGGCCTCGCTTTCGGCGGTGTCCGCCGTCTTCGACGCCCTGCATATCAACGAGACCATCGTGCCGGCCTACACACTCGGGGCCATTACCCGGCCGGAATTGCATCTGGATCTCGGCGGTCGCATCATCATGGATGCAACGGCATCGGCATTCGCCGGACATTATGGCATGCAGTATCTGTTCCTCGGCCTGCCGGCGGGAACGCCCCATCAGACCGTTCCCGACTTTCATCTCTGATCGCAGCGCAGCCGGAAGCTCCGGCGCGGCGCTTCATTCCGCTTAGCGGAAAACAGATTGCTGCCGCTGCGGCTTGCTGCAGTACAGGCCATGCGGCATGATCCGGCCCTCGAAACGGACCTGATGGAACGAGGTCCGCGCTGCAAGGGAGGATTGGAATGAGACGAGTTTTGGCCGGCGTGTTGGCCTGTGCGTTTGCGATCTCGGCGAATGCGTCGC
This sequence comes from Bradyrhizobium australafricanum, assembly GCF_020329495.1. Taxonomy (NCBI): domain Bacteria; kingdom Pseudomonadati; phylum Pseudomonadota; class Alphaproteobacteria; order Hyphomicrobiales; family Nitrobacteraceae; genus Bradyrhizobium; species Bradyrhizobium australafricanum. The sequence continues at coordinate 31,194 of NZ_JAGKJL010000033.1, read as the reverse complement.
TGGCGCAGGACAAGCCTCCGCTGAAGCTCGGCGGCATCCTCGATATGTCGAGCCTCTATGCCGACATCACCGGCTCGGGCAGCGAAACCGCCGCCAAGATGGCGGTGGAGGATTTCGGCGGCGAGGTGCTTGGCCGCAAGGTCGAGATCGTGGTCGGCGACCATCTCAACAAGGCTGACCTCTCCGCCAACATCGCCCGCGACATGATCGACAACCAGGGCGTCGAGATGATCTTCGACGTCGCGGCATCCGCGACCGCGCTCGCCGCTGCCGAAATCGCCAAGGCGCGCAACAAGATCATCATGTTCAACGGTCCGGGTTCGATCCGCCTCTCCAACGAGGCCTGCGGCCCCTATACCGTGCACTACGTGTTCGACACCTTCGCGCAGGCCAATGTGACCGGCCTTGCCGCGGTGAAATCCGGTCTCGATACCTGGTTCTTCCTGACCGCGGACTACGCGTTCGGCCAGGACCTGGAAAAGGACACCAGCAATGTCGTGGTGAAGTCGGGCGGCAAGGTGCTCGGCAGCGTGCGACATCCGATCAACACCTCGGACTTCTCCTCCTTCCTGCTGCAGGCGCAGGCCTCGAAGGCCAAGGTGATCGGCCTTGCCAATGCCGGCGGCGACACCATCAACGCGATCAAGCAGGCGGCGGAATTCGGCCTCACCAAGAGCGGCCAGAAACTGTCGCCGCTATTGGCCTTCGTCACCGACATCGACAGCGTCGGGCTCGAGACCGCGCAGGGCCTGTTGCTGGCGGAAGCCTTCTACTGGGATCTCAACGACGACAGCCGCGCCTTCACGAAGCGCTTCATGGAACGCACCAAGCGGGTGCCGACTTCGGCACAGGCCGGCGTCTATTCCTCGGTGACGCACTATCTCAAGGCGGTGAAGGCCGCCGGCACCACCGATCCAGCCGCCGTCATGAAGGTGATGAAGGAGACCCCGATCAACGACATGTTCACCAAGAACGGCAAGATCCGCGAGGACGGCCGTATGGTGCACGACATGTATTTGTTCGAGGTCAAGAAGCCGTCGGAATCGAAGGGCCGCTGGGACGACTACAAGCTGGTGGCGACCGTGCCGGGCGACCAGGCCTTCCAGCCGCTGTCGGAGTCGCGCTGCCCGCTGGTGAAGAAGTGACGCGAAGCGTCATTCCGGAGCGATGCGCAGCATCGAATCCCAATTCGCAATTGCGAATTGTGGAATCTCGAGATTCCGGGTCTGGTCCTTCGGACCATCCCGGAATGACGCCGTAACAATCAACAACAACGAAAGGCAAAACGCCATGAGCGATAATCAGATGGTCCTCCAATCCCTCGACAAGGGCCTGCTCACCATCACTATGAATCGTCCCGATCGGCGCAACGCGCTCAATCCCGACATGACGCGCGGCCTCGTCGAGGCGGCGCGGCGGGCGCAGGACGATACCGAGGTGCGCGCGGTGCTGATCCGGGGCGCCGGCGGCACCTTCTGCGTCGGCGGCGACGTCAAGTCGATGGCGGAAGGCCGCGCGCCACTGCCGTTCGAGGCCAAGATGGCCAACCTGCGCCGCGGCATGGAGGTCTCGCGCATCCTGCACCAGATGCCGAAGCCGGTGGTGGCGCAGCTCGACGGCGCGGCGGCCGGCGCCGGGCTTTCGATCGCGCTGTCCTGCGACCTTCGCGTTGCCAGCGCCTCCTGCAAGATCACCACCGCCTTCGCCAAGGTCGGCTTCTCCGGCGACTACGGCGGCACCTATTTCCTGACCAAGATGCTCGGCAGCGCGAAAGCGCGCGAGCTCTACATGATGTCGCCGGTGCTGTCGGCGCAGGAAGCCTACAACCTCGGCATGGTTTCCAAGGTGGTGCCCGATGCCGATGTCGAGGCCGAGACTCTGGAACTGGCGCGCTCGCTGGCGCAGGGCCCGTCGGTGGCGCTCGGCTACATCAAGCGCAACATCAACAACGCCGAGACCATGACGCTAGAGGCCTGCTTCGACGGCGAGGCGATCCACCACACGCGTGCCGGCGAGACCACGGACCACAAGGAAGCGGCAAAAGCCTTCGTCGAGAAGCGCAAGCCCACCTTCCAGGGGCAGTAGACCATGGCCGAGTACATGCGGCTGCGACAGATCTGCCTGGTGGCGCCGCAGCTTGCGCCCGTGATCGCGGACATCTCCGCGATCATGGGCCTCGACGTCTGCTATCGCGACGGCAACGTTGCGAAATACGGCCTCGAGAACGCGCTGCTGCCGGTCGATACCATCCTGCTCGAAGTCGTCGCGCCGTTCCAGCCGGGGCCGGGCACGGCGGCCGGGCGCTTCATCGAGAAGACCGGTGGCCGCGGGGGCTATATGGCGATCTTCGTTTGTGAGGATCCCGACGCGCGCGGCGCCAAGGCCAACGCGATGGGCGTGCGCACCGCGAACGTGATCACGCACGCGCCGTATCACGGCGTGCAGCTGCATCCGCGCGACTGCCGAGCCGCCTTTATCGAGTTCAACCACACCGACGACAGCGACGACGTGCTGGGGCCGTACCCGCCGGCTGGCCCCGACTGGCAGAAGTCGATCCGCAAGGACACGACTTTGGCGCTGACCGAGGTCGAGATGCAGAGCCCCGAGCCTGAGGCGTTGGCGGCGCATTGGGGCAGGATCATCGGCATTCCCGCCGATGGTACCGTGGTGAAGCTGCCGAACAGCACCTTCCGCTTCGTCAAGGGCGACAGCGAGATCATGAGCGGCCTGACGTTCAAGGTCGCCGACAAAGCGAAGGTGCTGGAAGCGGCGAAGGCGAGAGGCTGTGCGGTGAAGGGCGACGGGTTCCAGCTCTGCGGCGTGACGTTCAAGCTGACGGCGTGACGTCGTAGCCCGGATAGAGCAGAGCGAAATCCGGGACTGTGCTCTCCGCGGGTAGACCGACCCCCGGATTGCGCTCCGTTGCATCCGCGCTACGCATCTTTCTCCCGTCATCCTGAGGAGCGCGGAACGCGCGTCTCGAAGGGTGCACGGCCCGGCTGGTGGCCGTGCACCCTTCGAGGCTCTCTTCGCTCGCACCTCAGGGTGACGGTGAACGATTGGTGCTTGCGGGGAGAGCGGTTGAGCCGGCGGCGGTGATCCAATATCGTCAAGAGCAATAACAACAATTGGAACACGCCCCATGCCGCATCCGCTCGATACCTTCTTCGCCCCAAAGAGCATCGCGCTGATCGGCGCCTCGCGCGATCACGAGAAGATTCCCGGGCGGCTGCTCGCGATGCTGCGCAAGAACGGCTATCCCGGCGCGCTCTATCCGATCAACCCGAATTATGACGAGATCGACGGCTTGAGGTGCTTCAAGTCGGTTGCCGAGATCGGCGCGCCGATCGATCTTGCCGTTATCGTCATTCCCGCCCGTGCGGTGCTGCCGGCGCTGGAGCAGTGTGCCGCCACCGGCGTGAAGAACGCCGTCATCATCTCGTCCGGCTTTGCCGAGGAAGGCGGCGACAGCGCTGACATGCAGGATGCGATCGTCGCGCTGGCGAAGCGGACCGGGATGCGGATCAGTGGGCCGAACGCGGAAGGGTTTTACAGCCAGGCGCAGAAGGTAGCCGCGACCTTCAGCCCGACCGTCGACGTCAAGCCGGATGCGCCCGATCTGGTCGCCAGCAAGCGGCGGATCGGCATCGTCGCGCAGAGCGGCGGCATCGGCTTTGCGATCTATCATCGCGCCAAGGCGCTCGGCGTCGCGCTGAGCTATGTCGTCAGCGCCGGCAATGAGAGCGATCTCGGCGCCGGCGAGTTCCTCGACTACATGGTGCAGGATGCCTCGACCGACGTGATCTTGCTGTTCATCGAGGGTATCCGCGACGTCGACAAGTTTTTGGCGGCGGCGAAGCGCGCGGCAGAGCTCAAAAAGCCCGTGATCGTCACCAAGGTCGGGCGCTCCGGCGCCGGCGAGCGCGCGGCGGCCTCGCACACCGCGAGCATGGCGGGTTGGTCGGCGGCCTATGATGCGGTGTTCGCGAAATACGGCTTCATCGTCTCCAACGACCTCGACGAGGCCGTGACCATTGCCGCGGTTCTGACCACCAATCCGCTGCCGAAGGGCGATCGCGTCGCGGTGCTGACGGTGTCCGGTGGCGCCGGCATTTGGGGCGCCGATACCGTCTCGATGCAGGGCCTGCGCGTGCCGGAGCTTTCAGCCGCGATCCAGAGCCAGATCAAGCAATGGATGCCGTCCTACGGCGCGGCGGGCAATCCGGTCGACGTGACCGCGCAGGGCGTGTCATCCGGCGGACTGCAGAAGAGCATCGAGCTGTTCGACACGTCTGATGAAGTGGACGCGACGTTGGTCGTGCTGTCGCTGTCGAGCGAGACGCGGATGCCGTTCAAGGAAGCCGAGCTGAAGCCGGTGATCGCGGCGCAGAACAAGCCGGTGGTGTTCTATTCCTACACGCTGCCGTCGCAATTCGCGCGGCAGGAGCTGGCGAAGTCGGGCGTGGTGGTGCTCTCGGGACTGACCCATGTCGGCGTCGCAATGCGGCGGCTGGCGGACTATGCCGCCTTCGAGCCTGCGCCGGAGATCTCGGCATCAGCGTCGCCGGCGCACGATCTCTCCATGCATCTCACGTCGAAGACGTTGTCGGAGTATGACAGCAAATCGCTGCTGCGCGCGGCCGGCATTGCGCTGCCGGATGAGGTGCTGGTGACCGACCGCGACGGGCTCGACGCTGCGATCGAGCGCGCCGGATTTCCACTGGTCATGAAGATCCAGTCGCCCGCGATCGCGCATAAGAGCGAGGTCGGCGGCGTCCGCGTCAACATCGCCGCCAAGGGCGCGGCATTCACGGCCTATCGCGACATGCTGGAGACGGTGCAGAAGCAGCGGCCGGGCGCTGAAATCCAGGGCGTGCTGGTCGGGCCGATGGCGAAGAAGGGCGTCGAGATCATCATCGGCACCATGCTGGACGCGACCTTCGGGCCGATGGTGATGGTGGGGCTCGGCGGCATCACCACCGAACTGTTCAAGGACGTGGTCTATCGCCCCGCGCCGGTGAGCCCGGCTGAAGCGAGCACGATGCTTGAGACGCTGAAGGCCGCGCCGCTGCTGCACGGCTTCCGCGGCGCGCCGAAGGCCGATGTCGCGGCACTGGCGCGGTTGATCTCGCAGATTTCAGTGCTGGCGGCGCAGCACCGAGGCGAGATCGCCGAGATCGAGGTCAATCCGGTGCTGGTGCACCCGGAGGGGCAGGGCGTCACGATCGTCGATGCGCTGGTGGTGCCGAAATAACTCGGTGTCGTCCCGGCGAAGGCCGGGACCCATAACCACCGAAGTGAGTTGTAAGAGAAGCCGACGCCGCTTGTGCCCCTTCCATGGGCCGCGGCGTATGGGTCCCGGCTTTCGCCGGGCCGACCCGTGGAGAGAGCGGCGCTTGCGGCTACCGCCCCTTGAAGTTGGCGACGCGGCGCTCGGCGGTGGCCTTGACGCCTTCCTTGAAGTCTTCGGTCGCGCGCAGCTTGGTCTGCTCGGCGAGCTCATGGTTGGTCGCGGCCAGCACACGGTCGGCAAGGCCGGCGCGCATGGTGGCGCGGGTCGAGACCAGGCCGAGCGGCGAGCATTCGGCGATCTCCTGCGCGAGCTTCATCGCTTCCGCCCGCACCTGATCCTGCGGCACCAGCACATTGGCGAGGCCCCAGCGATAGGCCTCTTCGCCGGTGACGCGGCGGCTGGTGTAGAACATCAGCTCGGCATTGTTCTTGCCGATCAGCTCCGGCAGCGTCGCGGTCAGGCCGAAGCCCGGATGGAAGCCGAGCTTGGTGAAGTTGGCCGAGAAGCGCGCCTCGGGGCAGGCGACGCGGAAGTCGGCGGAGACGGCAAGGCCGAGGCCGCCGCCGATCGCGGCGCCATGGATCGCCGCTACGATCGGCTTCTTGTTGCGGAAGATGCGCACCGCCTGAACGTAGAGATGGTTGATCGGCAGGTTCGAGGCCGGATCGCTCTTGGCGCGCTCCTCCTGCTCCTGGCGGGCGGGATCGCCGAAATTGGCGCCGGCGCAGAACGCCTTGCCTTGCGCCGCCAGCACCGAGGCGCGGATCTCGATATTGTTGTCGAACTCCTCCAGCGCGTCGGCGATCTGATTGATCAGCGCGACGTCGAAGAAGTTCAGCGGCGGCTTGCGAATTTCGATCAGGCCGACATGGCCGTGGGTTTCGACGCCGATATCAGTGTACTTGGTCATGATCTGTCCTCGTTGAATTAGCGCAGGCGAGCCGGCGCGGCTAGCGCAGACCAAGTCCGCGGGCGATGATGCCGCGCAGCACTTCCGTGGTGCCGCCCTGGATCGTCAGCTTGGGCGCGGTCTTGATGGCGAAATCGAGCTGCTTTTCCAGCGTCTCGCGGTTGGTCGCGGTCTCCTCGACGAACGCGGCGAGATCGCGCACGCGATGCGGCAGCTGCTGCTCCCACACCGTGCCGATGTCCTTGACGATCGACGCCTCCACCACCGGCTCCTTGCCGGCCTGCAGCATGCCGGCAACCGACACCGACATGCGGCGCATGGTGTGCACCTGCGCCACCAGGCGTCCGATGCCCTCGGCGCTGCGGGTGTCCGGGTTCTTGCCGACCGCGCGTACGAGCTCGGTGAGCACGTAATAGGTCTCGAGAAACCGCTCGGGACCACTTCGCTCATAGGCGAGCTCCGACGTTGCCTGCTTCCAGGCGCCGTCGACGTCGCCCAGCACGTGATCGTCGGGCACGAAGTAGTCGGTGAACACGACCTCGTTGAACTCGAACTGCCCGGTGATCTGGCCGATCGGATTCACCTGGATGCCCGGCTGCTTCATCTTGACCAGGAACTGGGTCAGGCCGTGGCGGCGGTTTTCCTTGGTCGGCGGCGAGGTGCGGAAGATCGCGATCATGTAGTCGGCGATGTGCGCCGACGAGGTCCAGATCTTGGTGCCGTTGATCAGGTAGCCGCCGTCGGTCTTGGTCGCGCGGGTCTTCGCCGCGAACAGGTCGGACCCGGAGTTCGGCTCGCTCATGCCGATGGCGAAGCAGACCTCGCCGCGGCAGATGCGCGGCAGGATATCCATCTTGATGTGCTCGGGCGCGTATTTCAGCAGCACCGGCCCGCTCTGGCGGTCGGCGACGAAGAAGCGCCGGGTCGGCGCGTTCGCCACCCGCATCTCCTCGGTCACCACGTAGCGCTCGAGGAACGAGCGCTCCTGGCCGCCGTATTTCTTCGGCCAGGTCATGCCGAGCCAGCCCTTGGCGCCGACGCGACGGGAGAATTCCGGCGCGTCATTGTCCTCGCGGTTCGGCGCGTGGGGATCGAAGGTGCCGGCGGCGATTTCCTCGGCGAGGAAGGCGCGCACCTCCTTGCGGAGCTGCTCGCATTTTTCCGGCAGGCGGATCGGATCGAAACGAAGGGCTGCAGTCATGATGTCCAGTCCTGATCTTTCTGCCTGATCTCAGCGCGAAGCCACCAGCGGCCACAATTCATCGGCGCCACGATTCGCGACGAGCTTGCCGAGCTCGACCGCCCAGTAGCTCTCCGAGCCGAAATCGTCGCGCCAGGCCAGCGCCCGCAGCGAATAGCGGTGCAGGATGTGCTCGATGGTGAAGCCGATCGCGCCATGCACCTGATGCGCGATGCCGCTGCCCTTCTCCGCCGCTTCCGAGCAGCGGACCTTGGCCGCTGCGGCTTCCAGGAACACCGCACCAGTGTCCAGCGACTTGGCGTTCACGATCGTGTCCGCCGCGGAGGTCGCGGCGGCGAGTGCCGCGGCGTTTTCGCCGGCGAGCCGCGCGAGGTTGTGCTGCACCGCCTGGAATTTCGAGATCTTCTTCTCGAAGGCGACGCGCTCGTTGGAATAGCGCACGGAGATGTCGAGCATCGCTTCCAGCGCGCCGGCGATTTGCAGGCTGCGCACCACGCCGCCCATCAGCATCAGCGTGGTCTGGTCAAAGCCCTTCGGCGCCGGCCTGGTGGCGACCGGCTGCACCTTGTCGAGCGTGACGGTGTCGTTGTGATCGCCGCCAAGCCCGATGCCGGACTCGATCCGGCACTTCGCGGCATCGACCAGCGCGACCGACACCCCGCCATTGCCGCTTGCCAGCACCGCGAAATGTTTTGCCTCCTTGGCGAACGGCACGCCGCGGGCGCGGCCAGAGAGGCTTCCGTCGGCGTTGAGCGTGACGCGGTCCTTCGGGCTTGCCGGCACCACCGTCATCTCGCCTTCCGGTGAAGCGATCTTGCCTTGCGTCAGCAGCCAGCCGGCTAGCATTGTTTCGGCCAGCGGAACAGCGATCGCATGCCGCCCAGCGACGTTGAGGACGCTAAATCCTTCGGCGAGGCTGGCGCCGGAACCGCCGAGATCGTCGGGCACCCAGGACAGCGGCAGGCCGGCTTCGGTCAGCGCCTGCCACAGCGGCGCCTTCCACGCGCCCTGCTTGTCGTGATTGATGGTTTGGGCATCCGCGAGATCGGCGAAAATCTTTTCCGCGGTCTCGGCGACGATGTTTTCACTCTCCGCCACAGCGTTCCTCGTGTTGATTGGCTCGGGCTGGCTGTTCGGCCATGCCCTGCTTGCGATGTTGTCTTGCGCTCAATGATGCGGAAAAGCCATAGCCGTGACAAGCGCTGCCCGCAGGGCCACTTGCGCGGATGGCATGAAGCCGGACTTGGCGCATGAATTCCGCATAGTGAACTTTCGATGGTCCCCGTTTGTATGCCACGCACACGCGCAAACCGGCCGCCGACATAAGTTCAGTCCGCCAGGTGAAACTCGATTGCCTTCCGCATCAGGTCGGCGAACTCGGTCTCCTGGGTGACCAGCGCGTCGTTCAATCCAGCCACGCACAGCACCAGCGGTTCGTTCGATTCCGCAATCGGCGGCAGGTTCATGGCGACGGCGCCCGCGCCCGGCGTGACCAGGCCGAGCGAGAAGGCGTGCCCCTTGGCGCGGACCTTCTTCAGCTCAAGCAGCAGCGCCTTGATGTCGACCTGACGATCGGGCCGGCTCTCGTTGGCGTTGATCAGGCGCACCAGGCGGCGCACCTCCTTGTCCGGATAGGCCGACAGCAGCGCGTAACCCGACGCGGATCGCGCCAGCGGCCGCAGCGTTCCGGCCTTGACATACAGCCGCATCGGCAGCTTGGCCTGAATGATATGGACATACTGCGCGCTGAGCCCGTTGCGCACCGCGAGCATGACGGTCTCTCCGGTCCGCGCGGAGAGCTCTTCCATCAGATTGACCAGGCGTCCCTTCGTGAACAACGCCGGGCTCAGCCAGTGCCCCAGCATCGAGATCCGCGGCGTCGGGATATAGGTGCGGCGGCTGGTGTCATAGTGGAGATAGCCGAACGCCGTCATCGTCCGCATCAACGCCGAGGTGCTGGATTGCGGGAACTTGAGCGCGGCCGCGACTTCGATCGCGGAGGCGGCGCGCTGGTGCTCCTCGAAGAATTCGAGCACGTCGAACACGCGCCGCGCCGACTTGACTGCATTGTCCATCTTCGGCAGGTCGCGCGAGGTGTCGCCGGGGAAATCGGGGCGGTCGAAAGTCCGCGCGCCGGCAGCCGTGCCGGCCTTCGCCAAGTCTTTCTTCGCCACCGGCATCGCTATCGTCCCTGCTGTGCCACCCGCCGCTTCAGCCACCAGCCATATTGCTCGGGCCAAATCGTCCACTCCGGATCGCATCCGAGCGCAAGTGCCGTCTGCGCGGGCCAGTTCGGATTCCACAGCAGTTCGCGGCCGAGTGCAATAAGCGTCGCCTTGCCGTCCCGCAAAATGGCTTCGGCGTAGTCCGGTTCGCGGATCAGCCCGACCGCCACCGTCGGCATGCCGACTTCCTTCTGGATGCGCTCGGCGAACGGCACCTGGAAGCCCGGGGTGCGCGACACCAGCGAATTGCCGCGCGGTAGCTTCATGCCGCCCGACGAGCAGTCCACCATGTCGATCCCGATCGCCTTCAGCTCCGCCGCAAACGCGATCGAGTCCTCGATCGACCAGCCGATGTCGACGCCGTCGACCGACGAGATGCGGACGAAGGCCGGCAGATGGCTGGGCCACTCCTCGCGCATGATCGCCGCGATCCGCAGCGGCAGGCGCATGCGGTTCTCGCGCGACCCGCCATACTCGTCGTTGCGGTTGTTCGCCAGCGGCGACAGGAACGAGTGCATCAGATAGCCGTGCGCGCAGTGCAGCTCGATGACGTCATAGCCGGCCGCCCTGGCGCGACGAAATGCCTGGCGATAGTCGTCCACCAGGGCATCGATCTGCTCTGAAGTCATCATCTGCGGTGCCGGCCAGCCGTCATCGAAGGGAATGCCGCTCGAGGCCGCGATCTGCCATGGGCCTTCGCCGCGTGCCTTGATGTCAGCTTCGCCGAGCGGGTTGCCGCCTTCCCACGGCCGCTGCGAGGAGCCTTTCCGGCCGCCATGTGCGATCTGGATCGCGGCCTTGGCGTTGAAGCTGTGGATCAGCGCGGCGAGGGCGGCGTGGTCCGCGATGTGCGCATCGTCCCAGATGCCGAGGCATCCATGGGTGATGCGCCCCTGGGTGTTCACCGAGCTCTGCTCGACGAACACGAGGCCGGCGCCGCCGGCGGCGAGCTTGCCGATATGCGCGGTGTGCCAATCGGTGGCGCGCCCCTCCTGCGCCGAATAGGTCGCCATCGGCGAGACCATGATCCGGTTCTTCAGTTCGAGGTCGCGCAGTTGCAGCGGGGTGAACAGCAGCGGCAGCTCAGTCATGGGATGTCCAGCCTTGCCTGTGGTTTCTTGCCTGTGGTGCGTGGATTCGTGCGCGCAGTCATTTCTTCAGCAGCGGACAGGCGCTCTCCTCCGGCGTCGCAAACGCCTCCTTGCCCGGAATCACCTGAACCAGCTTCTCGTAATCCCAGGCGCCCTTCGATTCGGTCGGCGATTTCACCTGCACGAGATACATGTCGTGGATGAGCTGGCCGTCCTCGCGCAGGAATGCGTTGCGGGCAAAGAAATCGTCGATCGGCATGTCCTTCATCTGCGCGATCACCTTGGGGCCGTCGTCGGTGCCGGACTTCTCGACCGCCTTGAGATAGTTCATCACCGCGGAGTAGAGGCCGGCCTGCACCATGGTCGGCCGCTTCTTGGTCCTGGCCATGAAGCGCGCGGCAAAGTCGCGGGTCTTGTCGTCGAGATCCCAATAAAAGGCGGTCGCGAGCTGCAGCCCCTGGGCGGCCTGCAAACCGATCGCGTGGATGTCGCTGGTCTGCATCAGGAAGGCCGCGAGCTTCTGCGTGTGCGCCATCCCGAATTCCTGCGCCTGCCGGATCGAGTTGGCGAGGTCGCCGCCGGTGTTAGCAAAGGCGATCACGTCAGCCTTCGAGCTCTGGGCCTGCAGCAGATAGGACGAGAAATCCATGCTGTTGAGCGGATGCCGCACCTCGCCGGCGATGCTGCCGCCGACCTTCTCCACGGTCTTGGCCGCGTCGTTGCGCAGGGCGTGGCCGAAGGCGTAGTCGACCGTGACGAAGTACCAGCTCTTCGCGCCTTCCTTGGCCAGCGCCCGCACCGTGCTGTTGGCGAGCGCATAGGTGTTGTAGGTCCACTGCACCGAATTCGCCGAGCAGCCCTTGCCGGTCAGATCGGAGGAGCCGGCCGACGACACCAGCATCGCCTTGTTCTTCTGCTTGGTGAGTTCGAGCACGGCGAAAGCGACGGCGGAATTGGCGAAATCGACGATGACGTCGACATTCTCCTGCTCATACCAGCGCCGCGCGATGCCGGCGCCGATGTCCGCCTTGTTCTGATGGTCGGCATCGACCATCGCGATCGGCTTGCCCAGCACCTTGCCGCCGAAATCCGCGATCGCCATCCGGACCGCTTCGACCGCTCCGGGGCCGGCGGCGTCGGCGTAGAGGCCGGCCTGATCGGTCAGCACGCCGATCTTCACCGCGTCGTCGGAAATCTGCGCGTGGGATGGCGCGGCGGCGAAGGCGACTGAGAGGATTGCAGCGCTCGCGGCGATCCATCCGTATCTCGATGTCATTGTCCCTGGTTTCCTCTAGTTCGATTGCCTTATGGCGTTGGTCTTGTCTTGCCGCAGGTCGATCATGCCCGGATGCGACTGCGGATCCCTGTCCGCGCCGAGCAGCACGTGCTTCTGGATCTTGTTGGTCGAGGTCAGCGGCAACTCGGCGACGAAAGCGATCCACGCCGGTAGCTTGAACGCCGCCAGGCGTTCGCGGCAGAAGCGGAAGATGTCCTGCGCGAGCTCGCGTGAAGCATCGGCGCCGTCGTTGCTCACGATGAAGGCCGCAACTTCCTCGTCGCGGATCGGATCGCGCGCGGCGACGACGGCGGCCTGCTTGACCAGAGGCGACGTCGTCAGCACGGCCTCGACCTCCGCCGCCGAGATGTTCTCGCCGGCGCGCCGGACCAGGTGCTTCAGCCGGTCGACGAACACGAAGGCGCCGTCCTCGTGCTGCCAGGCGCTGTCGCCGGTGTGAAACCAGCCGCCGCGCCAGGCCTGCTCGGTAGCCTCGGGGTCTTTCAGATAGCCGGAGAACAAGCCGCGCCGCGGCGTCGCTTCCGAGTGGCGCACGCAGAGTTCGCCGACCGCGCCTGCCGGCAGAGCATTGCCGTCGGCATCGAGGATCGTCATTTCGAGCCCCGGTACGCTGCGGCCGATCGTGTTGGTCTCGAGATGGCGCGGCTCGACCGTGTTGAACGGACTGCGCCCGGTCTCCGTCATGCCCCAGCCTTCGACGAAGGGGATGCCGAAGCGCTCGCGGGCCCGCGCGCGCTGCTCGGGATTGGCGCCGACGCCCATCGAGAAGCGCAGCGCATGGGCTTTCTCGTCCGGCGTCTCCGGCTGCGCCAGCAGGGCCGCGACGATCACGCCGAGATAATGCAGCACGCTGGCGCGGCATGCGACGATGTCGCGCCAGGCAAATTTCGCGTTGAAGCGTTCCGGCAGGATCAGGCAGCCGCCGGTCAACATCATCGCGATCGGAGTCAACGTCAGGCCGGCCATGTGGAACAGCGGCAGCGGGCTGTAGAGGCGCTCCGTTCCGGCATGATACGTCGCCTCGCCGCCGTGGCTGACGTACCAGCGGCCGGTCGAGACCACGTATTCATTGGTCAGGATGCATCCCTTCGGGCGCGCCGTCGTGCCGGAGGTGTAGAGCAGCGCAGCCTCGGTCTCGCTTCCCGGCTCGTCGGCGCGCGGTGGCGGCCGCTGGGCGTGCGGGAGTGTCTCGACGCCGGCGCCGAGATCGTCACCGGAGACGATGAGCAGCGGAATGTCGCCGGTCAGCGTCTTCTGCAATTCCTTCTGATCGGCCAGCGTGACGATCAGGTCGGGTTCGGCATGCGCGATCAGGTATGCGATTTCCGCCGCGCGATAGGCCGGGTTGATCGGAACGATCGAGACGCCGAGGCCGTTGAGCGCCAGCCAATGCACGATGAAATCGGGCCGGTTCTCCAGCAGCAGGCAGGCGCGGTGTCCGTGGCCGAAGCCTGCTGCGCGGTACTGATCGCGCAATGCGCAGACCTGCCGCGCAATGTCGCCATAGGACAGTTCGATGCCGTCGGGAAAGTATGCGCGGTCGGCACGCGCGGGAATGCAGAGAAAGGGTTTGAACGCTGCCGCATCGGATGTCGCAGCGAACGTGCTGAACACGGTGTACATCGTGGCGAAACTTCCCTTTGACGGCCGCTGATCGATGCCAACGATGCCGATCCGAAGGAGCCCGGGTGCTTCGTTGAGCGCATTTGTCATGCGATCGCGACGTTGCGCGGAAGCTATAAGGACGAATAGTATGCTGTCAAATCCATTATGAGTTTTCATAAAACTCATATGTAGTTTGAAGCAAGAATGGAGGTAACGAGATGAAGATGCATATGTTGTCGGGCGGCCGTCTCCAGATGTCGAAGCGGACCTATCTGCCCGATGCGGCGCGCGGCGAGATGATCGAGCTTCCGGTCGCCTGCGTGCTGTTGCGGCATGCGCAAGGCAATGTGCTGTTCGATACCGGATGCCATCCCGATGTCGCGACCAATCCTGAAGGACGGCTCGGCACGCTCGCCAAATACATGCGCCCGATCATGCCGGCGGATGATCATGTGCTGACCAGCCTGACGGCCGTTGGCCTTGGCGCTGACGACATCGACGTGGTGATCTGCTCCCACCTGCACACCGACCATTGCGGCTGCAACGCCTTCTTCAAGAAGGCGACGATCTTCGTCCACGCACTCGAGATCGAGGCCGCGAATGCCGATAACGCGTTCGATCGCGGATACATCAAGGCGGATTGGGATCATCCGCTGAAGATGGAGATCTTCGATAAGCAGATGGATGTGTTCGGCGACGGCAAGCTGACGCTGGTCCCGCTGCCCGGACACTCGAAGGGAACGACCGGCGCGCTGGTCAAGCTCGACAACAGCGGCGAATTCCTGCTCGCCTCCGACGCGCTCAGTGTGCGCGCCAATCTCGACCAGCGGACCTCGCCGAGGAACAGCCTCGATGTCGACCAGTTCCTGAAGTCGCTCGACGAAATCGCCAGGCTCGAGGCGTCCGGCGTCAAGATCATCTGCGGCCATGACGAGGCGCAGTGGGCCAGCCTGCAAAAGGGGCTGAATGCCTATACGTGAGGATTTGGGCGCGGCTTGCAGATGTCGTTCCACGCGATATGGTGTGCCGCCGCCGGAGTTCATCTGGCTCACAACAACAAGGAAAATGCAGATGTCCAAGGATGGTTTGTGCGCGATCGTGACGGGATCGGCATCGGGACTCGGCGCCGCCACCGCGCAAATCCTCGCCACGCAGGGCGCGCGCCTCATCATCAATTATTCCAACAGCAAGGCGGAAGCCGAGGCGACCGCGGAAGCCTGCCGCAAGCAGGGCGCCGAGGTGCTGGTGGTGCAGGGCGACGTCTCGCGCGATGAGGACTGCAAGAAGATCGCAGCCGCCGCGCAGGGCTGGGGCCGCCTCGACGTGCTCGTCAACAATGCGGGCACCACCAAGCACGTGCCGCATCACGATCTCGACGGCCTGACCGCGGAAGATTTCCAGCGCATCTATGCCGTCAACACCATCGGCCCGTTCCAGATGGTTCGTGCCGCGCGCGCGCTGCTCGAAGCCGGCGCGAAGGCATCTAGCCGTCCGTCGGCTGTGGTCAACGTCTCCTCGGTTGCAGGCATCTCCGGCGGTGGTTCGTCGGTCGCCTATGCCGCGAGCAAGGGCGCGCTCAACACCATGACGCAGTCGCTGGCGCGCGCGTTGGCACCGTTGATCCGCGTCAACACGGTGTGTCCGGGTTATATCGATACGCCCTGGTTCACCAAGGGCCGCGGCGAGGCCGGCGCCAAGCAGGTGCGCGATGCCGTGGTGGCGCGCGTGCCGCTGAAGGTCGCCTCGACGGCCGAAGACATCGCCAACCTGGTCTGCTTCCTGGCGAGCCCGGCCTCGAGCAACATGACCGGTGAGTTCGTCCGCATGGACGCCGGCATGCATCTGATTCAGTGACACGGCTGCGGAGCGGTTTGCCGAAACGAAAATGCCCGGGCGAGGCCCGGGCATTTGCATTTTGAGACAGGCTTTGCGGTTATTCGGTCATTCCGGGGCGATGCGTCAGCATCGAACCCGGAATCTCGAGATTCCGGGTTCTCGCTTCGCGAGCCCCGGAATGACCGTTGAGGATGACGCCTAAGGCGTCATCTGTTGCCGATATCCGGGATCACGCGCGCCGCGACCAGCCGGTTCCAGATGAACAGCACCACCAGCGCGCCGATCGTGGCGGTGATGAAGCCGGCACCTTGTTCGGGACCGTAATGGCCGATCGCCTGGCCGATGAAGGTCGCAAGAAACGCGCCGGCGATGCCGAGCACGGTGGTGAGAATAAAGCCGCTTGGATTGTTCGGTCCCGGCGACAGGAATCGCGCGATGATCCCCGCGACAAAGCCGACGATGATGACCCAGATGATGCCGCCCATGACTGTCGTCCTCCTCAGATGGAATCAACGCTACCGTCAGAGCCTGCGGTGCAGCTCGTCGCCGCTCGGCAGCCGGCCGTCCGGCGTCAGATGATTGATCGCGTCGGGCAGATACTGGCTGAGGCCCTGCAGCAGTTCGTCGCGCGACAAGCCGCTCTGCGATGCCAGCGAGTTGATCTGGTCGGCGCCGAGCGCGTTGGCGAGATCGCCGGGCGCGATCTGCTTGTTGGGACCGTTGCTGACCCAGGAATTGGCCGCGTCGCCATGACCCTTCTGCTGCAATTGATTGAGCAGATCGCCGAGGCCGCCGCTGAGCACGGTGCCGGCTGCGCCGCCGGCGAGCAGGCCGCCGAGGCCGCCCTTCAGCAGATCGCCGAGCCCGCCGCTGCCGGCGCCGCCGGGCAGGCCTGCGGTGACGTTGCCGGGAGGAAGCGGCGGCGCCTGCTCCGGCTTCGGCTCAGGGGCGCTCGCGTCCGCCTGGCCGCCGGAGAAATGCTTGACCGCCTTCCAGGCGAGCAGCGCGAGGATCGCCATCGTCATCGGTGACATTCCGCCGCCGCTCGAGCTGTCGGATGAGGTGCTTGGCGCGCTCGGACCGCGCGGGCCGTTCTGCATGCCGTTGAGTACGTCGAGTAAACCCATGATCGTCTCCTGCCGCAACCGTGCCCCGAGCGGGAAACATAGCTTCCGCCCATGACGGTTACAAGGCGGGCCACCCGGCCCGCGGTGCGTCGAAATAGGCAGGCAACCCAAGGTCTGCTATCGAGCCAATGATGAATGGACGTTTGGCCACATGAACGAGGACCGGCCGATCGGCATTGCGGGCGCGGGAAGCATCGGCTGCTTCGTCGGCGGCACGCTCGCGGCTGCGGGGCGCCGTGTCGTGCTGCTGGCGCGGCCGCGGCTGATCCAGGAGATCGCAGGCAACGGCTTGCGGGTCAGCAGCTTTGACGGCTCCGAGCGGACGGTATCCGCGGACCGGCTCATTGTGTCCGACGATCCGTCGATCTTGTCCGACGTCCAGACCGTGCTGGTGACGGTGAAGAGCGCCGACACCGCTGCGATGGCCGACGTGATCGCGCGCCACGCGCCTGACGATGCCGCGGTGATCAGCCTGCAGAATGGCGTCGGCAATGTGCCCTTGCTGCGCGACCGTTTGCCGGGCCGCAACGTGCTCGGCGGCATGGTGCCGTTCAACGTGGTCGCGCTCGGCGACGGCCGCTTCCATCGCTCGACCTCCGGCGACATCGTCATCGCGCAGGATGACGCGGGCACCGCGGCGCGGCTGTCGGTGCCGGGCCTTGCGATCAAGCCCACCGGCGATATCGACGGCGTGCAGTGGGGCAAGCTGATCGTCAATCTCAACAATGCGCTCAATGCGCTGTCCAATATTCCGCTGCGGCAACAGCTCGCGCAGCGCGGCTGGCGACGACTGCTTGCCGATCAGATGGCCGAGGGCCTGGCTGCGGTGCGCGCCGAAGGCATTGCGCCGGTGTCGCCGACGCCGCTGCCGTCGAGCTGGATGCCGCCTTTGCTGCGGCTGCCCGATGCGCTGTTCGACATGCTGCTCGGCCGCACCGTGAAGATCGATCCCGAGGCGCGCTCCTCGATGTGGGAGGATCTGCAGCGCGGCCGCCGCACTGAGGTCGACTATTTGCAGGGCGTGATTACCGCGATCGCGGATCGCCGCGGGCTCGAGGCGCCATTGTCGCGCCGCGTCATCGCGCTGATCCGGAAGGCGGAGGCGGACGGCAAGGGCTCGCCGGGGCTAACGCCCGAACAGATCCGCGATGGCGGCGACCATGAACGCCGATGATCGTCCGCCACGTCGATCGAACAACAGAGGAGATGACATCATGAAACGGTCCAGCATCATGCTGTTCACGCTTGTTGCGCTCGCGGCCGGCCCGGTCCGCGCGGCGCCGCCGACCGTGACACCGTCGCCTGGCTATGATGCGCGCTTGCAGGAGCAGCGCGCGGCGGCCGCGGCAGCCAGCCGAGCGGCCACGCCTGCGCACCGATCGGTCGCGCCCCGACACCACAAGCGCACCCGCGCGCACTGATCCATTACAGAGACAACTTCAGATGAAGCTGCTGTTCCTCGCGCTCACCTTCGTGTTTGGCTTCACCACGGCCGCAGGCGCCGCCGACTATGCCGGCTCGATTAGTGCCTACCGGCGCGCCAACCGCATGCCCGCGGTGAAGCTCGACGCGAAGCTGAACGCGATGGCGCTGAAGCAGGCGCAGGCGATGTCGGCGACCGGATCGGTCAGCCACTCCGCGGGCGGCAGCTTCTTCACGCGCATCGCGCCGCTCAAGAAGCAGCGCGCCGCCGAGAATATCGGCGCCGGCTTCATCGCTTTCGCCGAGATGCTGAAGCAGTGGGAGAATTCGCCGGGCCATCGCGAGAACCTGCTGATGCCGGGCGCCAAGCGCGTCGGCGTCGCCTTCGTCGACAATCCGAAGTCGCCGTACCGCAGGTTTTGGGCGATGGTGATTACCGATTGAGCCTGCGGTGTCATTCCGGGGCGGAGCGAAGCGACGAACCCGGAATCTCGACGGCAGAGAGATTCCGGGTTCTCGCTTGCGCGAGCCCCAGAATGACTAAGCGAACCGTCAGTTTCGCTTCGCAACCTTGGTCGGTGGCGGCGGTGTCGGCGTGAACAGCTTCTTCAGGCCGTCCAATCCCTCGGAAAGCCGCGGCCATTCGCAGGAGAACGTACCCTTCACGCAGTTGCTTGTCCGCGGCCGCGGCTCGGGAATGGGGACGGCAGCGACCCGCGGCTTGACCGGCCTTGCGGCGGGGACGGGGACTTTCGCAGTCTCACTGCGCACCGGCTCATTGTGCAATGACGCCTGCTGGATCTGCGGCGGCCGCACCGGCTGTGTCTCCTGCCGCTCGAGCTGCTTCGCATTGAACGCCGCGACGATACGCGAGCGGCGCTGCTGCTCGAGGTAGCCGGTATATTCCTGGTCGATCTTCTTCTGCTCGTCCGGCGTCGGATTGGGACCGGCGATGTCGAAGCTGCGGTCCTGCATGAAGTCGTAATAGGTGTAGCCACCGCCGGGCTTGCGACGGCCGGCGAACTTGGCGTTGCAATCGGCGAGTTGCGCGGTCTTGTCTTCCCTGGTCTTCGCCTTCTCGGCGAGGTCGGCGCAGTCCTCGAAGTCCTTCGGGCCGCCGCGCCACCATTGCGCGTGCGCGCTCGTCGGCGCCAGCACGCAAGCGACGGCGAAAGCGGCAACAGCCAACGTCGATGATCGTGACGGCATCACGGACATTGAGACCAAACCCGAACGACACAGAGTGAGCAGATTGTCGCCATTTTAGTGACACTTGTCACCCGGGAACCCGACGATTTTCCCGACCTGTGGAATGTTGCCGCGGCTGATGGAACACAGCCTTCGCGATTGGAATAATTGAAGAATCTCATCGGAACGGGCCGGAGATCAGAACAATTCGCCTTTAATCGTTCACTTCACCCTGTGCAGCAACGCAACCAGTTCCGCCTGCCGGTGGGTGCCGGTCTTCTGGAAGATCGTCTTGAGCTGATTGCGCGCGGTGGCAAGGGCAACGCCGGCCGCCTGCGCGGCCGCTTCGACCGAATCGCCGCGTGCAAGCCGCGCGGCGAGGCGTGCCTGCGCCGGCGTCAGCTCGAACGTCGCCGCCAGCAGCGCCTGATCGAACGCGGCGCTGCCTTCGAGATCGCGGATCAACAGGATCGCGCGCGCCCCGAGGAACGGCGAGCGCGCCGCCGGAGGCACCGGTTGGATCTGGATCACGATCGGCCGCTTGTCGATCCTGCGCACCACGATCGGCGACGACGGCAATGGGTGCAGGTCCGAGCTGTGGGCCAACTGATCAATCAGCCTGGTCAGATCGGCATTGGCCTGCCGGTCGAGCAGGGTGAGGCGATTGTTGCGGATCGCAAGGTCGTAGCCGAGGCAGCGTTCCGCCTGGCTGTTCATGCCGATGATGGTGCCGAAGCGGCCGACGGCAATCGCAGCGACCTGGATCAGATCGAGCGCGCCGGTGATGCCCGAGAGCGCGGAGCGGCCGACGACGGCGGAGAGCGTCGCGGCTTCCGTGAGCGGCGCCGACACCCTTTGCAGCGCCTTGATCTCGTCGGCGTCGAACAAGCCTTCCCTGGGCGAACGCTGGATCGTCAGTGCCCACAACGCCGGGCCGGAGTGGAAGCCGATCGCCGCGAACCATTTCAGTCCGAACTCGCCGAGCGTGGCGTAGAGCGGATCGCGCAGCATCTCGGTTTCGGATTCGAACAGATCCGCATCGGTGATGACATCGACGCCAGCATGCATCAGCGGCACGCCGCGGGCCGCGCGGATGTCGGTGAGGTGAAGATTGTGCGGGAAGTAGGTCTTGGTGAAATACTCGGTGATCGAGTCCGTGCGCGGAATGTCTTCAGTGCGGATATCGCTCTGAAGCATCGCAGCGCCGGTCGCGCCGACGGCGGCGCAGACCTCGTCCATGAAGGACGGCCAGGTCGAGGGATCGAGAACCACATCGCCGAGGCGCGCGGTCACATCGTCAAGCCTGTGCAGATCGACCAAAATTCAGCTCCGCCGATGCAAACAGCGTTGTTTTGTCAGGCGAAACAGGCTGCACCTCGTTGCGCCCGGTACCGGGCATAAGAAAACCCAAGGGCCCGATATGCAAGTTAAATCAGCGACAGGCTAGGGGCCGGGTCCGCAAGCGCTGGCGAAACATGATCGAAAATCGGCGGGTCCCGCTGGCCGGTGCGATCCGGCCGCTACGATAAGTGACCATCCTCACGGTGGCCGGCTTCGGTCAGCGCCACGCGGCAGAAGCTGGCGGCGATCGCGACGACCTCTTCCACGGCCTGCGGATATTGCTTCGACACCCAGCGCAGCGCGATCGAGATGACGGCGCCCACCATGCCGACCGAGAGCAGCGAGGCGGCCGCGCCCTTGCCGCTGCGCTTCGGGTCGAGCGCCGGCGGCACCAGGATGTCGCTGAAGACGCGCAAGGCGTCGAGCTTGACGGCATCGACCGCCGGACTGATGCCTGAAATTTCCAGCAGAAAGACCCGGGCGGGCTTCGGGTGCTGCTTCAGACGCGTGAAATAGAGCGTCAGCGCCGCGCGCAGCCTCATCTCGGCATCGTCGCCTGCGGCTGCAGCGGCCGCGGTCATTTCCTCGTGCAGGTGGCCGACGACATGGCCGTAAGCGGCGATCAGCAGAGCCTCGCTGTTCGCAAAGGACTCGTAGAAATAGCGCTCGGTCAGCTCGGCCGCCTCGCAGATCGCCTTCACGGTGGCGCCGCGATAGCCGACCTCGCCATAGACCTCGATCGCCGCGTCGATCAGCTTGAGCCGCCGCTCGGCGCGGCGTTCCTCGGCGTCCATACCGCCATAGAGGCGGGCTTTCCGGCTGCTTGCCATGAAAGTGTATTGACACGAGGCATTGTCAGATGTCAAGTCATCTGACAATATGTATTGTCAATACTGCCACGGGAGGGTCAAGGCGTGTCCATTCATTTCGACGTGTTGATCGTGGGCGCGGGACTGTCGGGCATCGGCGCCGGCTACCATTTGCAGGCCAACTGCCCTGACCGCAGCTACGCCATTCTTGAAGGCCGCGACTGCATCGGCGGCACCTGGGACCTGTTCCGCTATCCCGGCATCCGCTCCGACTCCGACATGTACACGCTCGGCTATTCGTTCCGGCCGTGGACCGAGCCGAAGGCGATCGCCGATGGCCCGTCGATCCTGAACTATGTGCGCGAGACCGCGCGCGTCTACGGCATCGACAAGAACATCCGCTTCAACCATCGCGTCGTGCGCGCCGACTGGTCGTCCGCCGACTCGCAATGGACGGTCGAGGTCGAGCGCGGGCCGGAGAAGACGATCGAGCGCTTCACCTGCAGCTTCCTGTTCATGTGCAGCGGCTACTACAAATATGAACACGGCTACACGCCCGACTTCCCCGGCATCGCCGATTTCGCCGGCCGCGTCGTCCATCCGCAGAAATGGACCGACGACATCGACTATGCCGCCAAGAAGGTGGTGGTGATCGGCAGCGGCGCGACCGCGGTGACGCTGGTGCCGGAAATGGCCAAGACCGCCGCCCATGTCACGATGCTGCAGCGCTCGCCGACCTATGTCGTGGCGCGGCCCGACGAGGACAAAGTCGCCAACTGGCTGCGCGCGCGGCTGCCCGCGAAACTCGCCTACGGCCTCACGCGCTGGAAGAACGTGCTGTTCGGCATGTATTTCTACCGGCTCTGCAAGCGCGATCCGGAGCGCGTGAAGAAGCTGATCCTCGGCGGCGTGCGTCACGCGCTCGGCCCCGACTACGACATCGCCACCCATTTCACGCCGCGCTACAATCCGTGGGACCAGCGGCTTTGCCTGGTCCCGAACGGCGATCTCTTCCAATCGCTGTGCAACGGCAGATCGTCCGTCGTCACCGACCAGATCGAGACCTTCACGCCCGGCGGCATCAAGCTCAAGAGCGGCAATGTGCTCGACGCCGACATCGTGGTGACCGCGACCGGCCTCGATCTGCAGGTGCTCGGCGGACTCGAGATCAATGTCGACGGCGCGCGAGTCGATCTGTCGAAGACCATGAACTACAAGGGGCTGATGTACTCGGGCGTGCCGAACCTCGCCGCCGCCTTCGGCTACACCAATGCATCCTGGACGCTGAAATGCGACCTGACCTGCGAATATGTCTGCCGTATTCTCAACCACATGAAGGCGCACGGCTACGCGCAGGTTACGCCGCGGCGGAACGATCCGACCGTGACCGAACTGCCCTGGGTGGATTTCTCCTCGGGCTACATCCAACGCGCCGCCGCCAGGTTCCCCAAGCAGGGCTCGCGCCGGCCGTGGCGGCTCTACCAGAATTATGCTCTCGATATCATGACGCTGCGCTTCGGCTCGCTGAAGGATGAAGCCATCGAGTTTCTCCCGGCGCGTCGGGCCAGCGCGGATGCCGCCTCGAATCCGGCACGCCAGGTGGCGTAACGCGCGACACGCCAAACCTCGCGTAACTTCGCGCGCGCCCGATGTGGCGCGGGCTGGCGATCACCCGGCAGCTCTGCTATGGGATGGCGACGCCCGCATGCTTCGCTGCGGGCGGTGCGGTCCCGTAGCTCAGCCGGATAGAGCGACGGTTTCCTAAACCGTAGGTCGGAAGTTCGAGTCTTCCCGGGATCGCCATTTTTCGCTCACCGCGCGCTGCCGGCGAGGCTTTTCAACACGCATTCCGGCGCCATCTGCCCGGCGTTCGCTCCCCCCAAGTTCACCCGAGATCAAGTTCACCCCAAATTAGGGAAAGCCCGGGACAATGGGGAGGGGGCACCGGAAGACCGCACGTATGCGAGCTAGCGTTCCAGAACGGGTTGAGCAGGGGGGCGGCGATGCCCTTCGCGATCCGCTGCGTTCGAAGGGCCGGCCGCTCGTCGTCGATGTCGACGAGCTCATGGTGCGGGGAAGCTCCGTCCCCGCCGATATCGCATCCGATCTGATCCGCCGCCTTCGCGCTTTCGCCGCGGCGATCACCGCTTCCCTTGGATCGCAAGCGCGATCAGCGCAAGGTGCAGATCCATCGGGGTTCGATCCGTTGCGGGCGCAATTCGACCACGACGCGGTGAGGTTCCTGCTGCAGGTGCTGGGCGCAGGCCGCCCGGTCTACCTTTGCTCGGAAACCTATCCCGAGCCGTTCGTCAGCGCGGTCGCCGAGCATCTTGGCGTCTTCACCGCCTGGGCCGCCGCGCCGGAACGTCAATTGCCGCCGGCGCAGCGCGAAGAGCTGCCGCCCGTGCTTCGGCAGGGCTTTGACTATATCGGCAGCGCGGCGGTCGCGTTGCCCGATTCCGCATCGCGCCTCGCGCGCTCCGCTCGATCCGAGCCGTCCGCGCCCGCGCGGGTCAGTATGCGCGTCAGTATGCGCAGCTGGCTGAAGCTGTTCAGGGTGCATCAATACGCCAAGAACGCCCTCGTGCTGGTGCCGCTGCTGACCGCACACAAATTCGCATTGGGATCGGCGGCGACGTCGCTGCTTGCCGTGATCGCATTCTCGCTCTGCGCGTCGGGCGCCTACATCCTGAACGATCTTCTCGACGTCGAGGCCGACCGCGCGCATCCGACCAAGCGCAACCGCCCGATCGCAAGCGGCGCCATCCCGGCATCGCGGGCCGTCGGCGCGATGGCCCTGGCGCTGGTCGCCGCATTTGCGATCGCAATGTCGATATCGATCGAGTTCGGCGGCGTCCTGCTCGGCTATTTCGCGCTGACCACCTCCTATTCGCTTTGGCTCAAGCGCATCGCGACCGTCGACGTCGTCGTGCTCGCCACGCTTTACACCGTCCGCGTGATCGGCGGCGCCGTCGCGATCAGCGTGCCGATGTCGGAATGGCTGCTCGCTTTCTCGCTGTTCATCTTCATGTCGCTGGCGCTGGTGAAGCGCTATATCGAGCTCGCCGGCCAGCCGGACGGCGCCGTGCTGGCGGCGCGCGGCTACCAGGTCGGGGACAAATCGATGATCGCGATCCTCGCCGCCGCGTCAGGCTTCAACGCCGTCGTGATCTTCACGCTCTACATCTCGTCCGATACGGTGCGCGCGCTTTACAGCCATCCGCAACTGCTCTGGGTCGGTTGCCCGATCTTGATGTACTGGATCGGCCGCGTGATGTTGTTCGCGCAGCGCGGATTGATCGACGACGATCCGGTCATCTTTGCGCTGAGGGATCGCGTCAGCTGGGTCGCGCTCGGCGCGATCGGCGCCATCATGCTCGCCGCCATCTAGCGATGCCGGGGGCTGCGTTACCAGGAGCTGTGATGTCGACCTCCAGTCCGGGCGGCATTGGCCTGTCCGGCTGGGGCAACTATCCGAAGGCGTCGTCCGAACTGCTGGCGCCGCAGACGCCCGCAGGCGCGCGGGACCACATGCTTGCGCGGTCTGGTGTCGTCGCGCGCGGGGCCGGGCGGGCCTATGGCGATGCTGCGATCGGAACGCAATCGACGATTTCGTCGCGCGGCCTGAACCGGATGCGGAGCTTCGATGCCGCAACCGCGCGATTGACGGTCGAAGCCGGCGTGACCATCGCCGACATCCTTGCCGTTTTCGAGCCGCGCGGCTTCTTCCTCAAAGTCGTGCCCGGCACGAAATTCGTGACGGTCGGCGGCGCGATCGCGGCCGACGTTCACGGCAAGAACCATCATCGCGATGGCGGCTTCGGCACCATCGTCGATTCGTTCCGCCTCGCGCT
The DNA here is from genome assembly GCF_020329495.1 of Bradyrhizobium australafricanum. Taxonomy (NCBI): domain Bacteria; kingdom Pseudomonadati; phylum Pseudomonadota; class Alphaproteobacteria; order Hyphomicrobiales; family Nitrobacteraceae; genus Bradyrhizobium; species Bradyrhizobium australafricanum. The sequence continues at coordinate 5,995 of NZ_JAGKJL010000033.1, read as the reverse complement.
GCCGGGCGGCGAGATCGTCACCTGCTCGCGATCGGAAAACGCCGCGCTGTTCGCGGCGACACTGGGAGGCATGGGCCTGACGGGCATGATCCTCGACGCGACGCTGCGGCTGCTGCCGATCGAGACCGCCTGGCTGCGGCAGGACACCCGCGTCGCCGGCAATCTCGACGCGGCGATCGATCAGCTGGAAAGCAGCGCATCGACCACCTATTCGGTGGCCTGGATCGACTGCCTCGCGCGCGGCGCGGCGCTCGGCCGGTCGCTGGTCTATCTCGCCGAGCACGCCACGCGCCGCGACAAGGATATGCTGGGACCCGGCCTCGAAGCGTTTCCCAGCCTCCGCACGTCGCGGCTCGCGGTCCCGGAGCTGTTTCCGGGATGGCTGCTCAATCGCGCATCGATGCGGGTGTTCAACGAGCTGTACTTCCGCTGCGGCGCCGCGCATTCGGGCAAGCCGCGGCTGGTCCATTGGGACCCGTATTTCTTTCCGCTCGATGCGATCGCCGACTGGAACAGGATCTACGGCCGGCGCGGCTTCGTGCAATATCAATGCGTGATCCCGCTCGACCGTGCGCGCGGCGTTCTCGCCGAAATTCTCGATCGTGTGTCGCGGCGCGGCGATGCGTCGTTTCTCGCGGTGCTCAAGCAGCTCGGCGAAGGCAGCGGGCCGATGTCGTTTCCGCTCCGCGGCTACACGCTGACGATGGACTTTCCGGTCAGCGACGCGCTGTTCGGGTTTCTTGACCAGCTCGACGCGCTGGTGGTCGATGCCGGCGGCCGGCTCTATCTCGCCAAGGACGCGCGGCAGTCCCGCGCGACATTCGAATCCGGATATCCCGGCCTTGCGGCGTTGCGGGACATCCGCCAGCAGACCGGGGCGAATACCCGCCTCGTGTCCCATCTTTCAGCACGGCTTGGAATTTGATGACCGGTACAAAATCAATTCTGGTGATTGGCGGCAGTTCGGACATCGGGCACGCGACCGCGCTGCGCTATGCCAGCGACGGATGGCGCGTGATGCTCGCCGCCCGCGATATCGGGGCGGCGCAGCGCAATGCGGACGACATCAAGACGCGAAGCGGTACCGAAACCTCGGTTGTCGCGCTCGACGTGCTGCAGACCGGGCAGCTCGGCGGCTTCGTCGCCGGTCTTTCGCCACTTCCCGACACCGTCGTATGCGTTGTCGGGGAGCTCGGCGATCAATCGCGTGCCGAGACCGATCCCGAGCTTGCGACGAAGATCATGCGCACCAATTTCGAGGCGCCCAGCCTGCTGCTCGAACTGTTCGCGCAAGCCTTCGCGACGCGCGGCTCGGGCACCATCGTCGGCGTGAGCTCGGTCGCCGGCGATCGCGGGCGGGCCTCGAACTATTACTACGGCGCGGCCAAGGCCGGCTTCTCGCAATTCCTGTCCGGCTTGCGCAATCGCCTGGCGCTTGCGGGCAAGGTCCGTGTCGTCACCGTCAAGCCGGGATTCGTGCGGACCAGGATGACGGCGCATATGAAGCTGCCGGCTCCCTTGACGGTGCAGCCGGATCGGGTCGCGGAGGATATCTTCCGGGCCGATGTGACGAGGCCGCGTGACGTGATCTATGTGGCGCGCCGCTTCCGCCTGGTGATGGCGATCATCTGCGCGCTGCCGGAGACGATCTTCAAACGGATGCGTATCTGATGCCCGGTGTCGCCGCCAACCACGCGTCGTTCCCGCGATCCAGCGCGATCCGGCAGAGCGTCCCGCTTGTGACGGCATCGCTGTGGCTCATGCTGTTCGCGGCGACGCTGATCTTCAGCGTCACGCTCTGCGACGGCAGGCTGATCTTCACCCTCGACGATCCCTACATCCACCTCGCCGTCGCCGATCACATCCGGTCCGGCGGCTACGGCGTCAATGCGTCCGAGGTCTCGTCGCCAAGCTCGTCGATCATCTGGCCCTATCTGCTGGCCGTGACGGAGACGCTGCATCTTGGCGCATTCGGTCCGCTCCTGATCAATGCCGCGGCTGCGGCAGCGACTGTCGTGGCTTTCCTGCGCATCCTTGAATCGGCTGAACTGCTCGACCCCGGCCGAGAGAAGGCGCTGCTGTTTTTCGTCGCGTTGCTCGCCATTTTTTCGTCAAGCGCGATCGCGCTGCCCATGACCGGCATGGAGCACAGTCTTCACGTTTGGGCCACGGTCGCGACCTTCGGCGGCCTGACCGAAGCCGCGCGCGGACGGTCGCCGACCGCCATGCATTTCGCGGCGCTGGTGCTGCTGCCGCTGATTCGCTTCGAGGGAATCGCGTTCGCCATCGCGGCGATGATGGGGTTTGCTCTGCTCGGCCAGCGCCGTTTTGCGGCCGCGGCCGCTGCCGTCACGCTCTGCGCTTTCGCCGCGTATTTCGCGCGAATGGCCTCGCTCGGTCTCCCGCTGTTGCCGAGTTCGGTATTGCTCAAATCGCGCATCGCCGAATCCGGCTATGAAGGAAGCGGCGTGTTCGCCTCCATCCTCCGCAATCTCGGCGACAGCTTCGCTGATCCCGCCGGCTTCAGGCTGATGCTGCTCGGTCTTGCGCTCGCCGCCGCGATGGCGCTGCTGCGCTCCGACCGCGGTGCCCTGATCGTCTGTGCGACGGTGCTCGCCGCGATCGCTGCGCATCTCGGCTTTGGCCAATATGGCTGGTTCTACCGGTATGAGGTTTACATCGTTGCGCTTGCGGTGCTGGCGCTGCTCTACGCGGTCGCACGCGCGCGAGCGGTCTTGAGCGTCCCGCAATGGACCGCCGCGACGCTCGCCAGCGTCGGGCTCGCCGGTTTTGCCAGCGTGGGCTATGTCAGCGCCGCCCTGGAGACGCCGTTTGCCTCGCGCGGCGTCTACGAGCAGCATTATCAGTTGGGGCGCTTCGCCCAACAGCTCTACCGGCGGCCGGTTGCCGTGAACGATCTTGGGCTCGTTGCCTGGGGAAATCCGAACTTTGTGCTGGATTTGTGGGGGCTCGGTTCGGAGCGCGTGCGCAAGGCGAAGCGCGCCGGCCGCTACGGCCCGGCCGAGATGGCCGCGCTCGCCGACGGGCATCATGTCGGCGTCGCCATGATCTACGACAGCTGGTTTGCGCAGGGCGTGCCGGCGAACTGGAGGAAGGTCGCGATCCTGCACACGATTCCGGTGACCGGCGCGCGCGGTGACGTAAGCTTCTACGTCACGCCGGTTGCGGAGCCGGAACTCGTCGCCGGCGCGCTGAAGGCTTTCGCGTCGACCCTGCCGGCGCGCGATCGTCTCGAAATGGTGGCGCCGTGAGCGTTGCGTGATCGCGGGGGGTGTCGCGCCGGGTGCTCAAATCCTCGCAAGAGGACCCTGCGCCGGAACGGGAGAGCCGCTGCTTGACTCGCGCAGCAGCAGGATTGCGACGATCAGCGTGATCAGCGCGGCGATTCCGAAGCCTCCGATCGAAATCACGTCGACCCAATGGACGTCCGTGCGGGGCGTGTTGTTATGGACCGTGTGCATGTAGCCGAAGGCTCCGATCGGTATCGGCGCGGCATAGATGATCGCACGTTCCCACTCGCGGGCCTTAGTCTGAAGCGCCGGCAACAGCAGCGCCATTCCGATACTGAAGATCAGGAAGTCATAATCATACGCATAGGGGCTGATGCAGACCGATACGATCGCGGTCAGGCCGAGACTCTCGCGCACCGGCATCTTGCGGTAGGCCGCGACCAGCACGATGCCGAGCGCAAGGACGGCGACGACGCCCTGGCCGATAAACGCTGCCGATGCGGAGAACCCCGTGGTTCGCAACGCGGCATAGGCCGAGACCATTCGATACAGCGGATAATAGGCTTCCCGCAGGAATACCGACGAATCGTGCACGCCCTGCAGCATCACGGTCCAGATCTGCATGCCGAACAGCGCCGTGCAGATCGCCGAGCTGATCAGCACGACGGTGCCCGCCGTCATCACGACGATCCACGAGCGCCGCAGGATGGCATAGAGTGCGAAGGCGACGGCGAAATGCGGCTTGATGATCATCAGACCAAGGGCCACGCCCGCGAGCATCGGTCGCTCTTCGAAGTACAGGCACACCAGCCCGATCAGTGCGGCGGTAAGGAAGCTGTTCTGGCCGCATGCCAGCGTGACCCCGATCGTCGGAAAGAAAACGATCAGCACGAGCACGAACCGGTTTCCGGCAAGACGCCGCAGCACGGCGAGGTAAACAGCCAGCGTCGAGGCCATGAACAACAGATAGGCCATTCCGAACGGGACCAGCGCGAACGGAGCCAGCAGCAGGTTGAATTGCGGCGGATAGGTCCATGGCATGAAGCCGTCGTGCCCGCCCGACGCCTGCTTCTCGATGATAGCGAGCTTCGCGAATTGATAGGCCTGGTCGAGGTCGCCGAGCCACACCAGCTTTGCGGTAATGTAGAAGGCGGCGAAGTCGACCAGTTCGCGGCCGTGCCCCAGCCCCAGCTGGGAGAACCACACAACCTTGAACAGGAGGGCGGCGACCAGCATCACGAGGATTCCGCGCGTGTAGTTGGTGCGCTTCGAGTCCGTCGACTGAATTGTTTCGAGCGTTGTTGCGAGCATCAGGCCGGGCCCTGTGATGGCAACCCAAGCTAGATTGAATAGGTTAAGCAGTCGAAAAATTGCAGGGGGAGGGTGGATCCCCTGTCGCCTGACAGCCGCAGGGATGCATGAAATCGGTCGGTCGAGGCTGGAACCGGACGGTATCTCGGTGTCCGGATGCGACTTTCGCTGGACGCTCCGTCGGCGGCAGTGATAACGGCTGACAAGAACCATCTCACGACGGACCGCATGCCGAAACCGCCGCCTCCTTCCAATCGCGGGCCCAGCCCATCCCCGGTACTGCAACGCGCCGTGGTCGCATTGCAGATGGGACAGGTCGTCGAAGCCGAGCGGCTGGCGGCGGAGGTCTTGAAGGCAAACCGGACCGATGTCGGCGCGGCCTCGATCCTGGCACGGGCGCTGATGATCCAGAACCGCAACGAGGAGGCGATCGCACCGCTCGAGCGCGCCGTGCGCCGCGTCGAGGATCCCGGCCTCGAGACCCTGCTCGGCGCAGCGCTCGGCGGCGCCGGTCGCGGCAGCGAGGCGATCGACGTGCTGCGGCGAACCACCGCGCGGCGGCCGCCCTACCTGCCCGCATTCCAGGCGTTGGCAGGGCAATTGCACTCGGCCGGTCGCATCGACGAGGCGGTTGCCGTCATTGAGAGCGCGCTTGCTCTCGCGCCGGGGAGCCTCGAGTTTCAGCTGCTGCTGGCGCAGTTGCTGCCCCAACGCAATGAGCGTGGCCGGGCGCGCGAGATTCTGGAGAAGTTGCGCAATGCGGCGCCGGGACATCCCGATGTTCTGGCCGCGCTTGCGCGTGTACTGCTGCTCGATGGCGAATATGCTGCCGCGGCGGATCTCTACCGCCAGGTGGTGGCGCAGCGCCCCGACGACCCGCTGACGCGTCTCAGCTTCTCCGCCAGTCTTCTGGAAATGGGCGACCGCGCGGCCGGCGAGGCCAATCTGCGTCTCGCGTTGCGCGGCCGGCCGCAAATGATCGGCCGCACGACCGCCGCGCTCATCATGTCATCGCACGGCCGCTTCTTCTTCCGCCGCAGCGCCTTTGCGGAATTTCTGAGCTAGAGCGTTTTCAAATACTGCTTGTTCCGCGGCGTTGGAGCGACGAGTCCCGCTCACAACACCCGCTGCGGCGTATGGGTCCCTGCTTTCGCACTAGCGTATATACATATCCTCCGCAGTCTTTGCGGAGTCTTCTCAAAGAGTTGGCCGAAAACCGCAGAGAACTTACTCATCTGCACTAGGACCGATCGACATTCAGGATTCCCAAGCGGTTTGATCGCTGATTCATAGAGTTCCGTGATTCGAGACACGGAGCAGATGGTGGCGGCGAAACGATATGAGCTGACGGAGGCGCAATGGGCGAGGATTGCGCCACTGCTGCCGGGGAAAGCTGGCGACCCGGGACGTACGGCTGCGGACAATCGACTGTT
>NZ_JAGKJL010000032.1:0-104878 GCF_020329495.1 Bradyrhizobium australafricanum | reverse complement strand
CGATCGAGGACAGCGTCTTCTTCGGCTTCGGCGCCGCGTAGTAGTAGATGTCCTGGTAGTCGATCTTCGGATAGTCGACGCGCGCCCAGGTCGGCTCGGTCATGGTCAGCCAGCGGCGATACGCCTCCAGGCGCCATTCCAGCATCCAGGCCGGTTCATTCTTCTTTGCGGAGATGAAGCGGACGGTGTCTTCCGACAGCCCCTTCGGGGCCTTGTCGGACTCGATCAGCGTCTCAAACCCATATCGATACTGGTCGACGTCGATGCGCCGGACGCGCTCGACCGTCTCTTGTACAGCAGGCATTCAATCCTCCGCTCGCGGTTTCAAGGACCGCGGTGGATCTCAAGTTCCGAAAATCTCTTACGATGCTTTGATGACGAAATCCGCTTAGAACAGTTCAAGCTGTGTTTCGTCGTCCCCCCTTAACTAAGGTATCGGCGAGCTTTCGCCAAGCCTTGAGGGTCAAATCCACGTCTGTCTCCGTGGTAGACCAGCCAAGACTGAGCCGCACCGCTCCCTGGGACACCTCCGAACGGTATCCCATTGCCTCCAGCACGTGGGACGGCTGGACCTTGCCCGACGAGCAGGCGGAACCGGACGAGACCGCGATTCCCCCAAGGTCGAACCCGATGACCGCCGTCTCGGCCTTCATACCCGGCGCCGTGAACAGAACGGTATTAGATAACCGCTTGACGTCATCGGAGAACACCAGCACGTCCGGCGTCTGCCGCAGCCCGTGCTCGAGCCGGTCGCGCAATCCCCTGACGCGGGCCGCGTCGCCCTTCAGCGCCACCATCGCAGCCTTGGCGGCCGCACCGAACCCGGCGATGCCGGCGATGTTCTCGGTCCCTGCCCGCCGCCCGAGCTCCTGCCCGCCGCCGCGCAGAAACGCCTCCAGACCCTCGACGCCCTCGGCGAGCACCAGCGCGCCTGCGCCCTTCGGTCCGCCGATCTTGTGCGCCGACAGCGTCACCAGGTCGGCCTGTGTCGAGGCCAGATCGAACGGGATCTTGCCGAACGCCTGGATCGCGTCGACGTGCAGCAGCCCGCCGGCCGAATGGACGATTGCGGCGACATCAGCCACCGGCTGAATGGCACCGGTCTCGTTGTTTGCCAGCATCACCGAGACCAGAGCCGGCGGACCATCGGCCAGCAGTGGGCGCAGATGGTTGAGATCGATCACGCCGGCCCGCGTGACATGGATTGCGGAGGTCGCCTCCGTCGCAAACCGACCGCCCGCGAGCACGGACGCGTGCTCGATCGCCGACACCAGGAGCCGCTGCACCGGCGCGCCCGCAGCGCGGCGCAATCCCGGCGTCAGTGCGAGCGCATTGGCTTCGGTCCCGCCGGAGAGAAACACCACGTCCTGCGGCCGGCCGCCGACCGCCTTCGCCACGGCATTGCGGGCATCCTCAAGCAGCCGTCGCGCCCGCCGTCCCTCGCTGTGCACCGAGGACGGGTTGCCGATCAATTCCCACGTCGCAGCCATCGCCGCCTTCGCCTCCTGGCGAAGCGGCGTGGTGGCATTCCAGTCGAGATAGACGCGATCGGCCATGGAGCTATCCGCGGCAACCACCGTGGTTGCGGCCTTCACTGCGAGATAACGACAGTTGACGACCGAGACCAGATCAGACGTCACCGGCACGGGAGATTTTTCCCGCGCGGCGGGAGCCTCGTGCCGCTGCCAGACACGGCGCTCGCGATCCCCTGAGCGCGATAGCATTATGACAGACTGAAACTTCAGGTCGCCTTCGAAGCAATCCGGCCGTGTCGATCCGGATCGCCGCCGTCGCGTCGGCAACGTGCACAACGCGACGCGGATTCGCGACCGCGAAGCGGCACAATTTCCTTGATTTTTGCCCCTTGCGTCATGCTAGAAGGCCTCCAGCGTGCCGCGCGGCGGTGCCTGCGCCGATTTCATCACGAACTGCTCTGTTCGCGAACCGTCGCTGAAGATGGCTCCAACCGGTTGATTGATCGACGTCAATCAAGGGAACGCGGCAATCAAGGGAACACAATGCCTGAAGTCATTTTCACCGGCCCTGCTGGCCGCCTCGAGGGCCGCTACCACCCGGCCAAGCAGAAGAACGCGCCGATTGCGATGATCCTGCATCCGCATCCGCAGTTCCACGGCACGATGAACCACCAGATCGTCTATCAGTGCTACTACGCGTTCGCGCATCGCGGCTTCTCGGTGCTGCGCTTCAACTTCCGTGGCGTCGGCCGCAGCCAGGGCTCGTTCGATCACGGCACCGGCGAATTGTCTGACGCCGCGAGCGCGCTCGACTGGGCGCAGGCGATCAATCCGGAGGCGCGCGCCTGCTGGGTTGCGGGCTTCTCGTTCGGCGCTTGGATCGGCATGCAGCTTCTGATGCGCCGGCCGGAGGTCGAGGGATTCATCTCGATCGCGCCGCCCGCCAATCTCTACGACTTCTCGTTCCTCGCGCCCTGCCCGTCGTCGGGCCTGATCGTGCACGGCGACAAGGATGCCGTGGTGCCGCCCAAGGACGTCAACACGCTCGTCGAGAAGCTGAAGACGCAGAAGGGCATCGTGATCGACCAGCAGGTCATCCCCGGCGCCAACCACTTCTTCGACGGCAAGCTCGAGCCGCTGATGGAGACGGTGACTGGCTATCTCGACATGCGTCTCGCCAACGTGCGCTGATGCGATTTTGTAGCCCGGATGGAGCGCAGCGAAATCCGGGATCACTGCCTCAGCGGTTAGACCTGCCCCGGATTGCGCTCCGCTCCATCCGGGCTACGGATTCCACGTAGCCCGCATGAGCGAAGCGACATGCGGGTCGCGGCCGACAAGAACCCGGATATCGCTGCGCTCATCCGGGCTACGGTCCCTACTTTCATTCCGGCGCCAGCTTCAGCGCCGCAATCCCGACCAGCACCAGCGCAATCCCCGCGACCTTCATCGGGTTCAAGGCCTCGTTGAACAGCAGCACGCCCATGGCCAGCGTGCCGGCCGCGCCGATGCCGGTCCACACCGTGTAGGCGACGCCGACGCCGAGCACCTGTAGCGCGCGTCCGAGCAGGAACACGAACGCGGCGAGCAGCAGCAGCGAGACCAGCGTCCAGCCGAGCCGCGTATAGCCTTCGGCATATTTCATCGAAATCGCCCAGCCGACGTCCAGCAGGCCGGCGACGACGAGCGCGATCCAGGCAACCGAATGCGACATGGCTTACGCGGCGAGCTTCAGCATATGCGCGCGGTGGCCGACCAGGAAAGCGTGCAGCAGCGCCGGATAGTCAGGCGACACCGCACTGCGTACGCTCGGCCGCTGTGCCAGCGCGCTGCGCCAGGCGCGAAGTCTTGGCGTGTGCGTGAAAACAGCGAGATCGGTCAGCTGGTCGAACAGATCGAAATAGCGGAAGATCGGCGCGAACACCGCATCCACCAGACTGAAATTCTGGCCGGCGAAGAACGGACCGGCGCCGAGCGCAGCCTCGACGCGCGCGAATTTCGCCGCGACCGCCTGCCGCTTGCTCTCGAAGGCCGCGGCATCGGTGGCAGTCTCGAGCCCCCAGAGATCGCCGAGAATGGCCGAGCCGAACTCCATCCAGGCGCGATGCTCGGCGCGCGTCAGCGCGTTCTCTGGATGCAGCTTCGCCCCCGCCTGCGTCTCCTCGATGTACTCGCAGATCACATTGCTCTCGAACAGCGCGACCTCCTTGCCGTCGTCGCGCGTCACCACCAGCACCGGCACCTTGCCGAGCGGCGAGATCTTCAGGAACCAGTCCGGCTTGTTGGCGAGATCGATGTCGATCCGCTCGAACGGCACGCCCTTCTCACGCAGCGCGATCACCGCGCGTTGCACATAGGGGCAGAGCTTGTGGCTGATCAGTTTCAGGGCGGCCATGACGAACCTCGCGTTCAATGCAATTGCATGGAATTAAATGCAACGGCATGGAACTGTCAAGGTAGATGCATTTGCATCTAAATCACGGTCGCGCGATGATGCCCCCGGTCATCGGGATCGGCACCCCCGTTGTGGCGGGATAGCTCAGCGGCAGGCCCTTCATGCCGCGCGCGGCAAGGAAGCCGAACGCCTGCGCCTCGATCGCATCCGCCGCCCAGCCGAGCGCCTCGGCCGGCTCGACGGTCGCCGGCGCCAGTCGCTCGCGCAGCATCCGCATCATCGTGAGGTTGGAGGCGCCACCGCCGCAGATGATCCAGCTCTTCGGCCGTTTCGGCAGCAGCGGCACGACGCGGGCGATGGCCGCGGCAGTGAAGGCGGTCAGCGTCGCGGCGCCATCGGCCGGCGCCACGGCGCCGAGCTTGAGGCCGGCGAAGTCGTTGCGGTCGAGCGATTTCGGCGGCGGCAGCGCAAAGAACGGCAGCTTCAACGCCAGTGCGATCCAGGGCTCGTCCGGTTTGCCCAGCGCGGCGAACTTGCCGGCGATGTCGAACGGCTGGTGCATCTGACGGAACATGAAGTCGTCGAGCAGCGCATTGCCCGGCCCGGTGTCGCAGGCGATCAACGTGTCCGTGCCGTCGATATAGGTGATGTTGGAGACGCCGCCGATATTGACCACGACGATCGGCCCCTCGCGGTTCAGCGATTGCACCAGCGCGCGGTGGTAGACCGGCACGAACGGGGCGCCCTGCCCGCCGGCCTCGACGTCGGCGGCGCGGAAATCGTGCATCACCGGAATGTGGATCACCTTGGCGAGCGCCAGGGCATCGCCGATCTGCACCGTCAGCCTCCGCTCGGGACGATGCAGCACGGTCTGGCCATGGAACCCGACGATGTCGATATCCTGGGCGGAGATCCGGTGCTGCGCCGTGAAGCTGGCGACCGCCTCGGCATGGGCCGTGGTGACGGCCTGCTCGGCCTGCCGCAAAATCCCCGGCCGGGCGTCGCGCCGCGACAGATGGACCGCCTCCGTCAGCGCCTGGCGCAGCAGGCTGCGCTCGCCTTCGGTATAAGGCCGATAGCCCGAGGGGCCGAAGGCCTTGATCTGGCGGCCGTCGGTCTCGATCAATGCCACGTCGACCCCGTCGAGCGAGGTACCGCTCATCAGACCGAGTGCCGTTAACATCATGCTGGAAGCGCCCCAGCCGGGAACCCCCGGCTTGTCTCAAACAAGTACATCCTATAATGCCACTGCGCGTCCGCCTGCGGCAGCCTCAAGCATCAAGGTTCCGCAAATAGATGCAAGAACCGTAAAACAAGAATGATCTGGCTCGCCGACAAATGACTGCATTTAAATCGGATTTCTTGAACACTTTACAGGAACGCGGCTTCGTCCACCAGTGCTCCGATTTCGAGGGCCTCGACGCGCTTGCCGCGAAGGGCCAGGCGACCGCCTATGTCGGCTATGACTGCACCGCGCCGTCGCTGCACATCGGCAACTTCCTCACCATGATGATGCTGTACTGGCTGCAGCAGAGCGGCAACAAGCCGATCACGCTGATGGGCGGCGGCACCACGATGGTCGGCGACCCCTCCGGCAAGGACGAGACGCGCGCAATGCGCACGGTTGCGGAGATCGAAGCCAACAAGACCTCGATCCGCGGCGTGTTCGCCAAGGTGCTGCGCTACGGCAACGGGCCTTCCGACGCCATCATGCTCGACAATGCCGAGTGGCTGACCAAATTGAACTGGATCGAGATGCTGCGCGACATCGGCCGGCACTTCTCGGTCAACCGCATGCTGACCATGGACTCAGTGCGGCTCCGGCTCGAGCGCGAGCAGGAGATGAGCTTCATCGAGTTCAACTACATGGTCTGCCAGGCCTACGACTTCGTCGAGCTGTCGCGCCGCGCCGGCTGCCGGCTGCAGATGGGCGGCTCCGACCAGTGGGGCAATATCGTCAACGGCGTCGATCTCGGCCGCCGCATGGGCACGCCGCAACTGTTCGCGCTGACCACGCCGCTGCTCACCACCGCCTCCGGCGACAAGATGGGCAAGACCGCCAAGGGCGCGGTGTGGCTCAACGCCGACCAGTTCTCGCCCTACGATTTCTGGCAGTACTGGCGCAATGTCGAGGACGCCGACGTCGTCAAGTTCCTCAAGCTGTTCACCATCCTGCCGATGAGCGAGATCAGCAAGCTTGCGGCGCTGGCCGGCGGCGAGATCAACGAGGCCAAGAAGGTGCTGGCGACCGAGGCGACCGCCCTGCTCCATGGCCGCGATGCAGCGAACGAAGCCGCCGAGACCGCGCGCCGCACCTTCGAGGAAGGTGCGCTGGCCGAAACCTTGCCGACGGTGGAAATTCCGCGCGGCGAATTTGAAGCCGGCGTCGGCGTGCTGGTCGCCTTCGTCAAGGCCGAGCTCGTCGCTTCCAACGGCGAAGCGCGCCGGCAGATCAAGGGCGGCGGCCTTCGCGTCAACGACGCTGCCGTGACCGATGAGAAGATGCTGCTGACTTCGGCCAATCTCACGCCGGAAGGCGTGGTGAAACTGTCGCTCGGCAAGAAGCGCCACGTCCTGCTGAAGCCTGCATAGGCGCATTCGCATTTGTCGGTTGTCGGGAGTGCGGAAAGCGCGCTCCCATCTTTCCGATGGACCAGCAGACCACGCCTCCGAACGACACGCTTGCAACGCCGGCGAAGCAGTCCCGCGTCGCGCTGAACGTGCTCGCGCTCTGCTTCGTGCTGTCGGTGCTTGGGCGCGGCCTCAGCGACAGCTTCACCGTTTTCTTGAAACCGATCTCGGAAAATTTCGGCTGGGACCGCGCCTCTGTGGTGTCGGTCTACTCGCTGACCTGGCTCGCCAGCGGCCTGACCGCGCCACTGGTCGGACGCCTGTTCGACCGCTCGGGTCCGCGCCTGGTCTATGCGCTCGGCCTCTCGCTGCTCGGTTGCGCCTTCCTCGTCGCCTCGCGCGCGCAAGCGCTCTGGCAATTCCAGCTCAGCGTCGGCCTCTGCGTCGGTTTCGGCACCGCGCTGATCGGCAATGTGTCGAATTCGATCCTGCTCGGCCGCTGGTTCGGACCACGCCTGCCGACCGCGATGGCCGTGATGTATTCGGCGACCGGCGCCGGCCTGTTGCTGCTGTTGCCGCTGTCGCAGGTTCTGATCGACCGGATCGGCTGGCGCGAGGCCTATCAGGTGTTCGGCGTCGGCGCGCTCTGCCTGCTTGTTCCGCTGGTCTTTCTGCCGTGGCGGCTGCTCGCCGGCGGTTCGCCGCATATCGTCAGGAAGGCGGAGAGCAGCTTGGCCGACGAAGGCTGGACACTGCTCAGCGCGATGCGCCACCACGCCTTCTGGGCGCTGTTCTCCACCTTCTTCTTCACCGCGATCGCGATGTATGCGCTGACCGCGCAGATCGTCGCCTATTTGATCGATGTCGGCTTCCCGCCGCTGCAGGCGGCAACCGCCTGGGGCTTCTCCGGCGTCGCGCTGTTCGTCGGCATGCTCGGCGTGTCCACCCTCGACGGCATCATCGGCCGCCGGCCCTCGGTATTGTTCAGCTACGGCGTCTCGATCCTCGGCATCATTCTGCTCTGGCTGCTGCAGTGGTATCCGAACTACTGGCTGCTGACCGGCTTCATCATCTGCTTCGGCAGCATGATCGGCTCGCGCGGCCCGCTGATCACCGCGACCGCGCTGAAGATCTTCCGCGGCGAGCGCGTCGGCACGATCTACGGCACGATCATGATCGGCAGCGGCCTCGGCTCCGGCCTTGGCTCATGGGGCGGTGGCCTGATCCACGACTGGACCCACAGCTACAATCCACTGATCGTCTTCGCGCTGGTCAATGTGGTGCTCGGCCTGATCCCGTTCCTGGTGGTGCCGGCGCTGCGGCGGTAAGTTCGTTACCTGCGTCCGCTTGTCCCGCGAAGGCGACGCGGAATCCGGCATGAACGCATGCCGGCCTCGGGCCAACGCCTTGGGCCAGCGCCTTGGGCCAGCGCCTTGGGCCAACAGGCGGCATTCGCCAAATGAAACAGGCCGCCAACTGCAGCGGCCCAAGTCGATGGTTCCAATTCCTTGATTGCGAGAACCGGCTCGAGCGGTCTTGTAAGCCACGGAAGTCGATCCTCTGGTCCGGTACTGCTAGTCGCAGCGACGGACCCTCCGGACCGATCCGTCGTCACGCTCGATCGTGACGGTGCGGCATCCGCGATATCCGCGATCATATCCGTAGGCGCGATAAGCGGGTCGATCGTAGTCTCGGTAGTAACGGGGCTCCGGGCCCACTCTTACGCCGCCGAGCGGAGTATCAACGGCAACCTGAGCTGACGCGGGTGCAATGGAGATCGGCGTGGCCATCGCGAAGCCGGCTACCGCCAGTACACCAGCCAGTAACAGCGTTCTCATGAGAGTTCCTCCTGAGTCATTGAATTGCTCTCCAACATCCCAGATAGGGCAAGGTTCCTGCGCGAACTTCATCCGGACGGCGGGCCGCTCGGACTTAGGTGGCAGCCTCGGATGAATGCGGACAGAAACCCGCCACCGCGCGTGTTCCTGAACCAGGCAAATGCAACCGAGAAGTCGGTGGAGGGGCGAGAGCGGACTCGGCGCGGAGCAAATAACCCGGGGGGGCCGACAAGACAGATATTGTCGCATGTATCGGCTCGATCTAGGCTTCCGCCACCGAGGGGCCTCCATGGATATCAAGCGGGCATTACCCCACCCCCAACTTCGCGGCGTCTTACGCGCGTTCGAGGAGAGGCGCGTGGAGTTGGGTAGCGCGGTCCTGGCCTGGCCCGTCGCCGCACGGCCGCATCAAATCCTGATTGTCCACCTGGCCGATCCATATCGCGTCCGCATCGATGGTGGCCGGGCGAACGCTACGCCCGATACGAGCATTGTCGGTCCGCAAACCTATCGCAGAGCCCACGTTTGTCTGTCGGGCTCGATCCACGTTTTCAGCATTCTGTTTCAACCGGCCGGCCTGAACCGATTGGCCGGAATCGACATGGCGTCGTTGGTCAACCAGGACCCGGCAGCCTCCGATGTCCTCGGCAAATCCGCCACGGCCGTTGGCGACGCCGTACGCCTGGCGCCGGACTTCGATCTCCGCGTCGCCGCCGTCGAACGCTGGGTTGAGACGATGCTTGAGAAGCGCGGTCCCGACTGCGCGATTGGCGTCGCGTCACGCCGGATGATCGCCGTACGGGACCGTTCGCGGATCGGGGACCTCGTTGCAAATTCCGGCCTCAGCCCCAGTCAGTTCCAGCGCCGCTTTGCGACGCAGGTTGGAATGAAGCCCAAACTGTTTGCCCGAACGATCTGGTTCGACCGGGCGTTGATCGCCCGCCGCGATGCCCCGCACCGGACCTGGACCGACATTGCTCACGAACTCGGCTACTTCGATCAGGCCCATTTCATCCACGAATGCCGCGTTTTCGCCGGCCTGCCGCCTACCGGCCTCGTCGGCGACTGGGACAACATCTTTTTCCCCGGCGGATGACCGAAATTTACAAGCGTTCACGCGGGCTCCACGGCAACGTCTGCCCTCACCGGAGACTAGGATGACGGCGAGCATGACGCGACGCAAATTCGTGTCGTTGCTGCCAGCATCGCGGTCGGCGGTCCGAGAGAACCGGAGCGATGGGCATGTCGACAAACCTGGAGCACTTCAAGCCCATCGTCGAACGTGGCTTTTCTCAGGGCGATCTGACGGTCGCAGACGAAGTTTGCGCCGAGAAGCTGATCGAACATGAGTATCTATCGAAAACCGACCTTCCCGGCCCGCAAATCCTGAAGGCGCAGATCGAAGATGCGAGAGGCAGCATCAAGAAGCTGCGGCTCGCGATAGAGGCGATCGTGGAAGCTGGCGATACGGTATGGGCGCGCAGCAAGGCAACAGGCGTCGATCCGCGATCGGGAAAGCCAGTCGCCATCGATGTCATCGACATCTGTCGATTTTCCGGCGGTAAACTGATCGAACACTGGGGCGTGCCCGACCGATTTGCGCTTCTTCACCAGATCGGAGCGCTGCCACCTCCGCCCGGATCAACCTAGTGCTGGCGCGGGGCTGCGAACCACTGCGGCAACATTATCCCGGCACATGACTGGAGCGATGGACAGCATGGCATCACCGCGAATACTCGGCGCACATGATGGTCATCTCGCCGTTCTCGGCGGCATGAGCGCCCGGTTCATGGTCGAAGGGGCTGACGTCGGCAGGCGCTTTGCGCTCGTCGAGCATCCAATGCAGCCGCACGCTTTGGCAGCCCCCATGCACCGGCATCATCGCGAGGATGAGTACAGTTTCGTCCTTGAAGGCAGGATCGGCGCGCTGCTCGGCGAGTCCGTCGTGATCGGCAATCCGGGAGACCTGATTTTCAAGCCGCGCGAGCAGTGGCACACCTTTTGGAATGCAGGAGACACCCCTGCCCGCGTACTGGAAATCATATCGCCCGCCGGATTTGAGGCCTATTTCCGTGAGCTCGGAGCGGAGTTGATCAATGGTCCGCCCGATCCGCAGCGGCTGGCGGCGCTCTGCGCGCGCTATGCGCTCGACATGGATATGAGCAGCGTGCCCGGACTGATCCAGCGCTTCGGGGTTCGCTTTCCGGGAGCGCCACCGTCCACGCCACGCTGATTTTGCAATTGACGCCCTAATTGTTCGTCGTCGGCAGATCGTTCGGGCCGTACTGCTTGAACTCGAAGATCTTGCGCGTCAGGCCGGGGGCCAGCGCGGAGATCGGATTGACGCGCAGCACCGGCGCGCTCGGCGTTCCCACCACTTCATAGGTCACGCCGATCAGGCCTTCATTGCTGCCGGCGCCGAGGAAAATCCCGAAGAACGGGATCTGACCGAACATGTTGTTCAACCCGTACATCGGAATGAAGGTGCCGTTCATCCGCACCTGGTTGCCGATATAGTCGATGCTGCCTTCGATGGTCGCGCCGATGGTCGGTCCCTTGACCACACCATTGCGGATCGAAAGCTGGCCGCTCTGGCGGGTGAACTCGGCGCGCAGCGCGTCGAACCCGATGCCGTTCTGGGTGCTGACCGGCCCGCCGGCAACGGCGCGATCGAGCTGGGTTTCGCCCTTCACCGAGAAGCCGGTGATATTGATGAGCCCCTCCCTTGGACTCGGCTCAGGGATCGGCGGCTCCATCGCGAGCGTAAGCTGGCCGCCGACCACCTTCGAATAGGTGTCGATGAAGCGCAGGAACGCGCCGGCGTCGGCGGTCTGCAGATAAATCACCTCGCGGCCCTGCTGGCGTCCGCGCATATCGACCGTGACGGGGGTGTCGCGGCCGACCTTGCCGCTCAGCGTGAACGCCTTGAAGAACCCGTTGCGGCGCGAGACCTTGGCGTCGACGCTCCGCAGCGCTTCGCCGTTGAATCCTGCGACCGCGCCGAGTTTCAGGTCGACATCGAAATCGGTGGTCCTGGTCTTGCTCTTGGGATCGCTATCGCGGCCGGAGATCGCCGACTTCAGGAAGCCGCGGCCGTCGAACACGTCGCCGCGCATCGTGACCTTGATCACGCCGTCGGGACCGCGATCGGCCCGCAGCGAGGTCTTGTCGCCTTCCGACGGCGCGTAGGTCGGGAAGTACGCATTCATGAGATCGCCGTTCTGGTCGACCTCGAGCGCCCCCTTGATCGACGCGCCGGCGCCGTCGATCGAGATATCCTCGAACCGGGTCGATTGCCCCTTCGGCACCACGTTGAAGGTCGCCTTGCCGGCACGGCCCTGCGCCTTGACCCAGCCCGGCAGGATGTTGTCGAGCTTGAGCTGGGTCAGGTCGGCCTCGACGCCCATCTTGGTGGTGGGATTGTCGCCGCTGCCGATCTTGCCGCTCAGCTTGATCGGAATCGCGCCGGAGACCGCGGGGCCGAGATCAAGCCCGAGGCGCGCGCGGCTCGCATCGTCCAGCGTCGCCTGCAGCTTGACGTCGGCATCGCCCTCGGCTGGCTTGCGGTAGTCGAGTGAGGCTGCCTGCCCGTTGATCTTGACGTCGCCCTTGACCTGGAAGCCGGCATTGCTGGCGATCACTTTCAGCGCGTTGGCTTCGAGCTTCTGGTTCATCACCAGCTTGTCGACGGCAACGCCGGAGATGTCGGCGGTGACCGAGTAGAGCGTATCGGCCTTGGTCAGCTCGCCCTTCACGGGCATGCCGAGATTGATCGTCGCGGAGACGTTGCCCTTGCTGGCGTTGGGATCGATCGGCGGACCGGAGAGATCGCTGAGCCGGTCGGACGCGAGGATCTCGGCGGCGGCCGGCACCGGACAATCGACCCGGAACTTGACCTTGGACGGCGACGGCTTCGGCGCCATGTCCGGCACCTCGAAGGTGAAGTCCGACAGCGTGATCTTGCGGCCCGCCGGCGTGTCGGCAATGCCCTGGTTGATGGTCACGGTCGCGGTGCGGCCGGTCACCCTGGCCTTCAGATCCGCGTCATGCACCGCGGGCATCTGATCCACCGGACGCACCGTGACACCCGAGGCGACAATGTTGACCGAGAGGCCGTCATCCGGAATCGGCGGTCCCTTGCGCGACAGGTTGTGCACCGGCGAATTGACCCCGACATCGATACGCTGGAGCGTGCCGCGGTCGATCCGCTCGAGCACCCATTCGCGCACCTCGGGCACGATGATGACCGGCCACATCCGTTTCAGGGCCGAGGCCGACATCGGCGTGCCGGCGAATCCGAGCTGCAGCCGCGGCTCGCCGGAATAGTCGATACTGCCGGTTCCGGCGACGCCGATCTCGCCATTGGAGATGTCGGCCTGGGTCAGCAGCACGCGCTTCTTGTCGGTGTCGAACCGGAAGCCGATGTTGATGCGATTGAAGATCAACGGTGGTTCGTTCTTGTCGGCGCCGGCCAGCACGATGGTGCCGCCCGACAGGCCGGCCTGCCAGTCGGTGACGTTGTCGTTCGGCGGCTCGAGATGGCCGAGCAGCGTGATGCGGTTGGCGCCCGAGACGACCTTGATCGGCGCCAGCAGCACGCGCCGCCCCGAATCCCATTCGACGCTCATCTCGGCCGCATCGATCGGCATCGGATAGTCGGGCGTGTCGGTGTCGATGATGTTGCCGGCACCGACATTGATCTTGCCGCGGAAGTAGGTCGGCAGGCCGTCGCGGCCGAGTTCGCCCTTCATCTCGCCCGACAGCGGCAGGTCGGCGGTGTAGGTCAGATCCTTGGTCCGGAGCGCGAGCAGGATGTTCCGGGTGGAAACCTTGTCGGCCTTGATGTCGACCGAGCGCACGCCGTTCTG
The DNA here is from genome assembly GCF_020329495.1 of Bradyrhizobium australafricanum. Lineage (NCBI taxonomy): Bacteria > Pseudomonadati > Pseudomonadota > Alphaproteobacteria > Hyphomicrobiales > Nitrobacteraceae > Bradyrhizobium > Bradyrhizobium australafricanum. Next base: position 91,731 of record NZ_JAGKJL010000032.1, on the reverse strand, counting down.
CTGTGGTCCGACCAGCACGCGCACCGACCAAGGCTTTGCGCCCTCCTCGCCGAAGCTGAGCGCGACGCCGCCGCCGCTCGGGCGCCGCAGGCTGAGGCTGATGTTCTCGAAGCTCCATTTGTTGCCGCGCTGCTGATCGTCGACGACGAGATTGCCGTTCTTCAGGCCGATCTCGTTGAGGTTCTGCCCGTCGAGGCCGGTCATGCTGAGGCTGTCGAGCCAGTCGAGACCGGCGAGCAGCCCGCTCTGGGCCGAATCGGATGCGCCCGCGGAGGGCTCGGCGGCAGCTGGCGGCGAGGCAACGGGCGGCGGCGGTGCTGCGGGTGTCGGCCGCGGGAATGTCGGCGGCATCCCCGCCTCCCGCTTGGAGGCAACGCCGGTGGCCAGCGGTTTTGCGGTGTCACCGGCGGACACGGTGACATTGCCGTCGGGTGTGATGCGCACCGACAGCTCCGCATCGACCAGATTGAGGCTCTCCGCCCGCAACTGGCCCATCAAGAGCGCGGTTCCCGACAGGCGCACCTCGGCCTTGGGCGCGCTCGCAACCACCGCATGGTCCCGATCGCGGACGATGATGTCGCGGATGCGCACCGCGATCCTGACGCGGCCGGCGCGCTCGATCTGCGTTCCGCCGACCTCGACCGTGTTGCCGTGGCCGATATTCTCCTCGATCGCCGCGGCAAGCCACGGCGTCGCCATGTCGAGATTGATCGGGCCGGCGCCGAGCCGCCACCACAGCCCGCCGAAGCAGGTCGCGAACATCGCGACCAGCACCACAAGGACCAGTCCGATGCGACGAATCCAGCGCTCGCCGTTCAGCCAACGCTGCATGCCGGAGCAGAAATCGGTGAAGCGATGCAGGTTGGTGTGGGAACGCGCCAGCAATTGCCGCGCACGGTTGCCCGCCGCCTCATCCTGCTCGTCCCACGCGGCGTCGTCCTCCCATTGCGAGAGGTCAGCCCCGGCGCGCGGATTTGGACCCTGCGGCGACGTGTTCCTTGCCATTGCTTCTCGGTGCTGACGGCGAAGCTGATCGCCGCCATCGGGGCGCCCGTCGATTCGTATCGAGCGCTCCTGTGCCGGCATCGCCGCCTATCCTCGCCTAATCGTGTTACTCGCCGATGGCCCCCAGAGCGGACCAAACCAACCAATCAAAAGCCAATTCAGCAAGCGGACGGGTCACGCGTCGAATTCCTTGTCACCATACTCCGTGGCCATCAAACTTGCCCAGCGGCCGGTGCGAATCCGGCCGCCGCCAATAAGACCGCAATACCCCAATGGTTGAGCTTCGGAAAGCGACGAAAGGAAGGCGTATGTCCAAGAAAACGCGCAAGAAATCCTCCAACACAACCGGGAAGCTGGTCGCAACAAAGGTTGCGCGCGCCGCAAGCGCAAGCACTGGGAAGTCCGCGACGAAAACCCGCACAGCGGTTGCGAAGAAGGCAGCGGCCAAGAAAACAACTAAGAAAACGACCAAGGCGACCGCAGCGGGTGTTCGAAGCAAAGCCTCGCACAAGGCGGCATCGAAACCGTTAAAGCGAGAGCCGACCGCAACCGTGACCAACTCGTCCGCCGTCACACTTGCCGAGGGCGCCACGGCGCCTGGCTTCAACCTGCCGCGCGACGGCGGGGGCAGCGTTTCGCTGAAGGATTTTGCCGGCAAGAAACTGGTGCTGTTCTTCTACCCCCGCGCCGACACCCCCGGCTGCACCAGGGAGGCGATCGATTTCACCCGGCTCAAAAGCGAGTTCGTAGCGGCAGGGACCGAAGTGGTCGGCATTTCCGCCGACACGGTTAAGGCGCAGGAGTCATTTCGAAACAAACACCAGCTGTCGGTGCCGCTGGTCTCGGACCCAGCCCACCAGATGCTGGAGGCATATGGCGCCTGGGGCGAAAAATCCATGTATGGCAGGACCTTCATGGGAATTATTCGCACGACGGTTCTGGTCGATTCCAGTGGAAGAATCGCCCGGATCTGGCGCCATGTGAAGGTCGACGGCCACGCCGAAGCGGTATTGGAGGCGGCCCGGGCGCTCTGACGGGACGGGTTCCGTTTCCTGAAAATTAACCATGACGGGCTCAAATCGGCCCCGCAAATTAGCCGTACGGAGCTTGGTCCGACCGGCCGCGGGAGTACCGATGTCGAGCCGGTCCGGTCACCACAAACACCATCATCCGCAGGACCATGGCCGGACGCCGGCGCGCCGTCCGGCAGCCCATCACCCCGCACCTGCTGCCGCGGCGGTGGCGGCCTCCGGCGAGGGCTATACGCTGGTCCATGCCGGCAAGCAGGTCCGGTTCGGGCCGGTGGTGTTCTGGATCATCGTCGGCACCGTGGTTCTGCTCGGCATGTGGTCGGCGGCGACCGCGACCTATTTCGCGTTCCGCGACGACGTGCTGACCCGGCTGATCGCGCGCCAGGCCGAGATGCAATACGCCTATGAGGACCGCATCTCGGAGCTGCGCGCCAAGGTCGACCGCACCACCAGCCGCCAGCTGCTCGACCAGGAGCAGTTCGACCAGAAGCTCGACCAGATCATGAAGCGGCAGTCGACGCTGGAGTCGCGCGCCACCGCGCTCGGCGCGATGCCTGACGTCACCAGCACCGGATCGATCAAGCCGCAGGGCCGCGCCGAGGCGGCGCCGTCCTCAGGCGCGCTGAAACCCTCGCCGATCAGCGACACCGTGATCTTCGTGGCGCCGCCGGATCGCGAGGCACGGCTGGAATCGCGCGCGCCACTGATCGCCAAGACGCAGCCGAACCAGTTCGCCAAGGCCCAGGGCGTCGACAACGTGCTGGTCCGCCTGCAAACCTCGCTTGACCAGGTCGAGCGGCGCCAGGTTGCCGCGCTCGCCTCGGTCGAGGACAGCATCGATTCCAAGGTGCGCCGGATGCGCGGCGTGATCTCCGATCTCGGCCTCAACATGGCGCAGCTCGAGGCGGCGACGCCGCGCTCCGGCATGGGCGGGCCCTTTGTCCCTGTGAAACTCTCTGCCGACGCCGGCGCGTTCGAACGCCAGCTCTATCGCATCAACATCAACCGGGCACAGATGCAGCGACTGAACCAGACGCTGGCGCTGGTGCCTTACCGCAAGCCCGTGGTCGGTGAAGTCGAATTCACCAGCGGCTTCGGCGTGCGCTCCGACCCCTTCCTCGGCCGGCCGGCAATGCACACCGGCCTCGACTTCCGCGCCGCGCAAGGCGATCCAGTGCGTGTCACCGCCAACGGCAAGGTGGTGTCGGCGGGCTGGGCCGGCGGCTATGGCCGCATGGTCGAGGTCGATCACGGCAACGGGCTCGCCACCCGCTACGGCCATCTCTCCGAGATCGGCGTCAAGGTCGGTGAATACGTCAAGATCGGCCAGGTGATCGGCGCCGTCGGCTCGACCGGCCGCTCCACCGGTCCGCATCTGCACTATGAAACCCGCATCGACGGCGAAGCTGTCGATCCGCAGAAATTCCTCCGCGCCGGCGTCCGGCTCAGCGCGGGCTAGCTCAATCTCACGACGATCGATCTGAATATCGGCGCAAGCGGTCTCGCTTGCGCCGACCTTGTTTGTGGTTTCAGCGGCGGCCGCCGCCGCCCATGCCACCGGGCGGTCCGCCACCGCCGAATCCGCCGCCGGGCCCGAACGGACCACCACCGCCGCCAGGACCGAACGGTCCGCCGGGCGGGCCGAAGCCACCGGGACCGGGGCCGGTCGGTCCACCACTCAGCGGATCAGGCGCAGGCCCGCCGCCTGGCGGGCTGCCGCCCGGCATGCCGGACGGCGCCCCACCGGGGCCGCCACCTGGACCGCCGCCGCCTGGCGCGCCGCGGCCGCCCGGTCCCGATCCATGACCCGGCCCGGATCCGCCGCCGCCGGGGCCACGGCCCGGCGTGCCCGGGCTCTTCACCGACGAGCCCGGGAACTTGCCGACCGACTGCACCGATTCGACGCGCAGCTCGCGCGGGCCCGACAGCTGCGCGTTGACGACAACGCGCGTATCGGCCGCCGGCGAAAACCGCGAATGATCGCGCGCGACAAAGCCGGAGCCGAGCTGCAGGTCGTTGCCGACCCGCCGCACATAGGCCTCGATCAGCAGCCGGTTCGCGCCGGCGAGATCGGAGAAGTCGTCGGCCCGGCTGCGCGACACCTGCATCACGCCCTGCACGACGTGTCCCTCGGCCTGCACGCGCTGACCGGCCAGCGCCGCATCGACGCCGGCGAGCTTAAGCTCGCCGATCCGCAAGACGCCGGCACGGTCGCGCTCGAGCGGCCCTGCGACACGGGCGGCGGCGTCGTGGCGCTCCTGCACCAGACTTGCGACGACGACGCCGTCGGTGCGACGCAGCCCGAACACGGCGACATGCGCGCCCACCTTCAGCCAGCTCTCGCGCCCGGTCCAGGCGACCGTCTGGCCGAGCACCGTCAGCCCGCCCGGCTTCATTTGCTCGATCGGCCCGGTCACCTCGCTGGTCACATCGATGCGTTTGGTCGACAGCGTGCCGCCGGCGTCGCGCTGCGCCACCACACGCGCGAGCTGTCCGATCCGCAGCGCCTTGGCGCTCGCCGCCTCGCCGTCGATTCGGACCGGCACGTCGGGTGCGTAGGCGACGCGCTCGCCATTGACATAGATCGAGCCGAACCGCTGGATCACCCCGACGATGCCGGTGCCACCGATGCCCTGATCGGAACCGGTGATGCCGGTGCCGCCGATGCCCTGATCGTTGCCGCGCTTCTTGACCTGCGCGCCCGCGAGCGACGTTCCGGCAAGCCAGAAGCCGACAAGCAGCGCGCGGCGCGAAATGACCGGCGGGCGCTTCACGCTGCACCGCCTTCGTCGGCATCGTCATCGACCGGACCATCCGGCCCCTCGCGGTAGATGTAGATGCCGAAATTCCAGCGATAGTCGCCGCCCTTGTCTTTTGCGAGCGCGCGGTTGGCCTCGCGGTTGGCGACCTTGAGCGCCTCCATCGCCAGCTCGCGCGAGCGGCCCTCGAGCCGTTTCGCCAGCTTCGCCGACAGGCCGTCGTAATGCACCGCGCGTTCGAGGAAGCGCGGCGCGGCCGACGACACGTTCATCTCGGCGGCCGCCACGTGATCATGCAGGTTGCGGCCGAGATAGTGCCATTTGCGGTCGTCGTCGCCATGCGGCACGAAGGCCTCCTCGACCAGCATGATCTCGTCGTCGTCATTGATGGTGACGAGCTTGCGGTCGAGCCATTCGTCCAGCACGGCGCGCGGCCGCACATCCTTGGTGATCGATTCGACCAGCGTCTCGAACGACGGCGCGCCTCCGTCCGCGGTGCGCGGCAACGGCAGCGGATCGCCCTTGGCATCGGTGAACTCGGGCGCGGCCAGCCAGCGCGCGATGATCGCGCTGGTGCGCGACAGCGTCGCCGGCACCGCATTGACCGGCGTGCCGGCGCCGCGCAGTCGCGCCACCTCCTTGCGGTGGATGCCGGTCAGCAGGCTGACGCGGCTGTCGGTCTGCTCCTTGCCCTCGAGCGCGAAGTCGTGCTCGGCGACGTTGACATAGAGCTCGCGCAGCAGCTGGGTCAGCGCCGGAAACGTCATGCCGCCGCGGATGCAAAGCCGCACCAGCGGGCGCAGCATCCGCGCCAGCGGCGCATGCAGCTTCGCTGCGGCGATCGGCGCGGACGATCCCACCTTCGACTTCGGGGCCTTGGCATTCATGCCTAACTTTTAGCCGTCCGCGCCGTGGGACACAATCCCACCGCTCTTGCCCACCTCATTTGACGTGTGACATTTTCCCACTTATGGGAAACAAAATCATCTCCGGACAAGGTTCGCGCGCTCGCCAGCGGGTGTCACGGAGTCCGGCACTGCCGCCATCGCCACGGACCGCTCCATGACGTCTGCCCGATTCGACCTTGCGATCGCGGAAGCCTGCCGGATCGCCCAGGTTCCCTTTGAGGAGTTCGTGTCGACGGTGATGGCGGGCGGCTATCCCTGCCTGCCGGGCGTTGCGCCCGGATCGCCGCGCCGCTTCGACGAAACCGACCTGCTCGCGCTCTACATCTACGGCCGCCTGCTCGCCTTCGGCTTCGGCGGCCTGCGCGCCGGCGAATATGCCTGCCGCGCGCATGCGGGCCTCCGTGCCGAGCCACGCGCGCAATCGATCTCGATTGCGCTGACCTCCGACGGCGGCAAGCGCGTCGTGATCGAGCAGGATTTGCAGCGCCTGGCAGCGGCAATGCTGCCCGAGCGGATTCATTTCGACATCGCCGCGATCAGGCGCCAGTTGCAGCCGGTCGAACGCAGCACCGCCGAGCCGGCCTGACGCTTCGCTAGAGCACGCATCTGACGATGCGTTCCGACCTCTCCCCGCACGCGGGGCGAGGTGAAGCGGCGGCTGTTGCTCGACCCACAAGTAGGCTCATGGCGCTTTAGAAACGCCCGCATTCGCTCGCCCGCGCCGTCGCGGCGCGATCGCACCGTCATGCGTTCCGCCGCCGTCCGCAAAAAGTTGTCCACCGCCATACGTGGGACATAATCCCACATTTTAGTCCGCCGCCATTGACGTGTGAAATTTTCCCACGTATCCAGAATTCATCCAAAAGGGAATCCGACCCAATGTCTCTTCGTTCGGCCCGCGAAACCTGTTCGTTTCACGAACCCGGTCGGTTCGCCGCCACCGCACTCCGTTTCACGCCGCAGGCGCCATTCTGTTTCACGCCGCAGGTGCCTTGCGGCCCGATCGAGCCGGTGTTTCCGGCGCTGCTGCGCTCGCTGGTGTTCGCCGCCGCGCTGGCGCTGCCGTTCATCGTCGCCCTGTTCGTCGCATGATCCGGATCGAGCCGCCCATGATCGTCGTCAACGAGCCGGCCCGGCGTCCGTCGGTGCTCCACATCTTCAAGGTCTACTATCCCGACCTGTTCGGCGGCACGCTGACGGTGATCCGCGATATCTGCGCCGGACTGAAGGACACGTTCAACGCCGCCGTACTGGTCTGCTCGCGCTCCGGCGGCGAGCAAAAGATCGTGGTCAACGACGTTGCGGTCGAGCGCGTGCACTCGTTCGGCGACGTGCTGTCGCTGCCGGCCGCGCCGACCTATCCGTGGCGGCTGTGGCGCCGCATCGCCGAGCACGACCTGCTGGCGCTGCACGCCCCGTTCCCGCTCGCCGACCTCGTCTTCGCATTCGGGTTCGGCCGCACCCGCCCGCTGGTCGTGCACTGGCACGCCGACATCGTCTCGCACGCGGCCTTGCGCTTCCTCGTCGAGCCGATGATGCGGCGAACGCTGCGCCGGGCCGCCGCGATCATCGTCTCCGATCCGGTGCTGATCGAAACCACGCCGCTGCTGCAGGAATTTTCCGACAAGTGCCACGCCGTTCCGTTCGGCGTCGATGTCGCGAAATATGACCGGCCGGCCGCACAGGCCGACGACGTCAATGCCCGCGGCCGTCTCGTGCTCGCCTGCGGACGGCTGGTGCCCTACAAGGGTTTTGACGTGCTGGTGCGCGCCGCCCATGCCCGCAATTTCGAGGTCTGGATCGTCGGCGAGGGCCGCGAGCGCGACCACCTCGAGCAGCTGATCCGCGACTACGGCTTGCAGGACCGCGTCCGCCTGCTCGGCTCGGTGTCCGAGAGCGAGCGCGTCAAGCTGATGCGCATCGCCGACGTGTTCGTGATGCCGTCGGTGACCAATGCGGAGACCTTCGGGCTGGCGCAGCTCGAGGCGATGGCCGCAAGCCGGCCCGTCGTCAACACCGCGCTCGACACCGGCGTTCCGCATGTCGCCCGCGACGGCCTCGAGGCCATCACGGTGCCGCCCGGCGATCCCGCCGCGCTCGCCGACGCCATTGAAACGCTGATCAACGATCCCGAGCGGCGCCGCCGCATGGGTCAGGCCGCGCGCCATCGCGCGCTGACGAAATACTCAACCGCAGCCTTCAAGGAGGGAGTCGAGACGGTGTATCGCAAGGTCGTTACCGAGGAGGCCGCCGCAAGGGACGCGGGGTCGTCAGCCCCAGCCCCGCGTCCCCGAACGGCAGGTTTCGTCGGCGCGATCCAGATCGCGGCAACACTGGCCTGGTCCGACGTGCGCCATCGCTACGTCCGCTCCCTCCTTGGACCCTTCTGGATGTCGATCCAGATGGCGATCATGGTGGCCGTGCTCGGCTCGGTCATCGGCCATCTTTCCAACGTCAGCGCGGTGGCGCGGCTGCCGATGCTGGCGGCGAGCCTCACCGCCTGGACCTTCCTCAACAGCGTGGTGCTCGACGCCACCACCGCGCTGCAGGGCTCGGCCAGCCTGATCAAGGATCGCGCGCTGCCGCCGGTGATCTTCCTGCTGCAATGTACCTTCCGGCAGGCGCTGTTCGCCGCCCATAACGCGGTCGTGCCGCTGCTCCTGTGGCTCGTGCTGACGCCGCGCGATGTCGGCGGCGCCATCGCCGCCCTCCCCGGCCTCGCCCTGTTCGTGATCTGCACGCTGGGCCTGAGCCTCGTGCTCGGCGCGCTGGCGACGCGTTACCGCGACATCAAGCCGATCATCGAGTCCTCGCTGACGCTGGCCTTCCTGGCCTCGCCGATCATCTGGACATCCGAGATGATCGATCGCGGCTCGACCGTGATGCGGCTCAATCCGCTGACGCATCTGTTCGCGATCTGGCGCGACCCGCTGGCGACCGGTCATGTCGCAACGGCAAGCGTGATCTACGTGCTGGCGTGCCTGGCCGCGCTCGCGGTCGCCGCCATCGTCACCATCAGGCATCTGCGCAAAGCGGCATTCTGGATCTAGAGCATATGGCAAGCATCCACCTCCGCGACGTCTGCCTCGATTATCCGCTGTACGGCGCCTACGACTTCTCGCTGAAGCGCCGCCTGCTCGGCCGCCTGTTCCGCCAGACCAGCGAGATGCGGACCATCCGCGCGGTCGACAGCATCTCGATCGAGGCGAACGCCGGCGCACGCATCGGCCTCGCCGGCCCGAACGGCTCCGGCAAGTCCACCCTGCTGCGGCTGATCGCCGGCGTGTTCCCGGCGACCAGCGGCCGCGTCGAGATATCAGGCAATATCGTGCCGCTGCTCGGCCTTGGCGCCGGCGTCAATCTCGATTTCGTCGCCGCCGACAATATCAGCCTGCTGCTGCGGATCTCGGGACACAGGCCGACGCCGGCGATCCTGGACGAGATCTGGGCGTTCACCGAACTGGAGCAGCGCATGCAGCGGCTGCCGCTGCGCATGTTCTCGTCGGGCATGCTGATGCGCGTGCTGTTCGCGACCGCGACCGCGTTTCCCGCCGATATCCTGCTGCTGGACGAGTGGCTCAGTGTGGTCGACGAGAATTTCTCGGCCAAGGCCGAGCAGCGGCTGCGCAAGATGGTCGAGACCGCGGCGATCGTGATCATCGCCTCGCACGACTACGCCCTGCTGCGCCGGACCTGCAACAGCATCATCAATCTCGATCACGGCCGCATCGCCAGCACCGTCGCGCTGGATGCGCCCGCCCCGCATCACCTCGAGCTCAGAGAAATCAGCGCATGACAAAGATCCTGGTCGTCAGCGAGGCGCTTGGCGAGCCCAACCACAAGCGCGGCATCTTCCATTTCACCCGTGAATTGATCCGCTCGCTGGCCGGCGACGGACATGCCCTGACCCTCGTCGTGGAGACCACGCGCCGGTACCGGAAGCTGCGCCGCAGGCAGCAGCGGACGCGCCTGCTGCCCGGGGACTCACGGCTGATCGAGCTGCTCGCGCTCTATCGTTACCTCGATGAAACCGACATGAACTCGCCGATCATGCGCGGCGGCCTGCGCCGCACCGTCGACTGGTTCAAGCACAAGCTCGACGCGGCGACCTCGCTAGAATTCATCATCGCCTTCCTGCGCTCGATTCGTCTGCTGCCGACCAGCGTCAAGCTGATCGAGAACCGGACCGAAGGCCTCGAATACATTCCGACCGATTTGCGCCATCTCGAATTGTTCGGCGATTTCCTGCTCGAGCCCGGCTTCTACAGCTATCAGGACACGTCGGCCCTGACCCGGTTGCCGCCGCCGCGGGTCGATGCGCGCGACTACGACGTCATTCTCGTCGACACCCCGACCCGGGTTGCGATCAAGCGCCGCCCGGGCGCAAAGGTGATTTGCGTCGTGCACGACCTGTTGCCGATCACCGATCTCAAGCTGGATGACATCGCAACACGCCTGTTCCTGTCGCGCCTTTTCACCAGCGTGAATCAGGCTGACGAGCTCGCTTTCGTCTCGAACTACAGCATGAACCGCTTCCGCGCCCTGCTCCCGCAATATGCGCACATTCCGGCGCGGGTAGTCTATCCGCGGACCCGTTTCGACGTCGCGGAAGCGCCGCTTGCGCCGGTGCCACCCGCCGTCCCGGCACGGCCGAGCTTCGTCGTCATCGTCTCGAACGAGCCCCGCAAGAACCTCGCGGCCGTCATCCGCGCCTTCCGCAAGCTGCCGGAGGCCGATCTCGTCGTGATCGGCTATGCCGGCGGCGCCAACCAGGCGCGCAACCTGCCGAAGAACGTCCGCTTCTCCGGCTATGTCGACGAGCACGAGAAGGCGGCACTGATCGCGGACGCGCATGGCCTGATCATGCCGAGCCTCGCCGAAGGCTTTGGCGTCCCGATCATCGAGGCATTCGCGGCCAACACTCCTGTGCTGTGCTCCGATATTGCCGTGTTCCGCGAGGTCGCGGGCGAGCTTGCCGACTATTTCGATCCGTTCTCGACCGACTCGATCTGCGCCTCGGTGCGACGCGTGCTGGCGCAGCAGGAGCAATGGCGCGACCGGATCCGTGCGCGGCGGGCCGAGCTGGCCGAGCGGTTCGGCCACCACACCCAGGCGCGCGACCTGCTGTCGCATCGGGCTGCTCCGGACGTCGCGGCCGCCGCCGCGGCGCTCACCGCCGCGATGGCGACCTTCAACGGTGCAACCGCGCACGGCGTGTAACCGGTCATGAGCACCGATTCCGACGCCATTGGTCTCGCAATCGAATCGCCAGCACGATGGCGCGATCGCGTCCGCGCCTGGTCCGGCTCAGTCCCCTATGTTCGCGCCACCGATACCCTGATCGCCCTGGCCGCGGCGTCGCTACCCTGGTCGACCACGGCACTCGCCGTCTTCATGCTGCTGTGGCTTGTCGCCGTGATCCCGACCATCGACTGGGAGCAGTTCATTCTCGACCTCGCGCAACCGGCCTTTGCCTTGCCGATCGCGCTGGTCGCACTCGCGGTGATCGGCCTAGCGTGGTCGGAGACGAGTTGGGCCGAACGGCTGCAAGGCATCAAGCCGCTCAGCAAGCTGCTGCTGCTGCCGTTCCTGCTCGGCTATTTCCAGCGCTCGCAGCGCGGGCTCTGGGTGTTCTTGGCCTTCCTGGTGTCGTGCACGGCGCTGATGATCCTGTCCTGGATCGTGCTGGCGCTGCCGGAACTCAAGCTCGCGCACACCGCATCCGACGGCGTGCCGGTCAAGAACTACCTCGACCAGAGCCAGGAGTTCGCGCTCTGCGCGTTCGCGCTGGCGCTGCCGGCATTGACGGCGCTGCGGGCCCGGCAATGGCGCTTCGCGGCCGGCGCCATCGCGCTGATGCTGCTGTTCGTCGCCAACATGCTCTACGTCGTCTCGGCGCGGACCGCGCTGGTCTACATGCCGGTGCTGTTGATCCTGTTCGCCTCGCTGCATCTGTCGCGGCGCGCCACGCGGCTGCTGTTCGCCGGCGTCGCGGTCACCAGCCTTGCGGTCTGGACCACGTCCCCCTACCTCCGCCAACGCATCGCCGACGTCGGCATCGAGTATCGCGCCCACGACACCTCGGGCATCGCCTCGACCGCGCAGCGCCTGACCTATTGGCGGAAGTCGGTGAAGTTCATCGCCGGCGCACCGTGGCTCGGCCACGGCAGCGGCTCGATCAGGCGCATGTTCACGCAGGATGCCGTCGGACAAGCCGGCCTTGAGGCCGAGGTGATCAACAACCCGCACAATCAGACCCTCAATGTCGGGGTCCAGTGGGGGCTGATCGGCATCCTGCTGCTCTACGCGCTATGGATCAGCCACGTCAGGCTGTTCGCCGGCCGCGATCTCGCGAGCTGGATCGGACTCGCCGTGGTCGTGCAGAACATCACCAGCTCGCTGCTCAACTCGCATCTGTCCGACTTTCACGAGGGCTGGATGTACGTGATCGGCGTCGGCGTCGCCGGCGGCATGGCGCTCCGCGCCCGCCGGCCGGAAAGGATTTTGGCGGACAATGCCGCGGCAGGCGGGTTGAAGCGGCTTGTATAATCCGGAGCTGCATCTGCTCGCGCCGTGTGTGACTCACCGGTGGCGCAACAAATTCAGCGTCGTCCCGGCGTAGGCCGGGACCCATTACCACCGAAGGCGATTGTTGCGCGACGCTAGGGCCACAGCTTCCTCACCAACCCAATCCTGTGGTTATGGGTCCCGGCCTACGCCGGGACGACGGTGGTGTTTGCCGAGCGAGCATCGGCTTCATCACTCCCCCCCTACCGCGACGCTTCGTGCCCGACCTCGCCGGTGATGACGTCACCGAACAGCTCCCACGCATCGCCGTTGAAGTGCATCAGCTGCATCTGCTCGATCGGGAAGTAATCGTCGGGAGAGGTGTTGACCATGACGCCCGGCAGCATCAGGTCGGAGTGGAAGTTCTTCAGGTTGGCGGCCTGCTTCATCACGTTCTCGCGCGTGAGATTGTCGCCGCATTGCTTCAGCACCTGCATCATCGCCTCGGCCTGGACATAGCCATAGAGGTTGTTGGCATTGGCCTTGTCGCCGTCGGGGTAATATTTGTCCATGAAGGCACGCCAGCTTTGCACCGCCGGATCCTTGTCCCAGGTCGGATCGGTCGGGTCCTTCAGATAGGCGGTCGAGATGATGCCCTTGGAGAACTCGAGTCCGGCCGGTTTCAGCACCGAGGCGACCGAGGTCGCGGTGTTGGCGAGGAAGAATTTCGGCTTCCAGCCGAGCTCGCCCACTTTCCGGATCGCCTGCGCCGAGCCCTTCGGCGCCGCCCAGGAGAAGAAGATGTCGGCGCCGGAATCGTGCAGCGCGACGATCTGCGAATCGATCGAGGGATCGGAGACCTCGTACGACTTGTCGGCGATGATCATGCCGACCTTGTCGCCGAGCCCGTCCTTCAGGCCCTTGAACTGATCCTTGCCGGCATCGTCATTCTGCCAGAACACCGCGATCTTGCTGTCAGGGAATTTGTCGCGAATGTACTTTGCGTAGATGCGGCCCTCGCTCTGGTAGTTGGGCTGAAAGCCCATCGTCCAAGGGAAGTTTTTGGGGTCGCCGAATTTGGTGCCGCCGGAGGCGACGAACAATTGCGGCACCTTCTTGGCATTCATGTATTTCATGATTGCCGAATTGGACGGCGTGCCGAGCGGCTGGAAGATCAGCAGCACCTCGTCGCTCTCGACCAGCTTGCGCGCCTGCTCGATCGCCTTCGGAGGCGAATAGGCGTCGTCGTAGCTGATGAAGTTGATCTTGCGGCCGTTGATGCCACCCTGCTCGTTGGTCATCCTGAAGAACGCGGCCTCGGTCTTGCCGATCACCCCATAGGACGACGCCGGGCCGCTGTATGGCATGATGTTGCCGATCTTGATTTCGCCATCACTCGCGCCGGGATCGTATTTCTTCTGCGCGGTGGCCGAGGTCGCGATCAGTGCGGCACTTGCGAACGCCGCGATTGCGCCAATATATCCGAAATGAGCCGGCATCGTTTTCTCCCGATTTTTGTCGTTGGTTTTGGCGGCAAGTCTCGCAAGAGACGCATGTGCTGGCAAGCGCTGGGTTTTTCCGTTGGGCGAAACGGCATTGTTGCCTGGCGCTATTTATGATTGAAGGTCGATCTGGGGATCACGAGTCGAGGCGTTCTGATTGCGTAAACCGGACATCCGTACCGGTCCGCGGCATCCGCATCTTGCGGCCGCGGGCTATGAGATCACGCGCCGCCTCAGCGAGGCTGCGCTGGCGAAGCGTGGCCTGCACAAGGCCAATGGCGCGTTCGCGCAGCGCACGATCGCCTCGATCCGCGAAAAGCTGCAGCGCGGCGAGACCGTCTATATCGCAGGCCTCGCCTGCCCCGGCACGCACAATACCGGCGTCGCGCTGGTCGAGATCACCCAGAAGGACGGACCGCGCCTGATCGTCAACAACGAGGAAGAGCGCTTCTCCGGTAACAAGCACACCAACGAGTTCCCGCAACACGCGCTCGACGACATGCGCAAGGTGTTGCAGCGGATGGGCCGCGACATCGGCGATATCGCCGCCTTCGTCACGACATGGGACTATCCGGCGCTGCTGGCGATGCTGATCCGCACCTCGCTCGAGGAAGCGCCGGCCAGCCTCAAACTGCTGCGCGCCCCGATCGCACCGGCAATCAATCTGCGCCAGCTCGATCAGGTGCGGCGGCTGTCGCGCCGGCTCGGCAGGATGTACGGGCTCGACAAGCAATTGCCGCTGATCTGCATGCCGCATCACGACAATCACGCCTGGTACTCGTTCACGGCCTCGCCGTTCGCCGATACGCGCGAGCGTGTTGCGATCGCGGTGCTCGACGGCACCGGCGACGTTGGCTCGATCTCGCTCTATGTCGCCGAGAACGGCCAGATGAAGCAGCTCTATTGCAATGAAAGCCTGTTTGACTCGCTCGGCGCTTTCTACACCGTGATCTCGTCGAGCCAGGGCGGCTGGACCTGGCTTTCCAGCGAGGGCCGCTACATGGGCGCCGCCGCCTGGGGCGACATGAACCGCGCCACCAATCCGTATTATCAGCGCTTGAAGGCGGTGCTGCAGCTCGGGCCCAATGGCAGCGTGCAGCTCAATCGCGCGATGGGCAATTGGTACGCCGATCCCGCCGACAATCCCTATCATCAGCCGCTGATCGATATTCTCGGCCCGCCGCTGCGCCCGGACCAGCTCTGGAATCCCGACGCCGTGCTGCGCGTCGAGGACATCAATCACCGCCCCGACACCAAGGACCGCGTCGACAAGGCGGCCGCGACGCAACTGGTGTTCGAGGACGCGATGATCCATGTCATCGACCATCTCCTGCGCACCACCGGCACCGACCGCCTGGTGCTGACCGGGGGGGTCGCGCTGAACGCGCTCGGCAACATGCGTCTGCTCGAGCATTTCGACGAGGCGTGGTTTGAACGGGCGCAGCAGCGCAAAACGCGGCTCCATATGTGGGTGCCACCGGTGCCCGGCGATCCCGGCGTGCCGATCGGCGCGGCCTGGCTGTTCGCGCATATGGCGGGCGCGCCGCGCGGCGCGCCGCTGTCGCACGCATTCTATTGCGGCCTGCCGCCCTCGAACGCCGACATCACCGCGGCGCTGCATGCCGACGACATCGCCTCGACCGAGATCGGCAATGTGGCGACGTCAGAAGGGCGCGATGCGGTTGCCGACCTGATGGCATCCATGGTCGCGCAAGGCGGCGTGATCGCGATCTATCAGGGCGCCGCCGAAACCGGCCCGCGCGCGCTCGGCCATCGCTCGATCCTCGCCAATCCCTGCGATCCCGAGGTGCGCGAGCGGCTCAACGAGCGCGTCAAGTATCGCGAGGCGATCCGGCCGCTGGCGCCGATGGCGACGCTGCAAGCTGCGCGCGATTATTTCGAGCTGGAAGACGGCGCCTCCGGCGCTGACTACAACGCCTATAACTACATGGTGCTGACCGCGCATTCGAAGCCCGAGGCGCGCGCGAAAATTCCGGCGGTGGTGCATGCCGACGGCACCGGCCGCATCCAGATCGTGCGCGAGACGGACGATCCCCTCACGCATGCCTATCTGAAGGCGCTCGGCCGCCATATCGGCGTCGAGATGTCGGTCAACACCTCGTTCAACGTCGCAGGTCCGATCGCGCAGACGCCGGCGCAGGCGATGGACACGCTGCGACGCTCCAAGGGGCTCGATGCCGTGGTGCTGGTCGCCGACGACGGCACCGCCTACGCCGCCTGGCACGGCGGCGAGCGCGACAGCGGACGCTTCAGCGGATGGTATGCGGCGTGGAAGCAGGCGCGCGGCTGAACCAGGCCAGCACACGGCCATCGATCAAGAGCAGCGCGCTCGCGATCACCAGCGCGCCGATCACCTCGCGCGGCGCGATCGGCTCGCCGAGCACGAGATATCCGAGCAGCATCGCGGTGACCGGAATCAGCAGCGTCACCAGCATCACATTGGTTGCGCCGGAGCGCTGCAGGATCTGAAAGAACACGATATAGGCCAACGCCGTCGAAAGCGCCGCGAGGCCGAGCACGGCGAGCCACGTCGACGGATGCGGCATCGGCAACGACCACGGCCGATCGACGACGGCGGCGATGGGCGCCATCAGCACCGCCGAGGCCATCATCTGGAACGTCGCGGTGCCCAAGGGCGGCACGCGCTGCGGCAGCCGCCGCCCGACCAGCGCCGCGATCCCGTAGCTGAAGGCGCCCGCGAGGCACAGCAGGATGCCGATGCCCTGCCGGCTCTCGAAGCCGAGCGCATCGCCATGCAGGATCGCAACCCCGTTCAGCCCGACCACCACGCCCGCCATGCGGCGCGCCTGCAGCCGCTCCTCGCCGGCCGCCGCCATCACGACCACCGCGAACAGCGGCGTCGTCGCGTTGAGGATCGAGGCCAGCCCGCTCGGAATATAGGTCTGCCCGAACACGATCAGCGCGAACGGCAGCACATTGTTGAACAGCCCCATCGCAACGAACGGCGCCCAGCCGGACAGGCCGCGCGGGAATTCGATTCCGGCGGTCCGCAGCAGCGGCAGCAGGATGATCGTGCCGAGCACGACGCGCAGCAGCACCAGGGTCAGCGGCGGCAATTCGCGCAGGATCACGCCGTTGAAGAAGAACGAGCCGCCCCACAGCACCGACAGCAGGACGAGCAGCCCCCAGTCGCGACGATCGATCCGGTTGTCGGCGGAAGGCATGTCGGGCACTCACCTGCAGTCGGACAGGTGACTAGCGCGGTGCCACAAATATTCCCACCCGATTTCCGAGAATGGCGGCCCCGCCTATTTCGGCCGCGACACGATCTCGATCATCTGGCCCTCGTCGGCGTCGGGCGCATGGGCCTTCGCCTTGTCGTAGGCGGCGAGCGCGGCGCGGCTCACGGGCACGCCGGGCAGCAAGGTCTCGGCGAGCCGCACGGCGTAGTCGGCATCCTTGTGGCGCAGCGCCGCGGTGAAGGAGGCGCCGGAGAAATTGCGGTCGATCATCCGCTTGCTGTGGCGGATCACCTGCGGGCTTGCCACCGCGCCGGTCGCCAGCGCCTCGGCCACCAATTGCATGTCGAGGCCCGCCTGCTCGGCGATCGCCACGCCCTCGGCGAGGCTCGCGATCTGCACCGCGCCGATCAGGTTGTTGATCAGCTTGAACACGGTGCCGGTGCCGACCGGGCCGAAATGCCGGATCGTGCTGCCGATCGGCGCGAGATAAGGCTGCGCGCGTTCGAGATCGGCCGGATCAGCGCCCACCAGCAGCGTCAGCTTGCCGGCGGCCGCCGCCTCCGGCAGGCCGGTGACCGGACAATCGATGTAGATCAGGCCGCGGCTGTTGAGTTCGCGCGCCATCTCGAGCGTGTGCCGGTACGAGACCGTGGAGCATTCGATCGCGAGTGTGCCGGCTTTCATGTTGGCGGCGGCGCCGTCCTTGGTCAGCCAGACCGCGCGCGAGGCCTCGTCGTCGGCGACCATGGTCACGACAGCATCGGCGTCGATCGCGGCATCCTCCGGCGAGGTCGCCCACAGCGCGCCGCGGGCGATCAGGTCCGCGGCCTTGGCCTTGCTCCGGTTCCACACCGCGACCGTGAAGCCGGCATCGAGGTAACGGCCGGCCATGCCATGGCCCATGCGTCCCAATCCGATGAAAGCGACGCGCGGCATGGGCTAATCCACATCCTCGACGGAGCCGGGCCCGGTGCCGAAGGCACGCTGCGCCAAGGTCGCCGCCATGAATTCATCGAGGTCGCCATCGAGCACCCCCGACGTGTCGGAGGTCTGCACACCGGTGCGCAGGTCCTTCACCATCTGATAGGGCTGCAACACGTAGGAGCGGATCTGGTGACCCCAGCCGATGTCGGTCTTGGCGGCCTGATCGGCGGCGGCCTGCTCCTCGCGCTTCTTCAGCTCGATCTCGTAGAGCCGCGCGCGCAGCATGTCCCAGGCCTGCGCCCGGTTCTTGTGCTGGGAGCGGCCGGCCTGGCAGACCACCGCGATGCCGGTCGGGATGTGCGTCAGGCGCACCGCCGACTCGGTCTTGTTGACGTGCTGACCGCCGGCGCCGCCCGACCGCATGGTGTCGGTGCGGACATCGGACTCCTTGATCTCGATCTTGATGCTGTCGTCGATCACGGGGAAAATCTGCACCGACGAGAACGAGGTGTGCCGCCGCGCGTTGGAATCGAACGGCGAGATGCGCACCAGGCGATGCACGCCGGCCTCGGTCTTCAACCAGCCATAGGCGTTGTGGCCGCTGATCTGGATGGTGGCGGACTTGATGCCGGCCTCTTCGCCCTGGGACTCTTCGAGGAACTCGATCTTGAAGCCGTGCTTCTCCGCCCAGCGCGTGTACATGCGCAGCAGCATCTGCGCCCAGTCCTGGCTCTCGGTGCCGCCGGCGCCGGCATGGACTTCGAGATAGGAATCGAACTTGTCGGCCTCGCCCGAAAGCAGCGCCTCCAGCTCGCGCCGGGCGACGTCCTTCTTGAGGTCCTTGAGCGCCTTCTCGGCCTCAGTGACGACGCCCTCATCGTTCTCGGCCT
Organism: Bradyrhizobium australafricanum; assembly: GCF_020329495.1. Taxonomy (NCBI): domain Bacteria; kingdom Pseudomonadati; phylum Pseudomonadota; class Alphaproteobacteria; order Hyphomicrobiales; family Nitrobacteraceae; genus Bradyrhizobium; species Bradyrhizobium australafricanum. The sequence goes on along the minus strand of NZ_JAGKJL010000032.1, from coordinate 72,981 downwards.
CGCCGAGTTCGATCATGCCGATATTGTCCTCGAGCTCGCGCTCGACCTTGCCGATGCCTGAGAGCGCGTCCTCCAGTGAGGTACGCTCCTGCATCAGCCGCTGGGCCTTCTGGGGATCGTTCCAGAGATTGGGGTCTTCTGCGAGCTTGTTCAGCTCAGCGAGGCGTGCCGTCGATTGTTCGACGTCAAAGATGCCTCCTCAGCAGCCCGACTGACTGCTTGATCTCTTCAACAAGGCGTTCGATTTCCGCGCGCATGGTCTTTCAGGTGTTGGCTAAAAAGGTTCCGGGGGATGTAGCGAGCGGCGCGGCAAAGCGCAATCGGCTTGGCCGCACTATCCCGGCGATTTGGCCGGAAAGGCCGCTAGTAAAGCCCCCCGGTTCCCGGACGCATGAAGAAACCGCCATCGGGCTGCGCGCCATTCTGCGACGGCTGCGGGCCAGGCGCTGGGCCGCGCCCGTCGGCATCGGCGACGCCGATGACCGAATAGTTCTCCGGCGGCGCGGTGCCCGGCTTGAAGGCTTCGAGGATGGTGTTGCCGCCGTCACCGGGACCGGCGCGCATGCCGGTCTTGGCGTCGACGCGGATCAGCTTGATGCCGGCCGGAACCTTGAACGGCGTCGGCGGCTTGTCGGCGAGCGCAAGCTTGAGGAAGTCGCGGGCGATTGGCGCGGCGACGTGGCCGCCGGTGGCGGCGCGGCCGAGATTGCGCGGCTTGTCGTAGCCCATGTAGACGCCGACTGCGAGGTCCGGCGAGAAGCCGACGAACCAGACGTCCTTCTCGTCGTTGGTGGTGCCGGTCTTGCCGGCGATCGGCTTGCCGACCTCCTTCACGACGGTTGCGGTGCCGCGCTGGACCACGCCTTCCATCATCTCGGTGATCTGGTAGGCGGTCATCGGATCGAGCACCTGTTCGCGGCGGTCGACCAGCTGCGGCTCCGGCTGGCTCTTCCAGCCGCCGGGCGCGTCGCAGCCGCGGCATTCGCGGGTGTCGTGCTTGAAGATGGTATGGCCGTAGCGATCCTGGATGCGATCGATCAGCGTCGGCTTCACCCGGCGGCCGCCATTGGCGAACATCGAATAGGCCGTGACCATGCGCATCACGGTCGTTTCGCCGGCACCCAGCGCATACGACAGATAGTTCGGCAATTCGTCATAGACGCCGAAGCGCTTGGCGTATTCGCCGACCAGCGGCATGCCGATGTCCTGCGCGAGCCGCACCGTCACGGTGTTGAGCGAGCGCTGCAACGCGTTGCGCAGCGTGGTCGGGCCGTAATACTTGCCGGTCGAATAGTTCTCCGGACGCCAGACGCCGGCGCCCTGCCCCTGATCGATCTCGATCGGCGCGTCGATCACCGTGGTCGACGGCGTATAGCCGTTGTCGAGCGCCGACGAGTACACGATCGGCTTGAACGACGAACCCGGTTGCCGGTAGGCCTGCGTCGCGCGGTTGAACTGGCTCTGGTCGAACGAGAAGCCGCCGACCATCGCGAGCACGCGGCCGGTCCATGGATCCATCGCCACCATAGCGCCGGACACTTCAGGCAATTGCCGCAGGCGATACTGGCCTTCGACCGCATTGCCGTCCTTGGTCACCAGCGGATCGGCGTAGATCACGTCGCCGGGCTGCAGCACCTGCGAAACGACGGTCGGCGGCTTGCCCTTGGTCTTGGCCCAGCGCACGCCGTCCATCGTGATGATGCCGGTCTGCCGCTCCTTGCTGACCGCGCCGCCGAGCTCGCGACCCGGCTGGAAGCCGATCCGCGCCGACTGATCGCTGGTCTCGAGCACGACAGCCATCCGCCACGGCGAGATGTCGGACAGCGACTTCACGTCGGCGAGCTTGACGCCCCAGTCACCGGAAATATCGAGCTTGTGCAGCGCCCCGCGCCAACCCTGCGCCTCGTCGTAATTGACGAGACCAGCGACCATGGTCTTGCGCGCCATCACCTGGATCTTGGGATCGAGCGTGGTGCGCACCGACAGGCCACCCTCGTAGAGCTTCTTTTCGCCGTAGCGCTCGAAGATGTCGCGGCGGACCTCCTCGGCGAAATATTCGCCGGCGAAGATGTGCGCGCCGTTCGAGCGGCTGGTGACGTTGAGCGGGTCCTTGCGCGCCTTGTCGGCGTCGGCCTGCTTGATCCAGCCGTTCTCCAGCAGACGATCGATCACATAGTTGCGGCGCTCGATCGCGCGGTCACGGTTGCGCACCGGATGCAGCGCCGCCGGCGCTTTCGGCAGCGCAGCGAGATAGGACGCCTCCGCGATCGTCAGCTCGTTGACCGACTTGTCGAAATAGACCAGCGACGCCGCCGCGATGCCGTAGGCACCGAGGCCGAGATAGATTTCGTTCAGATAGAGCTCGAGGATGCGGTCCTTGGAATAGGCGCGCTCGATGCGCATCGCCAGCAAGGCTTCCTTGATCTTGCGGCTGAACGAGACCTCGTTGGTGAGCAGGAAGTTCTTCGCGACCTGCTGGGTGATGGTCGAGGCACCCTGCGGGCGGCGGTTCGAGCCGTAGTTCTGCGCATAAAGCATCGCAGCGCGCGCCATGCCCTGATAGTCGATGCCGCCGTGCTCGTAGAAGTTCTTGTCTTCGGCAGCGAGGAAGGCGTTGATCACGAGTTTCGGCACCGCCTGGATCGGCAGATAGAGCCGGCGCTCCTTGGAGTATTCGCCAAGCAGCGCGCCGTCGGCGGCATGCACGCGGGTCATCACCGGCGGCTCATAGTCCTGCAGCTGCGAGTAGTCGGGCAGATCCTTGGAGAAATGCCAGATGGCGCCAGCGACGGCGGCGACACCGACCAGGAACACCACGGTTCCGGCGGCGAACAAGAAACCCATAAACCGCACGAGCAGGCGCATTATCGACGTTCCGTTCCTACCCTCCGGCGCTCAGTCGTCAGAAGCGCCTGTCCAAAAGTGCGAAAGCCTCACACAACGAAGCTTTGGCCCAGCGAGCCACCTTGCGCACGCGAGTATACAAGAGCCGCCGGACAATATGGTCGATTCTGCGGACCTGCGGTCCATTGTCTATACCGTCGCGGCTGTGGCCAAACTAGGGCTTCGGCGCAACGGCCCCGGCTTTTCAGCGGGCCAATTTCACTTTGCCGACCCGGCAGTTGCCAGCCGTTTGGCGAAGAACGTGTCGATCGCCTGGACCATCGAGCCGACCGCCTTGTTCCGCCAGCTCTCCGAGACCAGGTGCTCGAGGTCTCCCTTGTTGGAGACATAGCCGATCTCGACCAGCACGGACGGCACGTCGGGCGCCTTCAGCACCCGGAAGCCGGCCGATTTGAGCGGGTGCTTGTGCATCCGCACCGTGGTCTTCATCTCGTCCATCAGAAGACGGGCGAAGCGGTTGGAAAACGTCTTGGTTTCACGCTGCGCGAGGTCGATCAGGATGTCGGCGACCTCGGTCGGCTCGTCGGTCAGGTTCACGCCGGCAATGGCGTCGGCCTTGTTTTCCGCCTCCGCCAGCCGTTCGGCCTCGGCGTCGGAGGCCTTGTCCGACACCGTGTAGATCGTGGCGCCCTGGGCATCGCCCTCGCGGCGCGGCAGGGCGTCGGCGTGGATCGAGACGAACAGCGCCGCGGACTGGGAGCGCGCGATCTTCACCCGGTCGTTGAGTGGGATGAAGGTGTCGTCGGACCGCGTCATGACCACCCGATACTTGCCCGACTTCTCGATCCGGTCGCGCAGGGCAAGGCCAAAGCCGAGCACCAGGTTCTTCTCGGTCTGGTCGCCGGATTGCGTGCCGTTGTCGATGCCGCCGTGACCGGGATCGATCACGATCAGCGGGCGCGCGTCGGTGACCGCAACCGGCGGCAGCGCCGCCGAGGTGACGGCCGGAATGGTCGCCGTGGTGGATTCGGACATCGCCGGTTTCGACTCGGGCCGGCTCGCGGGCGCCAGCGACTGCACGAAGCTGGTGCGGTCGACCTCCTCGAAGTCCAGCACCAGCCGCGGTGGCTGGCCGTTGGCGGCGTCGAGCACGTAGGAATTGGCGATCTTCACCGGTCCGGTCAGGTCGAACACGATCCGCGAGCCGCCGGGCATCACGAGGCCATAGCGGAACGCCTTCACCAGGCCCCGCCCCGCCGAGCCGGTGCCGGCCGCGAGCTGGAAATCGACCTGCGGGATATCGACCACGACGCGGTAGGGGTCGGCCAGCAGGAAGGCGCGAAACTCGATCTTGCGGTCGAGGTCGAGGATGAATCGGGTCTGCTTGGCGTCGCCGGCGAGCCTGGCGCCGGATGCGACCGGGAAATTCGGGGAGCTCGCGGCCGGCGCAGGCGGGCTGTTCTGCGGGCCCTCAGCGGCGCTCGGGGCGCCGGCAATGGCAAACACTGATGTTGCGGCGCAAAATAGCCCGCATCCCAGAAAAACAAGGTGTTTTGCGCGGTTCGCCACCCGATTCGTAGCCTCCCAGCTGCTTCTTACCGCATTAGAACCACACGGTTAATCGCCCCCTAATGACGCTCCGGCGAAAAGAACCGAGTGTTGCGGCGGCGTGACGCTTCCCTTGCACGCGGCGGTCAATCCACGTATGTACGAGGTGCTGACGGCTAGTACTCCCGGTTGTGTCGCGTTCAGCCTCCCGGTGCAGCGGTGGAACCTTCCTGATCGAAGATCCCGCCGTGTTTTTCCGGTCCCTCCCCAGCCAGCGCCGCGCGCGGCTGACACGGAGTGGCGGATTCAAGCCCGAGCGGCGTCCGGTCCCAGGCACACTCCCTCGCCAGAGGGACGGTTTGAGACAAGGCATAACCGATTATCCGGTCCCTTGGGGCCTCGATATGCGATGGCCGGCAGGCGCTTCGGCGCCAGACGGGGCTTTCAGCAAAAGATACGGCGGTATTTTTCGCCGCCAACATGTTTAGACGGGCCGACGCTTAATGCGCCAGACTGCATTGCCGACCAGGATCCCCCGAATGATCGCGCTGACGCGAGGTGAAAACTTCGCCCGTCGCATCATCCCGGTGAGTTCCCGTCCGGCGCTGCGCCGCGAGACGCGTTTCGGCCTTCCCCTCACCCCCGAATCAGGTGGACCGTCGCGTCACCGGGCGGCGCAGTTTGCGCGCGCCATGATCCGCGCCCGCCGCCGTCAAGAGCTCCAAAATGCCCAACAAGATGTTGATCGATGCCACCCACCCGGAAGAGACCCGGGTCGTCGTGGTCCGTGGCAATCGCGTCGAAGAGTTTGATTTCGAGACCGTCCAGCGCAAACAGCTGCGCGGCAACATTTATCTCGCCAAGGTTACGCGCGTAGAGCCGTCGCTGCAGGCCGCCTTCATCGAGTATGGCGGCAACCGGCATGGCTTCCTGGCCTTCAGCGAAATCCATCCCGACTATTACCAGATCCCGGTCGCCGACCGTCAGGCGCTGATCGAGGCCGACGAGCGCGCCCATCGCGAGGCCGAGGAAGAGCACGAGAACCGCGGCCATCGCCGCCGGTCGCGCCATCGCAATGCCCGTCGCCGCGGCCATGGCGAGCGCGTCCAGAGCGAGGTGATCGAGGGCGCGAACGACACCCAGGCGCTGCCCACCATCGAGGCCCACGAACATCCCGTCGATGCCGAGCATCACGAACATGATGCCGGACACCACGATCACGGCGTGGTCGCCCACGAAGGCCACGAGCATGAGGCGCACGATCATGCGCATCACGAGGACCATGAGTATCACCATGATCATGGTCAGGATGAGCATGACCACGACGATCATGGCCACCACGATCATGGTCACGACGACCATCACGACCACGATCATGCCCATGATCACGACCACGCCCCCGAGGTGAGCGAGGCGGCGGTTGCCGACGCCCCGTCCGACCCCGTCGTTGCTGTGGTCGAAGCCTCCGCCGCGTCGGCCGCGCCCGAGACCGTCGAGACGGTCGAGGTCAATCATGAGCCCGAGCGCGCCCATGAGGAGCAGATCGAGGAAAACGCCGCGCATGCCGACGATGCGCCGCGCGTGGCTTCCGACGAGGTTCACGCCGCCGCCGATGAACAGGCGGTCGCCGAATATGGCGCGCTCGCCGAGGTGGTCGCGCCCGAGACCGGGCCGGGCGACGAGGCCGGCGAAGATGACGAAGAGGATGACGGCGAGGAAGGCGAGGAAGAGGACGTCGTCGAGTCGGTCGGCGGCGACGACGTGCTCGAGGAGGTTCCGGAGCGCCCGTTCCGTCCGCGCCGCCAGTACAAGATCCAGGAAGTGATCAAGCGCCGGCAGGTGATGTTGGTGCAGGTCGTCAAGGAAGAGCGCGGCAACAAGGGCGCCGCGCTGACCACCTATCTGTCGCTCGCCGGCCGCTACGCCGTGCTGATGCCCAACACCGCGCGCGGCGGCGGCATCAGCCGCAAGATCACCTCCGCCCAGGACCGTTCGCGGCTGAAGGAAGTGGTGCAGGATCTCGACGTGCCCGAGGGCATGGGGATCATCCTGCGCACCGCCGGCGCCTCCCGCAGCAAGCCGGAGATCAAGCGCGACTTCGAATATCTGATCCGGATGTGGGAAACGGTGCGCGACCTGACGCTGAAGTCGCAGGCGCCGACGCTGGTCTACGAGGAAGGCTCGCTGATCAAGCGCTCGCTGCGCGACCTCTACAACAAGGAGATCGACGAGATCCAGGTGGCGGGCGAAGCCGGCTACCGTGAAGCGCGCGACTTCATGAAGATGCTGATGCCGGCCAATGTGCGCGCGGTAAAGCAATATCGCGACGGCCAGCCGCTGTTCTCGCGCATGGGCGTCGAAAGCCAGCTCGACGCGATGTTCTCGCCGACCGTGCAGTTGCGCTCCGGCGGCTACATCGTGATCAACCAGACCGAGGCGCTGGTCTCGATCGACGTCAACTCCGGACGGGCGACGCGCGAGCACCATATCGAGGACACTGCGCTCAAGACCAATCTGGAAGCGGCGGAAGAAGTCGCGCGCCAATTGCGCCTGCGTGACCTCGCCGGCCTGATCGTCATCGACTTCATCGACATGGACGAGAAGCGTAATAACCGCGCGGTCGAGCGCAAGCTGTCCGACTGCCTGCGCCAGGACCGTGCGCGGATCCAGGTCGGCCGCATCTCGCATTTCGGCCTCTTGGAAATGTCGCGCCAGCGCATCCGCGCCAGCGTGCTCGAAAGCTCGACGGAGCCCTGCCCGCAATGCGGCGGAAGCGGTCACGTCCGCTCGGTCTCGTCGGTGGCGCTGCAGCTCTTGCGCGGCATCGAGGAAATCCTGATGAAGGGCGCGACCCACAACCTGGTGGTCCGCACCCGCACCGACGTCGCGCTCTACGTGCTCAATCACAAGCGCGGCCATCTGCGCGATCTCGAAGACTCCTTCCGGGTTTCGCTGTCGATCGTCGCGGATGCCACGGTGCACGGCCAGCAGTCCTACATCATCGACCGCGGCGAGCAGGTGCATACGCTCGAAGCCGCCAAGGCGCTGCTCGCTGCGCAGGCTGCCGCTGCGCCGGCCCAGGCCGAAGAGGCCGATGATGAGGAAGAACTGTTCGAATACGAGGCCGAGATCGAGACCGACGAGACCGAGGGTCTCGCCGACGAGCGGGCGGCCGGTGATGAATCGGGCTCTGCCGAGGGCGAAGGCGACGGTCAGCGCCGCAAGCGGCGCCGCCGGCGCCGCGGCCGCGGCGGCAGCGAGGCGCGTGAAGGCGCCCAGCAGCCGCGCGAGGACGGCGATCTCATGCATGTCCTGCCCGAAGGCACCGAGGCGGTTGCCGCCGCCGATGCCGAAGGCGATGAGGACGAAGGTGACGAGCAGCAGGGCGCTGCCCGCGACGACCAGGCCGGCAATGGCGATCGCCGTCCGCGGCGCCGCGGACGGCGTGGCGGCCGCCGCCGGCGCGGCGGTGGCGGACCGGATGACGGTCTCGCCGGATCGATCTCCGATGAGTTGAGCCCGGCGGCGACGTCGGAGGCCTCCGACGCAGTCGCCGATTTCGATAGTCATGACGCGGAGCCGGCTCCCTCGCTGGCGCAGCCCGAACTGGTGGCCGAGCCGCCGGAGTGGCAGCCGACCGAGGTCGCCCCCGTCGAGCCGGTCGCGGCACCCGAGCCCGAAACCGCCGCGGCGTCTGCCGCCGAGGACACTGCCGAAGGCGACCGCGCCCAGCGTCGCCGCTCGACGGTGCGCGAAAAGGTCAACTTCGCATCGAGCCCGCAGCCCGAGGCATCAGCGGCGCTGGTTCAAAGCCCCGCGGAGGAAGCCCCTGAGCCGGCCGCGGCTACTCCAGAGCCGGCACCGGCCGCTGCGGCCGAGGCTCCGGCCCGCAAGGGCTGGTGGTCGCGCCGCTTCGGCGGCGGCAACTAGCACCACCTGCAAGTCAAAACGCCCGGTTCACGCCGGGCGTTTTTATTGAACAGGCAATCCGTTCGTCGGACGCCGGCGTAACGGAGCCTGACGGAGACGGATCCCAATGCAAAGCGCGATCGTTCTTGGCGGCGGCATGGTGGGCGTCAGCACGGCGCTGCATCTGCAGCGTCGCGGCTGGTCGGTGACGCTCGTCGACCGCAAGGAGCCGGGCCGCGAAACCAGCTACGGCAATGCCGGCATCATCCAGAGCGAAGCGGTGCGGCCCTACCCGATGCCGCGCGATCCCGCCATCCTCGCCCGGATCGCGATGGGGCGCACCAACGATGTGCGCTATCGCCTGGCGTCGCTGCCGCAGCACGCCGGCCCGCTGCTGCGCTATTGGTGGAACTCGACGCCCGAGCGGCACCGCGAAGCCACCATCGCCTGGGCGCGCCTGATCGCCTACGCCACCGCGGAGCACGACACGCTGATCCGCGACGCCCATGCCGACAATCTGATCCGCCGCGCCGGCTATCGCCTGCTGCATCGCGACCCGGCCGCGCTGGAGCAGGCCATTGCAATCGCCGAGGAGAACCAGCGCGACTTCGGCGTGACGTTTCGCGTGCTTGATGGCCGCGAGCTCGCCAAGGCGGAACCGTTGCTGCGCGACGACCTGCCCGGCGCCATTCACTGGCTTGGGCCCTGGACCGTGTCGGACCCCGGCGGACTTGTGTCCGCCTATGCCGGACTGTTCGAGCGTCTCGGCGGCACGCTGCTGCGCGGCGATGCGCAGACGCTGACGCAGACGACGTCCGGCTGGTCGGTCGACACCAGTGGCGGCCGGATCGATGCCGCCCACGTCGTGGTCACGCTCGGCCCGTGGTCACCGCAATTGCTGCGCAAGTTCGGCTACCGGATCCCGCTGGTGCGCAAGCGCGGCTACCACATGCACTACCAGGGCGGCCGCTCGCTCGACCTGCCGCTGGTCGACACCGCGAACGGCTACGCGATGGCGCCGATGGCCAAGGGCATCCGCATCACCACTGGCGCGGAGCTGACCAGTCCCGACGCACCGGCGACGCCGATCCAGCTCGGCTACGCCGAAGCGGCCGCGCGCGAGCTAATCGAGATCGGCAGCCGCGTCGAGCCCGAGCCGTGGTTCGGTACCCGCCCCTGCACGACCGACATGCTGCCTGTGCTCGGGCTGGTGCCGCGGCATCGCGGTCTGTGGGTGAATTTCGGCCACGGCCATCAGGGCTTCACGCTCGGCCCCGCGACCGCGCGCGTGCTGGCCGAAACGATGAACGGCGAGGCATCCGCGGTGGACACCTCGCCGTATCGGCTGGACCGGTTCTGAGACGTCGAACAGACTTAGTCGGTCGTCAACGCGGTCTCCATGTCGGTCGGGTCGACCTGCTTGGCGAGATTGGCATTGAGCTTGTCGCGATCGAGCTCGCCCTCCCACCAGGCGACGATCACGCAGGCCACGCCGTTGCCGCACAGATTTGTCAGCGCGCGGCACTCGCTCATGAACTTGTCGATGCCGAGCACGATCGCCATGCCCGGCACCAGCCGCGGATCGACCACCGCGAGCGTCGCCGCCAAGGTGATGAAGCCGGCGCCGGTGATGCCGGAGGCGCCCTTCGAGGTCAGCATCGCCACGATCAGGATGGTGATCTGCTGGCTGAAGGTGAGATCGAAGCCCAGCGCCTGCGCGATGAACAGGGTCGCCAGCGTCATGTAGATGTTGGTGCCGTCGAGGTTGAACGAATAGCCCGTGGGCACCACGAGGCCGACCACCGATTTCGAGCAGCCGAGACGTTCGAGCTTCTCCATCAATGACGGCAGCGCGCTCTCGGAGGACGAGGTGCCGAGCACGATCAGGAGCTCGTCCTTGATGTAGGCCAGGAACTTGAAGATCGAGAACCCCGCGATCCGCGCGATGATGCCGAGCACCACGAACACGAACAGCGCGGCGGTCAGATAGAACGTCGCGATCAGCCCCATCAGGTTGAGGATCGCGCCGGTGCCGAACTTGCCGATGGTGAAGGCCATCGCGCCGAACGCGCCGATCGGCGCCGCCCGCATCACGATCGAGATGACGCCGAACACCGCATGCGCGGCGTCGTCGATGAACGAGCGGATGGTGTGGCCGCGCTCGCCGAGGCCCATGATCGCGAAACCGAACAGCACCGAGAACAGCAGCACCTGCAGGATCTCGCCCTGCGCGAATGCGCCGACCACGGTATCCGGAATGATGTGCAGCACAAAGTCGACGCTCTTCTGCGCTTCCGCCTGCTTGGCATAGCCGGCGACCGCCTGCGCGTTCGCCGCCGCATTGCCGAAGCCGGCGCCGGGCCTGACCAGATTGCCGACGAGCAATCCGATCACCAGCGCGAAGGTCGAGACGACCTCGAAATACACCAGCGCCTTGACGCCGATGCGGCCGACCTTCTTGGCATCTTGTATATGGGCGATGCCCGACACCACGGTGCAGAAGATGATCGGCGCGATCACCATCTTGATCAGCTTGATGAAGCCGTCGCCGAGCGCCTTGATCCACTCGTTGGTGGCAAGGCCCGGCCACAACCAGCCGACCAATGCGCCGAGCACGATCGCGATCAGGACCTGGACATAGAGAACTTTATACCACGGCTTGCTGCCGGCGCTCGCCGGCGCAGCCGTGACAACGGTTGCCGTTGCCATGTGTCACTCCCCCTCAGAAATGGCGGAAACAGCCAAGATCAACTTGGCGGTTCAAGTCAAATGGAACTGTGTGGGCCCTGCCGCTTATCCGCGATGATCCGCCCGCCACAGTGCCGGCGAAACCACGGCACTGCGCTGCGAAACCGATCCGAAAGGCAAAGCGAACGCCGGAAGGCTCTTGATGGCTCTTGGAGTTTGAAGGCTCCTGGAGTTCGCGGGCTATTTAAGCCAATGCGCGATCCGTGCAACTGCTTCCTGCATCTCCGCGGCCGAGCGTGCATAGGAAAACCGGATGAAGGCGCGGCCGTGGATCGGATCGAAATCGACGCCGGGGGTCGCCGCGACATGCGCCTTCTCGAGCATCTCGTTGGCGAAGGCGAAGCTGTCGGAGGTGAAGTCGGAAACGTCGGCGTAGAGGTAGAACGCGCCGTCAGCGGGGAGGAATTTGGTCAGGCCGGCCTTCGGCAGCCCATCGATCAGGATGCGGCGGTTCTCCTGATAGCCGCGCTTGATCGCCTCCATCTCCTCGCGGCCTTCGAACGCCGCTTCGGCCGCGATCTGCGACAGGGTCGGCACCGAGATCGACAGGTTCTGCTGCAGCCGCTCGATCGGCCGCACCAGCACGTCGGGCACCACCATCCAGCCGACACGCCAGCCGGTCATGCAGAAGTACTTCGAGAACGAGTTGATCACGAGCGCGTTCGGCGACAGTTCGGCGGCCGTCACCGCAGGGAACGCGTAGTCGAGCCCGTGATAGATCTCGTCGGAGATGAAGCGGATGCCGGCGCTGTCGGCGGCTGCCATCAGGGTCGACAGCGCCTCGCGCGACATCATGGTGCCGGTCGGGTTGGCGGGGCTGCCGACCAGCACGCCCTTCAGCGGCGCCTTGCGATGGGCGGCGAGCAGCGCCTCGCCGGTCAGGGCATGGCGGGTGTCGCCGGAGGTTTCGATCAGCACCGGCTCGCAGCCCAGCGCGGTCAGGATATGCCGGTACGGCGGATAGCCCGGCACGGTCACCGCGACCCGGTCGCCCGGCTCGAACATCGCAAGAAACGCCAGGATGAATCCACTCGACGAGCCGGTCGTGACGATGATGCGCTCAGCGTCAACCGCGCAACCATACGTGTCGCTGTAGTGCCGGGCGATGCGCGCGCGCAGCGAGGGAATGCCGAGTGCCGAGGTGTAGTCGATCCGCCCGTCCGCAAGCGCGGCCTGCGCGGCCGCGATCGCCGGCTTCGGCGCGCCTGCGGCAGGCTGCCCCACCTCCATATGGATGACATGGCCGCCGGCGGCCTCGATTCGCGCGGCCGCCGCCATCACATCCATCACCATGAACGGCGGAACATCGCTCCGTCCGGACGCTGTCAACAGGCTGCCTACACGGTCTCTCGGTGTCGCTTCACGCATGGATTTCTGCTATTGCACGGCCGCTGCCGAATTCGGGTTCCCGTTACCGGCTGCCGCCCCAGACTGGCCGCATTCGGTGGCTCCTTATAACGCTTTCAGGCCAAGTGAATACCCGGTTCGCGTGAAGAAGAACTGCAAAAACAACAGACTGCGCCACGCGCCAAATCCGGTCGGGCCCGGCCCCCGGACTCGCGCCGGCGCGGCCAGTCATCGCCGATAGATCGCCCATGCTGTTCCGCCTCGCGCTTCGCACCAGGACCTTCAAGCTCACCGCGCTCATGACTGCGGTTGCGCTCGCGGTCGGCCCCGTGGTCCCTGCGCGAGCCCAGCAAAAAGGCCCGCCGGTGCTGCGCGACACCGAGTCCGAGCAGCTGTTGCGCGAATACACAAGGCCGATCCTGCGCGCCGCCGGTCTGGAGAAGCAGAACATCCAGATCGTGATCATCAACGACGGCTCGTTCAACGCCTTCGTCGCCGACGGCCGGCGCATCTTCGTCAATTACGGCGCGCTGCTGCAATCGGAGACGCCGAACCAGATCATCGGCGTGCTGGCGCACGAGACCGGCCACCTCGCCGGCGGCCATCTCGCCAAGATGCGCGAGCAGCTGGCGCAGGCCCAGACCCAGATGATCATCGCGATGCTGCTCGGCGTCGGCGCGCTGGCCGCGGGTGCGGGCGGCCGCGGTGGCGGCAACGGTCTCTCCAGCGCAGGCGCCGCGGCGATCTCGGCCCCGCAAGCGGTCATTCAGCGCACGCTATTGTCCTATCAGCGCCAGCAGGAAGAAAACGCCGACCGCGCCGGCGTCAAGTTCCTGAATGCGACCGGACAATCCGCCAAGGGCATGTACGAGACGTTCAAGCGCTTCACCGACGAGAGCCTGTTCGCCTCGCGCGGGGCCGACCCTTATCTGCAGTCGCATCCGATGCCGGTCGATCGCGTCTCCGCGCTGCAGGAACTGGCGCGCTCCAGCCCCTATTGGGACAAGAAGGACGATCCGGCGCTGCAACTGCGCCACGACATGATGCGCGCCAAGATCTCGGGCTTCATGGAGCGGCAGGACACGGTCTACCGCCGCTATCCGCTGTCCAACACCAGCCTGCCGGCGCGCTATGCACGCGCGATCACGACCTATCTGCACGGCGATCTGCGCTCGGCGATCGCGCAGATCGACGGCTTGATCCAGGTGCAGCCCAACAATCCCTATTTCCATGAATTGCGCGGCCAGGCGCTGCTCGAAGGCGGCCGGCCGGCCGAAGCCATCGCGCCGCTGCGCCGCGCAGTGCAGCTCTCCAGCAATTCGCCCTTGATCGAGATGCTGCTCGGCCAGGCGCTGGTCGCCTCGGACAACAAGGCCTACACCGACGAGGCGATCAACATGCTGCGCGCCGCGGTGGCGCGCGAGCCCGAGGCGCCGCTCGGCTATACCCAGCTCGCGATGGCCTATGGCCGCAAGGGCGACTATGCCCAGGCCGACCTCGCGTCGGCGCAGGCCGCCTATCTCCGCGGCGACACCAAGACCGCCCGCGACCTTGCGTCACGCGCCAAGACGCGGTTCGCGATCGGCACGCCCGGCTGGGTCAAAGCTGACGACATTGTGAGCGCCAAGCCCATGCCGGGTCAGAAAAACAACTAGAAATAAACCGCAGTTCCATACAACGATCACCGAAACCGGCTCACGGCCCCGCCGTATTTTGAGCCACCGCGAACAAGGATTTTGTCATGCCAGCGCTTCGTTTTCTTGCCCCTGCCCTGCTCGCGCTCGGCGTTTGCGCCGCGCCGCTTCCGGCGTCCGCGCAGAGCTTCACCGACACCCAGCGCGGCGACATCGAGACCATCGTGCGCAACTATCTGATCGCGCACCCGGAGGTGCTCGAGGAGGCGATGAACGAGCTGAGCAAGCGGCAGGCCGCCGCCGAAGCCGAGAAGCATGAGCAGAGCGTCGCCAAGAATGCCGACACCATCTTCAATTCGCCGCGCGGCGTCATGCTCGGCAACAAGGACGGCGACGTCACCTTCGTCGAGTTCTTCGATTACAATTGCGGCTACTGCAAGCGCGCGATGTCCGACATGCTCGATTTGATGAAGGCGGATCCGAAGCTGAAGGTCGTGCTGAAGGAATTCCCGGTGCTGAGCCAGGGCTCGGTCGAGGCCGCGCAGGTCGCGGTCGCCGTGCGCATGCAGGATCCGACCGGCAAGAAGTATCTCGATTTCCACCAGAAGCTGCTCGGCGGCCGTGGCGCCGCCGACAAGGCGCGCGCGCTAGCGGTCGCCAAGGAGGTCGGTCTCGACATGGCGAAACTCGAGAAGGATATGGCGAGCCCCGAGGTGAAGGCGACCATCGAGGAGAACTTCCGCCTCGCCGAATCCATGGGCATGAACGGCACACCGAGCTACGTGATCGGCAAGCAGGTCGTGATCGGCGCCGTCGGCGTCGACAACCTCAAGGAAAAGATCGGCATCGCCCGCTGCGGCAAGGCGACCTGCTGATCGCCGCTCCGACAGCGCTCATCGCGTACAAAATCCGGCTGCGATGCAGCCGGATTTTTTGTTGCCGCCACCGAACCGATTCCGCGCGGGTCGCAACCAAGGGCCGTCACCAACGACGCAAGTCGCGCGAAGCCGAAAATATAGCGCGACCTAATCTCGAGATCGAAGAGCATTTCGGCGGCTTCAATTTCGGCGGCGGCAACGGCCAGCTCGATCATGCGGGCGCGGAGTTCGACTGGGCCCGCGGTTGAAGCAGCCGCGCATTCATCTCGCGCGTTCATCGCGCATTCACCTCAAGAACAAACCGCAAGGAACCGCAAATCAACAGGAACATCGCACATGCTCTCCCGTTGTCGGCGCGGGCAATGCTGAAAAACGAGGAGGAATTACGATGTCTAACCGCTTTCTGATTTCGGTCGCGGCGGCGGCTTTGATCGCCGGCACCGGTTTCGCGAACGCACAGGGCGCCGGCGGCGCCAACAAGGAAACCGGGGCCGGTGGTGGTGCGACCACGCAGCAGTCTGCACCGTCCGGTGGCGCGTCATCGGGCACCATGCAGCATGACAAGAGCGGCATGAAGGGTTCCGAGCATTCGACGACCGGTGAGTCGAGCACCAAGGGAGCTGAGTCCGACAAGTCCGGCACGGCCACCAAGGGCGCGCAGGACAGTACCCAAAAGTCGAAGGGCATGAGCTCGGAGAACGAAGCGACCAAGGGCTCCAAGGAGGGCTCGAAGGACATGAAGGCCGAGGGTCGCGACAAGACCGGCAACATGAAAGCCGAGGAGCGTGACAAGAGCGGCAAGATGAACGCCGAGAGCCGCGACAAGAGCGGTGCCGGTGCCACGACCAACCAGAACGCTCAGACCAAGAGCCCGGCCGACCCCAACCGCGCGCAGACCAACGACACGAGCCGCACGCAGACGACGACCGGCAACGCGGCGACGTCGGCCACCGCGGCTCCGCCGGCCGAGAAGCGCACCCAGATCACGACCGCGATCAAGTCGGAGCACGTGACCGAAGCCACTAACGTGAACTTCAATGTGGCGGTCGGCACCCGCGTTCCGGCTGACGTTCACTTCTACCCGGTGCCGGAGCGGGTCGTGACGATCTACCCGCAGTGGCGCGGCTATCAGTTCATCCTGGTCAAGGGCCGCTACGTGATCGTGCAGCCTGAGACCCATGAGATCGTCTACATCATCGA
This sequence comes from Bradyrhizobium australafricanum, assembly GCF_020329495.1. NCBI lineage: Bacteria > Pseudomonadati > Pseudomonadota > Alphaproteobacteria > Hyphomicrobiales > Nitrobacteraceae > Bradyrhizobium > Bradyrhizobium australafricanum. The sequence continues at coordinate 56,873 of NZ_JAGKJL010000032.1, read as the reverse complement.
GGGCTAAACCGGCCTCGGTGCGAGGGTGCCCAAACGGGCCCTCGCCTTCATCTCGACCCCGCCCCCTTCGGGGCGGGGTCTTGCTTTCGGCCGCACCCCGCATCACGCAGTGGATGGCGGGCCGGAGCGCCCGCCGAAGGCGGCTTCCGCAAGATTTGGTTAATCAGCATTTTCCGCAGGTTAGGACAGTCATCTAACAGGTCGGAGGAAGTTGTTGAAGACGTTCTGATTTCACCTAAAGACTTCCCCTTCGGCCGGTTGTTACCTATAACCCGGCCCACTCCACCCCTTGTCGGACCCCCTTCGGAACCTTTGGCTGGAACCCTTGGCAGGAAACTCTGGAATGGCTGCTGCCGGAACGATCTATGTGCTGAACGGCCCGAACCTCAATCTGCTGGGGACGCGCGAGCCGGAGACCTACGGCCATGCCACCCTCGCCGATGTCGAGAAGCTGTGCGCGGACACCGCACGCCAGTTCGGGCTGACCGCCGACTGCCGGCAGTCCAACCGCGAGGGTGAACTGATCGACTTCATCCATGAGGCCCACGCCAAGAAGGCGGTCGGCATCATCATCAACGCCGGTGGCTACTCTCATACCTCGATCGCGCTGCATGACGCGCTGGTCGCGGTCAAGATCCCCGCGGTCGAAGTTCACGTCAGCAACATCCACGCCCGCGAAAGCTTCCGGCACCACTCGTTCACTGCTAAAGCCGCCTTCGCGTCACTTTGCGGCTTCGGCATCGACGGCTACCGGCTTGCGATCATCGGCCTCGCCACCAGGATCGGCGTCAAGATCGACGCCAAGCCAAAGACTTAATCGTCAATCCTGACGTTCCCCGTCACCAGACAGAGATTTTGGATCACAGAGCATGGCGCGCCAGCCAGACGACAAATCAGCCGCAAAAAAGAACGACTCCAAGAGCGACGACAGCGCCCTCATTCGCGAGCTCGCGCTGCTGCTCGCCGAAACCAATCTGACCGAGATCGAGATCGAGCGTGCCGGCCTGCGTGTCCGTGTCGCGCGCAACATCAGCATCGCGGCCTCTGTGCCCGCGGCCTCCGTGGCGGGCGTTGCCGCACCGGCCGCCTTGGCCGTCCCGGTGGCTGCGGCTGCGACCGATCTCGCCAAGCACCCGGGCGCCGTGCCGTCGCCGATGGTCGGCACCGCCTATTGGGCGCCCGAGCCGGGCGCCAAGCCGTTCATTGAAATCGGCACCAAGGTCTCCGCCGGCCAGACGCTTCTGATCATCGAGGCGATGAAGACGATGAACCAGATCCCGTCGCCGCGCGCGGGCACCGTGACGCAGATTCTCGTCGAGGACGGCCAGCCGGTCGAATTCGGCGAGCCGCTCGTCATCATTGAATAGCTTCCGTCAACACCAGGCGCTGCGATGTTCGACAAGATCCTCATAGCCAATCGCGGCGAGATCGCGCTTCGCGTGCTGCGCGCCTGCAAGGAGCTCGGCATCTCGACCGTCGCGGTGCATTCCACCGCCGACGCCGACGCCATGCATGTGCGGCTCGCCGACGAGAGCGTGTGCATCGGCCCGCCGCCGTCGAAAGATTCCTATCTCAACGTGCCGGCGCTGCTCGCGGCCTGCGAGATCACCGGCGCCGACGCCGTGCATCCCGGCTACGGCTTCCTATCCGAGAACGCGCGCTTCGCCGAGATCCTCGCCGACCACAATCTGGGCTTCATCGGACCGAAGGCCGAGCACATCCGCCTGATGGGCGACAAGATCGAAGCCAAGAAGACCGCCAAGCGCCTCGGCATTCCCGTGGTGCCCGGCTCGGACGGCGCGGTGACCTCGGAGGCCGACGCGCTCGCGATCGGCAGAGACATCGGATTCCCGGTGCTGGTCAAGGCGGCGGCCGGCGGCGGCGGCCGCGGCATGAAGGTCGCCCACACCGAGGCCGACCTCGCGCTGGCGCTCTCGACCGCGGCCAACGAGGCCAAGTCGGCATTCGGCGACGCCTCGGTCTACCTGGAAAAATACCTGCAGAAGCCGCGCCACATCGAGATCCAGATTCTCGGCGACGGCCGCGGCGGCGCCATCCATCTCGGCGAGCGCGACTGCTCGCTGCAGCGCCGTCACCAGAAGGTCTGGGAGGAAGGCCCCTCGCCCGTGCTCGCGGCGGCGGCGCGCGCCAGGATCGGCGAGACCTGCGCCAAGGCGATGCGGGACATGAAATATCTCGGCGTCGGCACCATCGAATTCCTCTACGAGGACGGCGAGTTCTATTTCATCGAAATGAACACGCGCATCCAGGTCGAGCATCCCGTCACCGAAAGCATCACCGATATCGATCTGGTGCTGGAGCAGATCCGGATCGCCGCCGGCGGCGATCTTCCGGCCAAGCAGGACGACATCGCGATCATCGGCCACGCCATCGAGTGCCGCATCAATGCGGAGAACCCGCAGACCTTCCGTCCCTCGCCCGGACGGATCACGCAATTCCATCCGCCTGGCGGCCTCGGCGTGCGGATCGATTCCGCCGTCTATCAGGGCTATGTGATCCCGCCCTATTACGACTCGCTGGTCGGCAAGCTGATCGTGCACGGCAAGACCCGCGGCGAATGCCTGATGCGGCTGCGCCGGGCGCTGGACGAGATGGTGGTCGACGGGATCGAGACGACGCTGCCGCTGTTCCGCGCGCTGGTGCGCGAACCCGACATCATCGAGGGCGACTACCACATTCACTGGCTGGAGCAGTACCTCGCCGGTCAGCCATCCGACGCCGCAAAATAGTTCGGAACTCCGTGGAACCCAGCCCTTCCTCAAACGTACTATAGGGTTATTGGCTTTCCACGGGGACGCGTTGAATCCCACTCCCATAGCGAGATCGTCGTGACGGTCGTTTCACGACGCCGGTCGACGTTACAGATCCTCCTGCTGTCGGCGGGATTTTTCGTGCTGGTCGCGGTCAGCGTGGCGTCCGTCCTGCTGGTCAACAAGGCGCGCGAGGACAACGCCTGGGTGATTCACACCGTCGAGACCGACAGCCAGATTGCCAACCTGCTGCTCGACGTCAGGCGCGCCGAAAGCGCGGCCAGGGCGTATCTGCTGACATCAGCACCACAATACCTGTCCGAGTACCAGTCCGCGGCAGCCGGAGTCCCGGCCGCGCTCAACCATCTCCAGATGATGACCGTCGACAATCCGGCGCAGGTCGCCAATGCCGCGAAGCTCAAAGCCGCCGTCGAGCAACGGCTGGCCGAGTTCGCGCTCAGCATCGAGCGCGTCAAGAACAACGACACGGCGACCAGCATCGACGTCCTGCGCAAGACCACATCGACCGATGCGGTGGAAGCGATCGTCCGGATCGCCCGCGACATCCGCACCGAGGAGGATCGTCTGCTGGCGCTGCGCACCGCGACGGCGGACAAGACCCAGGTGCTCGCCTCCTCCGTCACGATCGCCGGCTCCTGCATGGTGCTGGCGCTCGCCGCTCTCTCGGTAGTACTGCTGCGGCGATCGTCGCGGGCGCGCGATGAGGCCGAGGCCAGGCTGCGCGACAGCAACGTCAATCTCGAAACCATCGTCGACGAGCGCACCTCCGACCTTCGCGAGGCCAACGAGGAAATCCAGCGCTTCGCCTATATCGTCAGCCACGATCTGCGCTCGCCGTTGGTCAACATCATGGGGTTCACCAGCGAGCTCGAGGAACTGCGCGGCGACATCTTCAAGCGCATCGCCACGCTCAATCGCGCCGCCTCGCTGGCGCCGGCGATGCCGGAAGACGCCACCGATGTGGCCGAGCCCGAGCTTGAAGGCTCCGACAAGCAGCTATCCGACGATTTCAACGAATCGCTCGGTTTCATCAAATCGTCGATCGCCAAGATGGATCGCCTGATCAGTGCGATCCTCAATCTCACCCGCGAGGGCCGCCGCGAGTTCAAGCCCGAACGCATCGATCTGGGCGAGCTGATCGACGGCATCGTCAAGACGATGGCTCACCAGGCCGTCGAGGCCAACGCGACCGTCGAGGTCGGCGCGCTGCCAAATATCGTCAGCGACCGCCTCGCGCTGGAGCAGATCTTTTCCAATCTGGTCGACAACGCACTCAAGTACCTCAGGAACGGCGTTCCCGGCGAGATTTCGATCGAGGGCCGCACCAAGCTCGGCTTCGCGATCTTCGAGGTCACCGACAACGGCCGCGGCATCGATCCGAAGGACCATCAGCGCATCTTCGATTTGTTCCGTCGCGCCGGAACCCAGGACAAACCCGGTCAGGGCATCGGGCTTGCCCATGTCCGCGCACTTGTGCGCAGACTGGGCGGCACCATGTCGGTAGCATCGGAACTTCACAACGGCAGCACCTTCACGATCACGCTGCCTATCAATTGGTCAGGCAAGAACCGGGACAAAGTGACATGAGTGATCCAGTCACCATCATCATGATCGAGGACGACGAGGGCCATGCCCGCCTGATTGAGCGGAATATCCGGCGCTCGGGTGTCAACAATGAGATCATCCCGTTCACCAACGGTACAGAGGCGGTCAACTACCTGTTCGGCAAGGATGGCAGCGCCGTCGAGCGCAAGGGCCAGGCCCTGCTGATCCTGCTCGATCTCAATCTGCCCGATATGACCGGCATCGATATTCTGAGGCGGGTCAAGGAGAACAAATATCTCAAGTCGACGCCGGTGGTCGTGCTGACCACGACCGACGACTCCCAGGAGATCAAGCGTTGCTACGAGCTGGGTTGCAACGTCTACATCACCAAGCCGGTGAACTACGAAAGCTTCGCCAACGCCATTCGTCAGCTTGGCCTGTTCTTTTCCGTGATTCAGGTGCCGCCGGCTTCCGTATGACCAGCGCAACGCCGACACTGCTCTACATCGACGACGACGCGGCGCTGGCGCGCCTCGTCGAACGCGGGCTGACGCGCGCGGGCTACAAGGTCGTGCACGCCGCTAGCGGCCAGGAAGGCCTCGACCGGCTCGCCCAGGGCGGCATCGACGTCGTCGCGCTCGATCAGTACATGCCCGGCCTCGATGGGCTGGAGACCCTGGAGCAGATCCTCAAGATACCGGACGCTCCGCCGGTGGTGTTCGTCACCGCGTCGCAGGATTCGGCGATCGCCGTCACCGCGCTGAAGGCCGGCGCGGCGGACTATCTGGTCAAGGACGTCAGGGGCGAGTTCATCCCCCTGCTCCAGGTCGCGGTGAACGGCGCGATCCGGCAGGCCGCGCTTCAGAAGGCACGCGACGAGGCCGAGGCCGAGGTGCACGCCTCGCGCGACCGCTATGCCGCGCTCGCCGCAGAGCGTGAGGTTCTGCTCCGCGAGGTCAACCATCGCGTCGGCAATTCGCTGCAGATCATTGCCTCGCTGCTGCATCTGCAGGCCAACTCCGCGACCCAGCAGGATGTGAAGGCCGCGCTCACCAACGCGATGGGGCGCGTCGCGGCCGTCGCACAGGTGCACCGCCGCCTCTACACCTCGCACGACTTCAAGACGGTGATGCTCAACCAGTATCTCGAGGCGCTGCTCGAGGATCTCCGGCGATCGGCTGAAGGCAACAAGATGTCGCGGCTGACCTTGAAGGCAGACCCGATCGAGATCGATCCCGACCGCGCGGTCGCGATCGGCATCATCGTCAACGAGCTGGTGATGAACGCCGTGAAATACGCCTATCCCGACGGCGCCGGCCCGATCCATGTCGAGCTGAAGCCGCAAGGCGACGATCTGCAGCTCGCGATCAGCGACGACGGGGTCGGCTTTTCCGACAAGGCCGATCCGCGCGGCACCGGCATGGGCCAGCGGATCGTCAGCGCGATGGCAGCCAAGCTCGATGCCAGCGTCGAGCGCGACCCCGGCCACAAAGGCACCCGCTTCGTGGTGCGGTTCGCCCGCGTCAGCCCGGCGCTCGACAAATCGACAAGCGCCGCCGCCAGCTAATGTCGCCAATTTCGGCAAATTCGATTGACTTGTCCGGTTCGCTTTAACGACTGCGTCATGCTGTTGATGAATCGCGGCGCGCCAGGCCTGACCGGTTAAGGAAGTTCTGGGCGTCCCTTGCGATGCTTGTGCCAACTGCTTGGCAGGAGCGGCACGCGATGTTCGGGCGCAGGCCAGTTTTTGGAAAGAAGCAAGAGACGACCTTGGGCGAGTTCAAGGAGACCGTGCGTCCGGCGCCGGGCGCCGACGGCGCGACGCCTGCTTTTCACAAGCAGCAGTGGGATCACCCATTGATCGGGTCGATGCTGCGCGATGCAGGCTTCGCGCCTGATGACGAAGCCAGCATCGTGCCGACGGCAGACAATCGCCTTGCCGTTTTCGCTGCGGCCAACAAGCGATTGCAAGACCGCACCGAGACCTTCAACCGCGACATGACGGCGCGGCACGGCCACTGCCACGCAGTGCCGTTCCTGGTCATCGACCAGAAGATCTGGGATGGACCGCATGGCGCATTCCTCTACGCGCAGATGGGGCTGATCGGCTACGACGAGTGGAACGTGATCATGCTGGCAGGCGACCCGCAGACCACGGCGTCATGCGGCCTGGCAGGCCATCCCGGCTTCCTTCCATCCGTGACGCAAGTCATGACCGAGCATGTGATCGCGTGGAAGGCGCGGCACAACGCCCTGCTCGAGACGTTCGGGATCACCGCGACCGGTGGCCGGGATATCCCGCATGAACAATACGAGATGGAAAAGGACACCCTGCGCAACGAAATCATCGACAAGGCCGGCTGGATGAAGCCGCGCATCATCGACGAGCTCTTGCGCAAGGCCTAGAGGCATCAAGCCTCGGCGAAGCGCCTCACTCGCGCCCGCCGCGGTGCCGGCGTGTGCGCTGCGGACGGCAGTCCTGACACGGTGCGCCAAACACGACCTGCGATGGATAGGGCTGCGCGGAATGCCACGGCGTCGAGCCGAACAGGCCGGCCGCACCGAACCCCGCGCTGAAGGGATCGGCCGCGAAATTGCCGGGGAAATAGCCGTTACTGCGAAAATCCCGGTCGTCGTCCCTGCCGTCGAAATACGCGCCGCCGGTGCTGCCGTAGCGCAGCGGCCGCTGCTGGGCCGACGCCGCGGCTACGCTGAGCGCGATGGCGGCGCAGGCGATCAGTCCTCTCATGGCAATCATGCAAACCCTCATTGCGGAAGGGTGCCCCAGTCGCCCTTCCAGGCGATCAGGCGTCCCTTGCCGAATTGCAGATAGAGCCCGTCGCTGCGCCTCGACAGCACGCTGCCCCTGACATTGGGCAGCGCGACGAACAATTCATTGCCCGGCGTGCCGCGCACGTAATTCAGGGGAACGCCGAGCGACCGGCTGGCCTGGTCGGCGCTCATGCCGAAGCCGAGCGGAACGCTGTTCGGTGGCCGCTGCTGCGCGCGGGACGCGCCGGTCGATGCGCCGAGCGCGATGACGAGGGCAACGAGGAGTGTCGCGAAACGCTGCATGGCCGACCTCATGGCACTGCCGCCGCCAGCGTACCGGCGGGCGTCCAGCCGCCGCCGAGCGCCTGGAACAGGCTGCTCGCCGCGAGCAGCTTGTTGAGCCGGACCGTAACCAGATTGTTCTCGGCGGTGAACAGCGTCTGCTGCGCCTGCAGCACCGTGATCAGGTTGACCGTACCGCCGCGCAGCTGCGTCTCGGCGACCTCGAACGCCTTGCGCGAGGCGGCGACGACGTCGGACTGCAGGCGCTCCTGCAACGTGTACTTCTGCAACGCGATCAACGCCTTCTCGACATCGGCGAAGGCCGACAGCACCGCCTTGCGATAGGCCTGCAGGTTTTGCAGCTGCTGGCCCTTGGCGAGCTTGAGCTGGCTCTCCAGCAGGAAGCCGTCGAACAGCGGCTGGGTCAGCCCGGCGGCGAGCGTGTAGTACCAGGCGCCCGGCGCAAACAGCGAGGCGAGCGCCGCGCTCTGGAAGCCGGTGGTGCCGGTCAGCTGGATCTGCGGAAAGAACGCCGCGCGCGCCGCGTCGACGCTGAAATTGGACGACGCCAGCTGCGCCTCGGCCTCGCGGACGTCAGGCCGCTGGTAGAGCAATTCCGACGGCAGTCCCGGCGTGACGCGCGGCACCGCGATCTGCGTGGTGGACCCGCCGCGCACCTTGAAATCGGCCGGCGCGCGCGCCACCAGCACGGCGAGCGCCGCGGTGTTCTGCCCGACCGTTACCTCGAGCGGCGGGATCGCCGCGCGCTGCGTGGCGACCAGCGCCTCCTGCTGCGACAGATCGAGCTGCGAAGCGGTGCCGCCCGCAAATTGCGACTTGATCAGCGCAAGGATGCGCTCGGCCGCCGCGAGGTTGCGGCGGGTGACCTTGATCTGGTCTTGCGCCGCCAGCAGCTGGAAATAGGTGTTGGCGACCGTCGCCATCGTGGTCAGCGCGACCACCTCGCGATTGTAGCGCGCGACGGTCGCGCTCTCCTCCGAGGCCGACAGCGTCGCGCGGTTCTTGCCCCAGAAATCGACGATGTAGCTTGCGCTCAGCCCGAGGCTGTACTGCGAGAAGGTACCGCTGGTGCCGAGCGACGAACTGGACCCTGTTGCCACACGCTGACGCTCGGCATTCGCCGATCCGGAGATGGATGGCAGCAGCGCGGCGCCGGACACGCCGACCTGGGCGTCGGCCTGCACGATCTGGGCGATCGCCACCGCGATGTCGAGATTGTAGAGCTGCGCGGACTCCATCAGCCCGGTCAGCTCGGGCGAGCGGAAGCCGCGCCACCAGGCAAGCGCCGGAACAGCCGCGTCGGCATCGCCTTTGGCCGCAGTCTTGTAGCTCGCCGGCACTTCGAGGCTGAGCTCCGGCTTCTCCGCCCCGGGAATACAGCCGGACAGACCGAGGCTGAGGCCGCCGAACGCCGCCACGCGCAGAAACCGGATCGGCTTGCGCATCAACTGAAGATTTCGCAACGCTGTACCTGTCGGCATTTACTCGCCCGGTTGAAGTGAGGAGCCCGGCGTCCGCATCGCGCCGCCGCGGCGCGCGCGCTGGGCCCACAGGCGGAACCGGTCGAGATAGAGGTAGATAACCGGCGTCGTGTAGAGCGTGAGGACCTGGCTCAGGATCAGGCCACCGACGATGGCGATGCCGAGCGGCTGCCGCAGCTCGCCGCCGTCGCCCATGCCGATCGCCAGCGGTACCGCCCCGAGCAGCGCGGCCATCGTCATGATGGGGCGGAAGCGCAGCAGGCAGGCCTCCCGGATCGCCTCGAGCGGCTCCAGCCCGCGCCTGCGTTCCGCCTCCAGCGCAAAGTCGATCATCATGATGGCGTTCTTCTTCACAATGCCGATCAGCAGGATGACGCCGATCAGCGCCATGATACTGAACTCGGTCTTGAATGCCATCAGCGCCAGCAAAGCGCCCACACCCGCCGAGGGCAATGTGGACAAGATGGTCAGCGGATGGACGTAGCTCTCATAGAGCACGCCCAGCACGATGTAGATCGCTACCAGCGCCGCCAGGATCAGGAACGGCTGGTTGCTCAGCGAGTCCTGGAACGCCTTGGCGGTACCCTGGAAGGTGCCGCGGATCGTGGCCGGGACGCCGATCCGGTTCATGGTCGCCTCGATGCTGCCGACCGCCGTGCTCAGCGACACATTCGGCGGCAGGTTGAACGAGATGGTGTTGGCGACCAGCAGGCCCTGGTGATTGACCGCAAGCGGCGTCGCGCCCTGCTTGAACGCAGCAACTTCCGACAGCGGGATCATGGTCTCGCTGCTGGTGGAGACGGCCGATCCGGTCGAGGCCACCCCCTTCCCGGTCGAACCGATCGAATTGGTGGCCTGGTTGCGCGCGGCCTGGGCGTTGGCCGCACTTGCCGCACTCGAGCTGCCTGGGGCGACGACCGTGCCCGCCACCGCGTTGGTCGATTGCGAGCCGCCGACCGAACCGCCGGACGTGCTGACATAGACGTCCTTCAGCGTCTCCGGATTCTGCCAGTAGCGCGGCGCGACCTCCATGATGACGTGATACTGGTTGCGCGCGACATAGATCGTCGACACCTGCCGCTGGCCGAAGGCGTCGTAGAGGGTGTTGTCGATCTGGCTCACCGTGATGCCGAGCCGGGCCGCGGCGTCGCGGTCGATCACGAGATCGGATTCCAGGCCCTTGTTCTGCTGGTCGCTGTTGACGTCGGCGAGATCAGGATCGCGCTGCAGGGCCGCCGCGATCTTCGGCGTCCATTCATTGAGCTCCTCCAGCGTCGATCCCTGCAGCGTGTACTGATACTGCGCGTTCGAGGCCCTGCCCCCGACCCGGATGTCCTGCACCGCCTGCAGGAACAGGCTCGCGCCCGGCACCACCGACATCTCGCGGCGCAGCCGCGCGATCACGCCGTCGGCGCCGATCTTGCGCTCATCGAGCGGACGCAGCGAAACGAACACGAAGCCGGAATTGGTCTGCCCGCCGCCGGTGAAGCCGACCGCCGTCTCCACCGCCGGATCGCGCTTGATGATACCGACGAACTGCGCGAGCTTCTGCTGCATCAGCTGGAACGACACGCTCTGGTCGGCCTGGATCGAGCCGACCAGCCGGCCGGTGTCCTGCTGCGGGAAGAAGCCTTTCGGGATCACGTCGTAGAGATAGAAGTTGAGGCCGAACACCGCCGCCAGGATCAGCATCACCGACAGAGGATGCGCCAGCGCCGCGGTCAGCGTTCTGCGGTAGAAGTTCAGCATCGCCTCGAAGAACCGCTCGCTCGCCCAATAGAGCCGGCCATGGCCGCCGGCGTCCGGCTTGAGCAGCACGGCGCACATCATCGGCGTGGTCGCCAGCGAGACCGCGAGCGAGATCAGGATCGAGATCGAGATCACCATCGCGAACTCGCGGAACAGCCGCCCGACGATGCCGGCCATCAGCAGGATCGGGATGAACACCGCGATCAGCGAGATGCTCATCGACAGCACGGTGAAGCCGACCTCGTTGGCGCCCTTCAGCGCCGCCTCGAGCGGGCTCAGGCCGTCCTCGATGTAACGGGTGACGTTCTCCAGCACCACGATGGCGTCGTCGACCACGAAGCCGGTCGCGACCGTCAGCGCCATCAGGGAGAGATTGTCGAGGCTGTAGCCGAACAGGTACATCGCCCCGAAGGTCGCGACCAGCGACACCGAGACCGCCACCACCGGAACGAAGGTGGCGCGCGCATTGCGCAGGAACGCGAACACAACGATGATGACCAGCAGCACCGCCAGAACCAGGGTTCGTTCGACGTCCCGGAGCGAGGTGCGGATGGTGGTCGAGCGGTCGACCGCAAAGCCGATGTCGATCGCCGGCGAGACCGATGCCTGCAGCTGCGGCATCAGCCCCTTCACGAGGTCGACGGTACTGATGATGTTGGCGTTCGGCTGCCGGTAGAGGATGATCAGCACCGCCGGCTTGCCGTTGGCGAGCCCGGCATTGCGCAAATTCTCCACGCCGTCGGCCACCTCGCCGACGTCGGAGAGATGAACCGGCGCGCCGTTGCGGTAGGCCACGATCAGCGACTTGTAGTCGTCGGCCTTGTTGGCCTGGTCGTTGGCATAGACCTGGTAGCGCTGGTCGCCGACGTCGATGCCGCCCTTGGGGCTGTGGGCGTTGGCGCTCGACAGCGCCGCGCGGACGTCTTCCAGCCCGATGCCGTATTTGTAGAGCGCCTGCGGGATCAGATCGACGCGCACGGCCGGCAGCGAGCTGCCGCCGACCACGACCTCGCCGATGCCCTCGACCTGCGACAGCTTCTGCGCCAGCACCGTGGAGGCGGCATCGTAGAGGTCGCCGCGCGTCAGCGTATCCGACGTCAGCGTCAGGATCAGGATCGGCGCGTCGGCCGGGTTGACCTTGCGGTAGGTCGGATTGCTGCGCAAGCTGGTCGGCAGGTCGGCCCGCGCCGCATTGATCGCGGCCTGCACGTCGCGCGCCGCGCCGTTGATGTCGCGGTTCAGCCCGAACTGCAGCGTGATGCGGGTCGCGCCCACCGAGCTCGACGACGTCATCTCGGTGACGTCGGCGATCTGGCCGAGATGTCGCTCGAGGGGACTTGCGACCGTGGTCGCGACATCCTGCGGGCTGGCGCCGGGCAGCGTCGCCTGCACCGAGATGGTCGGGAAATCCACCTGCGGCAGCGGCGACACCGGCAGCTTGAAGAACGCGACAATGCCGGCCGCCGCGAGCCCGAACGTCAACAGCGTCGTTGCCACCGGCCTACGGATGAAGGGCGTTGACGGATCCATGGCTCAACGCGACCCGCTCGCCTCGCCGATCTCGTCCGCCCGCCCGGCAAATCGCAGCGCGAGGCGATCGAACCAGAGGTAGATCACCGGTGTCGTGAACAGGGTCAGCAGCTGGCTCACCAGGAGGCCGCCGACGATCGAAATGCCGAGCGGATTCCGCAGCTCGGACCCCGCGCCGCTGCCGAGCATCAGCGGCAGCGCGCCGAGCACAGCTGCCATCGTCGTCATGATGATCGGCCGGAACCGCAGCAGGCAGGCCTGATAGATCGCCTCCCGCGGCGGCTTGCCCTCGTTGCGCTCGGCATCGAGCGCGAAGTCGATCATCATGATCGCATTCTTCTTCACGATGCCGATTAGGAGGATGATGCCGATGATTGCGATGATGGTGAGATCCTGTCCGGCCATCATCAGCGCCAGCAGCGCGCCGATGCCCGCGGAAGGCAGTGTCGAGAGGATCGTCAAAGGATGGATGAAGCTCTCATAGAGCACGCCGAGCACGATATAGACCGTGATGATCGCGGCCAGGATCAGAAACAGCTGGTTGGACAGCGAGGACTGGAACGCCAGCGCCGCGCCCTGGAAGCTCGTGATCATGCCGAGCGGCTGGTTGATGTCAGCCTGGGCCTGCTTGATCGCCGTCACCGCCCCGCCGAGCGAGGCGCCGGGCGCGAGATTGAACGAGACGGTCGCCGACGGGAACTGGCCGAGATGCGAGATCTGCAGCGGCGCGGTCTCCACCCGCATCTTGGCCATGACCGACAGCGGCACCGGCGTCGAGCCCACCGATGACGGCAGATAGATCGACGACAGCGAGTCCAGCGACGTCTGCAGCGACGGATCGGCTTCCAGGATCACGCGGTACTGGTTCGAATTGGTGAAGACGGTCGAGACGATGCGCTGGCCGTAGGAATCGTACAGCGCGTTGTCGATCGTCGCCGGCGTGATGCCGAACCGCGCGGCCTGGTCGCGGTCGATGTCGACGAACACCGAAAGCCCCTGCGCCGAGATATCGCTGGTGACGTCGCTGAGCTCGGGCAATTCCCGGAGCTTGTCGACCAGCTTCGGCGTCCATTCCGCAAGCTCGTTCGGATCGGCATCCTGCAGGATGAACTGGTACTGCGTCCGGCTCACCGTGCCTTCGATGGTGAGGTCCTGCACCGGCTGCATGTAGAGCGTGATCCCGGTCAGCGCCGCCGTGCTCGCCTTGATCCGGTCCATGATCGTCGAGACATTGGCCTTGCGCTGCTCATGCGGCTTCAGATTGATCAGGATGCGGCCGCTGTTCAGCGTGGTGTTGGTGCCGTCGACGCCGATGAACGATGACAGGCTCTGCACGTCCGGATCCTTCAGGATCGCGCTGGCGAGCCGCTGCTGCCGCTCGGCCATCGCCGCATAGGACACCGATTGCGGCGCCTCGGAGATCGCCTGGATCACGCCGGTGTCCTGCACCGGAAAGAAGCCCTTGGGAATGACGACATAGAGCAGGGCCGTGAGACCAAAGGTGGCGAGCGCGATCAGCAGCACAAAGGTCTGCCGATCCAGCACCCAGTTGAGCATCCGGGCGTAGATCGCGATTACGGCATCGAAGCCTTCGCGGCTCAGCCGCTGGAAGGTGTTTTCCCGCGCCATGGCCTCCGGCTTCAGCAGCTTCGCACAGGCCATCGGCACCAGGGTCAGCGACACCACGGCCGAGATCAGGATCGTGACCGACAGCGTGATGGCGAATTCGCGGAACAGGCGGCCGACGACGTCGCCCATGAACAGCAGCGGGATCAGCACCGCGATCAGCGATACCGTCAGCGAGATGATGGTGAAGCCGATCTGCTCCGACCCTCGCAGCGCCGCCTCGAGCGGCGACTCGCCCTCCTCGATGTAGCGCGAGATGTTCTCGATCACGACGATCGCGTCGTCGACCACGAAGCCGGTCGCGATCGTCAGCGCCATCAGCGACAGATTGTTCAGGCTGAAGCCGAACAGGTACATCGCGCCGAGCGTGCCGACCAGCGAGAGCGGCACAGACAGGCTCGGGATCAGCGTGGCGCGGGTCGAGCGCAGGAACACGAAAATGACAAGCACGACCAGGATCACGGCAAGCGACAGCTCATATTCGACGTCGCGCACCGAGGCCCGGATCGTGACGGTGCGGTCGGTCAGGATGTTGACGTCGATCGCGGCCGGCAGCGTCGCCTGCAGCTGCGGCAGCAGGTCCTTGATGCCCTGCACCACCGAGATCACGTTGGCGCCGGGCTGGCGCTGGATGTTGAGGATGATCGCCGGCGTCTCGTTCATCCAGGCGCCGAGCTTGTCGTTCTGCGCGCCGTCGACGACGTTGCCGACGTCGCTGAGGCGGACCGGCGAGCCGTTCTTGTAGGCGATGATCAGCGAGCGGTAGTCGCTGGCATTGCGGATCTGGTCGTTGGCATTGATGGTGTAGGCGCGCATCGCGCCGTCGAAGTTGCCCTTCGGCGTGTTGACGTTGGCGTTGCCGAGCGTGGTGCGGAGATCGTCGATGTTGAGGCCATAGGCCGCGAGCTTGCGGATATCGGCCTGGATGCGCACCGCGGGCCGCTGGCCGCCGCTGATGCTGACGAGGCCGACGCCGGGCAGCTGCGAGATCTTCTGCGCCAGCCGCGTATCGACGAAATCCTGCACCTGGGTCAGCGGCATGGTCTTCGAGGTCAGGCCGAGGGTCAGGATCGGTGCATCGGCCGGATTGACCTTGGCGTAGATCGGCGGCGCCGGCAGGTCCGACGGCAACAGATTGCCCGCGGCATTGATCGCGGCCTGCACCTCCTGCTCGGCGACGTCGAGCGAGATCGACAGGCCGAACTGCAGCGTGATCACGGACGAGCCCGCCGAGCTTACCGAGCTCATCTGGGTCAGATTCGGCATCTGGCCGAACTGCACCTCGAGCGGCGCCGTCACCGACGAGGTCATCACGTCGGGGCTGGCGCCGGGATAGAAGGTCTGCACCTGGATGGTCGGATAGTCGACCTCCGGCAGCGCCGCGACCGGGAGAAATCTGAACGCCAGCATGCCCGACAGCATGATGGCGATCATCATCAGGGTCGTCGCTACCGGCCGCAGGATGAATGGCCGCGACGGGTTCATTTCTTCTGCCCGTCCTCGGACCGCTTGTGGTGGCCGCCTCCGGGATCCGCGCCGTCCTTACTATCTCCCTTGCCGTCTCCCTTCGCGGCCCCGTTCGCCGCCCCCTTGGCCGCAGCGGCAGGGTTCGCGGCGTCAGTGGCGGAGCGCACGACCACCTTCGCACCCTCGCGCAGCTTGTCGGCGCCGTCGATCACGATGCGATCGCCGGCCACGAGCCCGGACAGCACCTCGACCCGGTCGCCGTCGGTGACGCCGAGCTTGACCGGCCGAACCGAGACCGTGCTGTCGGCGTTGACGAGATAGACGAAGGTGCCGGGGACACCGCGCTGGATACCGGCGGTCGACATCGTCGTCGCATCCTTGTGGGTATCGAGCAGCAGGCGCACGTTGACGAACTGGTTCGGATAGAGCGTGCGCTTGTCGTTCTCGAACTGCGCGCGCAGCTTGATGGTGCCGGTGGTCGCATCGATCTGGCTGTCGAAGGTCTGCAACGATCCCTCGGCGAGCTTGTTGGCGCCGCTGCGGTCATAGGCCGCCGTCGGCAGCACCGCGCCCTCCCTCAACCGCTTCGAGACCGCCTGCAGATTGTCCTCCGGCAGCGTGAACAGCACGCTGATCGGCTCGAGCTGCGTGATCACAACGAGGCCGTTGGTATCGCCGGGCGTCACATAGTTGCCGAGATCGACCTGGCGCAGTCCGACGCGCCCGTTGATCGGCGACACGATGTGACAATATTGCAAATTCACCTCGGCCGACTTCACCGAGGCGCGATCGGCCTCCACCGTGCCCTGATACTGCGCGACCAGCGCGACCTGGGTGTCGAGCGTCTGATGCGGCACGGCGTTCTGCGCGGCGAGGTTCTGGTAGCGGGTGAGATCGACCTGGGCGCCCTTCAGCTGCGCCTCGTCGCGGGCGAGCTGTCCCTTGGCCTGCGCCAGCGTCGCCTCATAGGGGCGAGAATCGATCTCGGCGATCAGGTCGCCCTTCTTGACCTCATCGCCCTCCTTGAAATCGATCTTCATCAGATAGCCGCTGATCTGGCTCCTGATCGTCACCGTCGCGAGCGACGTCACGGTGCCGAGCGCATTCAGGCTGACGCCGATATCGCCCTTGCCGATCGTCTCCGGTACGATCGACATCGGCCCGGCGTTGCGCCCGCCACCGGCCTGCGGCGGCGCGGCCTGCTGCCGCGTCCACCAGACGATGCCGGCCAGCACCGCCAGCACGAGACATCCCGTCAGAAACCCCCGCCAACGCGATCCTCGCCTGGTTCGCTCGGGCGCCACAATCGACGGGTCTTTGATCTGCTGGTCCATAACCTGCCCACGAAGAAACACGAATGAGCTCGCGCGGCTCTATGTGTCCCCTGAACTCCGCGCGCGCCACATCCGACGAAGCATTTTGAAGGCTTCTGCCGGACAAAGCGCGTTAAGAATTGTAAAGGATAGCGGCTCTTCCCGGTCGGCCGCTGTTTCTCGCTGGATTGTGGCTATTTTACCCGATCATTTGTAACCAGGGCAACACGATCAGCAACAATCCGGCAAAGTAGATCAGGCCGAAGATCAGCCCGAATTTCCAGAAGTCGCCTTTGCCGATATAGCCGCTGCCGTAATACATCGGCGCCGGTCCCGTGGCATAGGGCGAGATCACGCCCATCAGGCCCAGCGAATACACGCAGAGCAGCATCAGGGTCTGCACCGACAGGCCGGGAATGCTGGAGCCGACGGCGAGCACCACCGGCAGCACCGCGGCGGTATGCGAGGTGATGCTCGAGAAGAAATAGTGGATCCAGAAGAAGAAGGTGACGAGCAGGATCATCCCGACCATCGGCGACGTGCCGGAAAGCGGCTTGGCATAACCCTCGGCCACCCATTTGATGAAGCCGATCTCGTTGAGGCCGGACGACAGCGTGAGCAGCGAGGTGAAATAGAAAAATACCTCCCACGCACTCTTCTCCGCGACGATGTCCTCGAACGCGATCACGCCGGTCAGCAGCATCAGCGAGATCACGACGAACACGACCGTGGTCGCGTTGATGAAATTCGAGCCGAGCAGCGGCACGCTGATGTTGGGGTTGGAGCCGCAGATCCACAGGAACATCGCGAGCACCACCAGCACCGCCATGATCCATTCGTGCCGCGACGGCGGCCCCATCTTGGCGAGCTCGCCCTCGCTCCAGGTCACGATCTCCGGGCTCTCCTTGATCTCGGGCCGGCAGACCAGATAGCTGAGCAGCGGCACCAGCAGCAGCAGGAGGATCCCGAGCGGCGCGAAGCCGATGAACCATTGCGACCAGCCGACCTCGATGTTGACGAGCTTCTTGGCGATCGAGAGCGCGGCGGCGTTCGGCGCCAGCGCGGTCAGGAACAGCGAGCTGGTGACGGCCGTGGTCGCGAACGCGGTCCACATCACGAAGGTGCCGATCTTGCCCGCGGTCGGGCCGGGCTCGGAGCCGTAGATGCGCGGGATATTGCTGACGATCGGATAGATGGTGCCGCCCGAGCGCGCGGTGTTGGACGGCGTCGCCGGCGCCAGCACCAGATCGGAGAACGCCACCGCATAGCCGAGCCCGATGGTGCGGCGGCCGAGGCCGCGCACCAAGAGCAGCGCCAGCCGGCGGCCGAGCCCGCTCTTGCGATAGCCGATCGAGAACACGAAGGCGCCGACGATCAGCCACACCGTGCTCTCGGAAAAGCCGCCGAGCATCCAGCGCAGCGATTTGTTCGGGTCGTGCTCGACATAGCCGCCGATGCCGGCGACCGTCAGGCCGATCAGACCGACCGCGCCGACCGGCATCGATTCGAGGATCAGCCCGGTGATCACGGCGGCGAACACCGCGAAATAGTGCCACTGGTTGGCGTTCAGCCCCGAAGGCACCGGGACCAGATAGATCACCAGCCAGACCAGCAGCGGCGCAAACGTCCGCCATGACCATTTCATGCAGCGTCCCCCTCACCTGTGTCGATTGTCGGGCGCGCAAGCCACCGTGTCCCGGCAGCGCCGCCATGTTTTTGTTGCAATCTAGCACGACCGCGCAGTCCGTCTCGGGAAACTGCTGCGGAACGGCGCGGCTTGTGGAGGAACCGGCGCGTTTCGTCAACACGTAGCGTCCCGGTGGCAGCCCCCATCGCAAGACCGCCCGCGCTTTGCTATCCTTGGCGCTATGACGTCACGCGACTCCGCCTCCTCCGAGATCACGCCCGAGGTGCTGCTGCGCGCCTATGCCTGCGGCATCTTCCCGATGGCGGAGAGTGCCGACGATCCGACCCTGTTCTGGGTCGAGCCGGAATTGCGCGGCGTGATTCCGTTCGACGGCTTCCGCGTCGCTTCCCGCCTGGCGCGCACCGTGCGCTCGGATGTCTTCACCGTCACCGTCGATACCGCGTTCAAGGCCGTGATCGCCGGTTGCGCGGCGCCGCAGCCCGGCCGCGACGACACCTGGATCAACAGGCGCATCCGCGATCTCTATGTCGGGCTGTACGCGTCGGGCCATTGCCACAGCGTCGAGGTCTGGCAGGACGACAATCTGGTCGGCGGGCTCTACGGCGTCAGCCTCGGCCGCGCCTTCTTCGGCGAAAGCATGTTTCACACCACGCGCGATGCATCGAAGGTCGCGCTGGTGCATCTGGTGGCGCGGCTGATCGCGGGCGGGTTCGAACTGCTCGACACGCAATATGTGACGGAGCACCTGAGGACGTTCGGCGCGATCGAGATCTCGCGCCGCCGCTATCGCACGCTGCTCGACAAGGCGATCACGGGCGCGCCGGCGGATTTCCGCAAGCTCGACGCCACCCAGCCGGTCAAAGGTGCCGATGCGCTGGCAATCATCGCCGAGCGCAATTGATCTAGCAGTGCATGTAGCCCGGATGCAGCCAACGGGTCGCGCGAACGCGCGCCCGATGACAGGCTCCGCGCAATCCGGGAAAGTCTCTCCGCGGAGAGAAACCCGGATTTCGCTTTCGCTCCATCCGGGCTACGCCGTGCTTGCTAGTTCCCAAACAATCCGCCGAACAACCCGCCCGGCCGCTGCTGTTGCTGGGGCGGCGGAGGCGGCTGCTGCTGGTATTGCGGCAGCGGCTGCGGCGGCGGGCGCGGCGCGGCCTGCTTCGGCGGCGCGCGCTTCTGGGCCGGCGGCGGCGGAGGCGTCGGCGCCTTCGGCGGATCGGGCGCGGCGGTCACGATGGTCTGATCCGGCCCTTTGCAGTCGGTCAGCCAGATGTCGTAGATCGGATGCTCGACGCCGTGCAGGCCGGGACTCGCCGCGAACATCCAGCCCGAGAAGATCCGCTTCACCTCGCCCTGCAGCGTGATCTCGTCGACCTCGACAAAGGCGTCGGTGTTGGCGGCTTCCGTCGACGGCCTCGTGTAACAGGCATCGGTCTTCACCCGCAGCGCGCCGAACTGCACGGTCTCGCCGATATCCTCGTCGAAATTGATGATGCGCCCGGTGATCTTGTCGAGACCGGAGAAGCTCGCCTTCTTGTTGGTGATCTTGGTCGACGGCGGCTCCTGCACGACCTCGTCGCCCGGCTGCAACGTGGCAGGCGTCTGCGGCGGGGTGCCCTGGGGCGTCCCCTTGGGACGCTGCCCCGGCGGCAGCGGGTTGGCACCGGGCGGCGTATTGGCAACGGCGGGACCGCCGGGTTGCGGCGGCTGCACGGCGACACCGGGCTGGGTGCCCTGCGGAGCCACCGTCGAGCCGGGCGGCGGCGCCAGCGGCTGCGACTGCACGCTGCCGGGCGGCGGCACCGCCTGGCCTGGCGGCAGCGCCCGCGGCTGTGTCGGCAGCAGACGGCCGCGCGGTAATTCCGGCACTTCCTCGTCGTCGTCGCTGGGAGGAGCCGGCTGACCACGCGGGATCGAGCCGGGCGGACGCGGCGCGGGATCGGAGAAAATCGTTCCGATCTGCGCGCGCGCGGGCGGCGCAAGCGAGATGGTTGAGGCGGCAACCAGGGCCGCAAAGCCAGTCAGGGCAACGGTTCGAAGCATCTCGCGCGGCTTTAAAGGGCGAATCGGGCTCGCGACAGTCTACCTTGATATCGGCCGCTCGCAGGCCACCGGTTAACACGCCGAATACGGCGGGGAAAGGGCACCCGGCCACCTCTCCCCGGTCGACTGGGCAGCCTCTGGTCACTCCTGGGAACACGTGTGATAGTCCTCACGCTGAAGGCACGCGGCCACGCGTGAAAACCAGGAAAATCCGGATCGAACCGGACCAGCCAGAGGAAACCCACCATGCCCGATCGCATCAGGCTCGACGGCCGGGTCGCCGTCGTCACCGGGGCTGCCGGCGTCATCGGAACCGCCTCGCTCCAACTGCTCGCCGAACGGGGTGCGCGGATTGTCGCAGTCGACCGCAAGGGCGCCGATCTCAAAGCCGCCATCAAGGACCTGCCCGCCTCGGCCGAGGCCCTTGCAATCGAAGCCGACGTCACCGACGAGGACGAGGTCAAGGACTATGTCCGCGCCGCAGTCGACCGCTTCGGCACCATCGATGCCTTCTACAACAACGCCGGCGTCGAGGGCGACATCAGGCCGATCCCCGAATATTCGCTGGAGAGCTTTCGCCGGGTGCTCGACGTCAATGTCGTCGGCGTCTTCCTCGGCATGAAGCATGTGCTGCCTGTCATGCTGAAGCAGAACAAGGGCAGCATCATCAACACCGCCTCGATCGCCGGCCTCGTGGGATCGCCGATGATCGCGGTCTACAGCGCGAGCAAGCACGCGGTGATCGGGCTGACCAAGAGCGCGGCCTGGGAATGCACCGGCACCGGCGTGCGGGTCAATTGCGTCTGCCCCGGTATGATCGAGAGCCGGATGCTGAGCACGATCCTGCAGGGCCGCTCCGGCGGCAACGCGCCGCCGCCGATCGAGAAGATCGTCGACCGCATCCCGGCGCGCCGGCTCGGTCTCGCAAGCGAGGTCGCCTCCGTCGTCGCTTTCCTTGCCTCCGACGAGGCGAGCTACGTCTCCGGCTCCGCCTACACCGTCGACGGCGGCCGCACCGCCGCCTGACACAACCGTCATTCCGGGATGGTGCGCAAGCACCAGACCCGGAATCTCGAGATTCCGGGTTCGATGCTTCGCATCGCCCCGGAATGACATCACCAAAAGAAGGTCCTCCCAATGCCCGTCGCTCTCGATCCCGATGCCGCTGCCGTCTACAAGGCGTTCCAGGAGGCCGGCCGTCCCGCCTATGAGACGCTGACCGCGCCGGAAGCGCGCGACTATTATCGAGCCGCCCGCGTCGTCTCCAATCCCGAGCCGCCCGCGCTGCAATCGAGCAAGCCGCTCGCGATCCCGGCGCCGCACGGCACGATCCCTGCCCGCATCTACACGCCGAACACGCTGCGCAAGAAAGACGGGCTCGCGCCCTGCCTGGTGTTCTTCCACGGCGGCGGCTGGGTGATCGGCGATCTCGATACCCATGAGGTGGTTTGCCAGAAGCTTGCCCATGAGGGCGAGCTGATCGTGATCTCGATCGATTATCGCCTCGCGCCCGAGCATCGTTTCCCTGCCGCGGTCGATGACGCCGTCACCGCTACCCGATGGGTCGCCGCCAATGCCGGGGATCTCGGCATCGACGCCGCGCGCCTGATCGTCGGCGGCGACAGCGCCGGCGGCAACCTCGCGGCCGTGGTCGCCCTCACCGCCCGCGACGGCGGGCCGAAGCTCGCGGCCCAGCTGCTGATCTATCCCGCGACCGATTTCTCGCGGAAGCATCCCTCACACCGCGAGCCAGAGACCAGCATCCTCCTGACGCACTCGGTGATCGGCTGGTTCGCCAACCATTATCTCGGCGACGCCGACAACAACGACTGGCGTGCCTCGCCGGCGCGCGCGAAGGACTTTGCCGGATTGCCGCCGGCCTATGTGCTGACCGCCGGCGCCGATCCGCTCCGCGACGAAGGCGACGAGTATGCGAAATTCCTCAAGGACGCCGGCGTGCCGGTGACCTACCGGCATTTCCCCGGCCAGTTCCACGGCTTCTTCACCATGGGCAAGCTGCTCAATCAGGCCAATATCGCGGTGACCGAGATCAGCGCCTGGCTGAAGACGCTGGGCTAAGCAATCGGATCGGCGGCGACGTGCCTGGCGTCATTCCCCGATCGGGGCTCGCGAGCCCGTTGCGGCGTTAGCGCGCCTTGAAGTTCCCCACGCCGCGCGATAGTGCCGCCGTCAGCGCTTCACGCCGCCGGGCACTCCAGCCATCGAGATCGTCTTGCTCACGCCACTCCTCGTCTACGGTATCCCGCTCGATTTCATCCTGTTCGCGCTGACGCTGCTCGGCGTCGCGATCTTCCATCACCACACGCTCGCGGTGGCGCTGACGGGCCTTGCCGCGATCGTCGCCTACAAGCTGCTGTTCGCGGGCTTTGCGAAATTCGGCGCGGGCCTGCCCGGTCTTGCGCATCACATGGAGCATGAGTGGGTCACGCTCGCCAACCTGTTCCTGCTCCTGATGGGCTTTGCGCTGCTGTCGCGCCATTTCGAGGAGAGCCGCATTCCCGACGAGATGCCGGCGCTGCTGCCCGATGACTGGAAGGGCGGACTGATCCTGCTGGTCATCGTGTTCGTGCTGTCGGGCTTCCTCGACAATATCGCGGCCGCGCTGATCGGCGGCACCGTGGCCCGCCACGTGTTCCGAGGCCGCGTCCATATCGGCTATCTCGCGGCCATCGTCGCCGCATCGAATGCCGGCGGCGCCGGCAGCGTCGTCGGCGACACCACGACGACGATGATGTGGATCGACGGCATCAGCCCGCTCACGGTCGTGGAGGCATATGTCGCAGCCATCGTCGCGATGCTGGTGTTTGCGGTGCCGGCCTCCCTGCAACAGCACCGCTTTTCCCCGATCGTGAAGGATGCACCGTCCGGCCTCAGAATCGACTGGGCGCGGGTTGCGATCGTGGCCGTGATCCTGCTCGCCGCGCTGACGGCCAATGTGACGGCCAACCTGAAGTTCCCCGCGCTGCTCGATACGCTGCCCGTGCTCGGGCTCGCGGTCTGGGCCGCGATCCTGGTCACCTCGGTGCTGCGGCGGCCGGACTGGTCGGTGATGCCCGAGACGCTGAAGGGCACCGTCTTCCTGCTCGCGCTGGTGACGGCGGCCTCGATGATGCCGGTCGAAAAATTGCCTGCCGCATCGTGGCAGACCGCGCTCGGGCTCGGCTTCGTCTCGGCGGTGTTCGACAATATTCCCCTGACCGCGCTGGCGCTGAAGCAAGGCGGCTATGACTGGGGCTTCCTCGCCTACGCGGTCGGCTTTGGCGGGTCGATGGTCTGGTTCGGCTCGTCGGCGGGCGTTGCGGTGTCCAACATGTACCCGGAAGCCAAATCGGTGGTCCGCTGGATCACCCAGGGCTGGCCGATCATGGCGGCCTATGTCGTCGGCTTCTTCGTGATGCTCGCCCTGCTTGGCTGGCACCCCGACGCGCCACATTGACGCAACACAATGCTGCAGTGCACAATTGCGCTTGCCTCAAAACTGTGGAAAATCGAGACAATTCCGTTGACATTGCTAAACTCCATTCGCCGTAACAAGTTATGGAGAGTTCGCATGAGTGTTAGTGCAGAAGTCCTCGCCCGCGCTCCGTCGGAGCAGATGGAGGACGAAATCAACACGGTGACTTCGCATCGACCACGCAGCAACATCCGGCCCCTCTCGCCGATGCCGGACTACGTCGAGCATCGCAACGGCGTCAACGAGGTGGGCAAGCTGTCGGCCGAGGCGGTCGTGCGCGAATATGAAGCGGCGGTGAAAGAGATCGAGGCCCTTGGATCGGAACTGCAACTGGCCGCCAAGAACTGCGAGGTCATGGTCGCAGGCGTTCATGACATGATCGCGGAGATCAAGGAGTTCGCTGCCGGTTACCGCGATCAGGGCAAGCGTTTCTTCCTGCAGATCGAAGCCGTCTCGTTGATGACCGCGGAGGTCAGGGATACCTGCGAAGCACTCAAGAAGAAGATCGCAACCGATACATTGGGCCAGTGATTTTTCGGTTGAAGCCCGTTTCCCGATCAGAGCATCCGTGGATCTCTGCGATCGTGGGCTGATCCTGTATTGGTGAATGACTGCGCTATTCCGGCGCGGCGGAACCGTTAGTTCTATTCAAGACCAAGTCGCTCAAGACTAAGTCGTTCAACATCTTGCCCCGCTTCGGCGGGGCTTTTTTGTTGCGAGGCGAGTGATCTCAGCACGGGTCGCGTGCTCGAACGGGCCGGACCTTTGTCCATGACCTCAGCGCGCGTCAGCGGCACGCCCGGTCATGTCCGTCGCCGGAGGCAAATCGGATATCGCGGACCAGCGGTCGCTGAAATCCTTGGCCGGGAGCGAGTCCGTGCCGGCGACGGCAATGCCGTCGGTCCGGGGCGCGTGCGACTTGATGGTCGCGGCGGTCGCGGTGACAGCCAGCAGGGCGACAGCCACGAACCCGGTAATCGTTCGATGCTTTGTCATTAGAACCTCCTCGGGTCCCCAATGCCCACTTAACGTGGGTCACGGGAACCCTCGCCAGGTTCATCACTGCAAAGACGAGATGGATCGAGTGAAATCGGACAACGAGCTTGTCCCAAACGCGCCTACCCTGCCCGCGCCGCACGCCGCAACGATTGCGGCGGCTGGCCGAAGGCGCGGATGAAGGCGCGGCGCATCCGCTCGGGATCGCGGAAGCCGGTGATCTCGGCGACGCGCTCGATCGCCTCGCCCGACGATTGCACGCGCTGCCGCGCGACTTCGATCCTGAGCCGCTCGACCGCTTTCGATGGCGTCGTGCCGGTCTCCGCGATGAAGGCGCGGGTGAAATGCCGCGAACTCATCCCGGCCTTGTCGGCGAGGTCCTCGACCGTCAGCGGCGCATCGAGATGCTCGCGTGCCCAGGCGAGCAGCGGCCCGAACCGGCCGTTCGGCGTCTTCAATTCCAGCAGCGAGGAAAACTGCGACTGCCCGCCGCTGCGCCGATGATACAGCACGAGTTGCCGCGCGGTGTTCTGCGCGACCTCGTCGCCATAGTCCTCGGTGATCATCGCGAGCGCGAGGTCGATGCCGGCGGTGATGCCGGCCGAGCTCCAGATATTGCCGTCACGCACGAAGATCTGGTCCGGCTCGAGCTTGATCTTCGGATAGGTCTTCACGAAATGCGGCGTGCGCTGCCAATGCGTGGTGGCGCGGCGGCCGTCGAGCAGGCCCGCCTCGGCCAGCACATAGGCGCCCGAGCAGACGCTGGCGACGCGAATGCCACGGCCGGCCATCCGCCGCACGAATGACAGCGTGGCTGGACAAGTCGCCGGCGTGCGCACGCCGTTGCCGCCCGCAATGATCAGCGTGGTGATCGCCGTCGCTGGCTTGAGGCCGCGCGCGAGCATCTCGACACCGGACGAAGAGCGCACCGGTCCTGCCTTCACCGCAAGCGTCCTGATCGCCGGCGCGTTGTTGGCGAAGCGCGCCGCGATCTCGAAGGCCGCGATCGGCCCGGCCGCGTCGAGCAGCTGGAAGTCGGGAAAGATCAGGATGCCGATCATCGCCAAATCCTCGCAGGTGACGTTACTTTCTTGGCGATCCTCTCTCAGGAGCCTTGCGTCTCTCGGGAGCCTTGCTTCAGGAGACCTGCGTCCGAAAATGAGGGAAATACGCCATTTTGGACGAGAGGCCATCATGACATCGTGGTTCCGTCAAGCGCTATTTGGAGCCCCCGATGACCGAACCCCTGCAGATTGGATTGCTCGTCTTCCCGAAGGTGACCCAGCTCGACCTGACCGGTCCGCTGCAGGTGTTCTCCTCGGTCCCCGGCGCCAAGGTCCATTTGATCTGGAAACGCATCGAACCCGTTCCGACTGATTCCGTCATGGTCCTGACGCCGACCACGACCTTTGCCGATTGCCCGCAGCTCGACGTGATCTGCGTGCCCGGCGGCTTCGGCACCGACGACATGGTCGGCGACGAGGAGATGCTGGCCTTCCTGCGCAAGCAGGCCGAGGGTGCGAAATACGTCACGTCGGTCTGCACGGGATCGCTGGTGCTCGGCGCGGCCGGCCTGCTCAAGGGCTATCGCGCCACCACGCATTGGAGCTCGATTGATTTCCTGTCGGGCTTCGGGGCCATTCCGACCAGGACGCGCGTCTGCGTCGACCGCAATCGCTTCACCGGCGGCGGCGTCACCGCGGGCATCGACTTCGCGCTGACGCTGGTGTCGGAGCTCGTCGACCGCAAGACCGCGGAAGCGATCCAGCTCAGGCTCGAATACAACCCGGCCCCGCCGTTCAACGCGGGCTCGCCGGATACCGCACCGGCCGAGATTCTCGCTTTCATGAAAGAGCGGATCGCGCCGTCGCAGGCGCGCCGCGCCGACTTGATGGGCCGTGCCGCGGCACGGCTGTCCTGACCTGATCGTCGCAAAGAAAAAGGCCGCCCGGTTTCCCGAGCGGCCCTTCCTGTCTCACGGTAGCCTCACATTTGCGGGCGATTTCAGGACGTCTGTACCGGGGGCCTATCTCCCGGCCGCATCCAACTCGGAGGCCGCTGCATATCGGGACAGTCGCGATCTGGAGCCCGATCCGACGCGATGGTTTCCCATCTCCGTAAGATGGCCCTATTGAGCCGCGAACCCGCGCCCGGCGCAAGCGGGCAGCATCGGCTGCAGCCGATCTGTCCCCGCTGTTACCGTTGTTCACAGGCGCGCTTGCGCTGCCGGGCGCGTGTGCGATGCACGCGCGTCGTTACGCACGTGCAGGTCAGAACAACAATGCGTGAAAGTCAGCTTCCCGGCGTCCAGGCGTGATAGTCGCCGGTCGCCTTGGGGCGGCGGCCGCTCGCCAGCGTCGAGCCGGACGGGCGGTAAGCCTGTGCGGTGCCGGTCAGGTTCGGCAGATGCGGCTTCTCCCATTCGCGCGCCTGGTAGCTCTCCTCGGTCGGCGGCACATCGACGGTGTGATGCAGCCAGCCGTGCCAGCCGGCCGGAATGCGGGAGGCTTCGGCGTAACCGTTGTAGACCACCCATCGGCGCTCAAAATGCAGCGTCGGATCGATCTCACCGCCCTTGGTGCGGTAATAGCGGTTGCCCTGCTCGTCCTCGCCGACCAGTTCGCCGAATCGCGAGGTCCACAATTGCGTGCCAAAGGTCTGGCCATTCCACCAGGTGAAGAATTTCAGCAGGAATTGTTTCATGCGTGGCCGGTCGTCGGTTCGAGGCTATGCGGCTCTGATGCCACCTCATTCCCCAAATGTCCAGCCGCCGCCAAGGTAGCCCCGCACCCCTCGGACAGCTCCCGGTTTATGCTCCCATTTGGCGACCAAATGACGCGCTCACGAGGAGTTTTGTTCAGCTGCCATACATGAGCCGCCGGCTACGCGAAGATGACCCACAATCAATGTGGAGCACGGGAACGTCCGACCACAGAGATGGTTAGACATTCACCGTTTGATGGAGTCCAAAATGATCAATATGAAGGTTCTGAGCACCGCCGCGGCTCTGGCGCTTGCGCTGCCGCTGGCTGTGGCGCCGACCGTTTCGTTCGCCCAGTCTGCCGCACAGATGGGCGCGATGGGCGGCGGCGGTGGCCACGTTGGTGGCGGTGGTGGTGGTGGCTTTGGCGGCGGCGGCCGCGGAGGCGGAGGTGCCATGGGCGGCGGTGGCGGCGGCTGGCACGGCGGCGGTGGCGGCGGTCACTGGGCCGGTGGTGGCGGCGGCGGTTGGCGCGGCGGTGGCGGCTGGCACGGCGGTTACCATCGTGGCGGCGGATTCTGGCCCGGCGCGGTGGCCGGTGCGGTCGTCGGCGGCGCCCTCGCTTCGGGCGCGTATTACGGCTCCGGCTATGGCTACGGCCCCGGCTATTATGACGACAGCTACGGCTATTACGATGAACCGTCTGTTGCCGTGGAGGTGCCGAGTGGCGGCGGCGCCAGCTACTGCGCGCAGCGCTACAGGTCCTACGATCCGGCCTCGGGCACCTATCTCGGCTATGACGGCCGGCGGCATCCCTGCCCGTAATGAAGGCCTGAATTCTTGATTGCAAAAGGGCGGCGCCAGCGCCGCCCTTTTTTCATGTACGCAAGTCTTATGTGCGCAAGGCGACCGCGACGGCCGCGAACGTCACCACGAGCGCTGCGATATCGCTCGCGCTGAGCGGCTCGCGCAGCATCGCCGCTGCCGCGAGCACGCCGACGACGGGGACCAGCAGCGTGCCGATCGACGCGGTCGCCGCCGGCAATCGCTCGAGCGCAGCAAACCAGCAGACATAGCAAAGGCAGAACTGGATCAGCGTCATGTAGATCATCGACGCCCAGCCGAACTGCGACAGCGCGGCGAGCTGCGGCTGCTCGATCATGATGCCGATGATCGCGATCGGCACGCAGCCGATCGCAAGCTGCCAGGCCGCGAGCGACAGCGGCGGCATCGCGAGCTTGAACGATTTGGTCAGCACCGTGCCAAGCCCGACGCAGAGCGCGCCGGCGAGCGCGAACAGAATCCCCGGCAGCTTGCCAAGGCTTGCGTCGATGCCGCCGCCGCCGATCAGCGCCGCGATCCCGGCGAGCGCCACCGCAAGTGCAAGCGCGCGCGGCAGCGACACGCGCTCGCCGAGCACCGGCCAGGCCACCAGCGCGACCCACACCGGAATCGATATGCCGAGCACGGCCGCCTCGCTGGCCCGCAGCCAGATCAGCGCGAGGCCCATGGACGCGACCCAGCCGCCGATCGACAGCGTCGACACCAGAGCGAGCCGCAACCACATGCCGTCAGGCACGCGCAGCGTCTGTCCCCACACCAGCGCGACCAGGCCGAGCGCAACCGCGCCGACCACGCCGCACAGCCCGCGCGAGGACAGCGGCGGCCACTCCGTGAGCAGGAACTTCATGATCGGGAAGTTGAGTCCCCAGCCGATCGAGGCGACCACCAGGAATGCGAGGCCAAGCGGTGACAGCGGGGCGCGGCCGGCGACGGGAACTGCGGTCATGGACCTGTCGTAAAGGGGATGGACAAATACAGGTGATGTGTCACGGCTAGCTGGAAATCCGCTTGTCAGCAAACAGCATATGCATTCTATGATACAGACTTTCCGTCTAGGTTCCGCCTTAATTGACGAACAGGCCAAGCGAGTCGCCGGCACGCGAGGCCGTTAGAAAGAGGATGCATCGTGCCGAGCGTTCTCGTGGTTGATGACGACCCGATGGTGTGCGTTGCCATCGAGGTGTGTCTGCAACGCCAGGGCTTCGAGGTCACCGTCGCCGATGGCGGTGAAGCCGGCATGCGCGCGCTGGAGCAGGCCACCTTCGACGTCATGCTGGTCGACGTCTTCATGCCGCATATGCGCGGTTTCGAGGCGATCCGCGTCTTCCACGAGCGCGCCCCCGAGATTCCCGTCATCGCGATGTCGGGCTATGCCTTCGCCAATGCCGACCGCGCGCCGGACTTCCTGCGGATGACGATCGAGCTCGGCGCGTCCGCCTGCCTGCGCAAGCCGTTCACCCCGCAGGCGCTGATTGCCGCCGTTAACGAATGTCTTGCGAAGTATGCACCTTCCGCTCGTCTTTCGAAATAATTGCTCGTACTAATCGTCGATGGCTTCCCAGCGTCTCATTCTCGGCAGCGGCCTTGCGATCCTCCTCGTCATCAGCGCGGCGTCGATCGGATTGGACGTCAAGTCGCGCAAAGAGATTGATTCGGCAGATCGCACGCTCGGGATCCTCAAGCGGATTTCCGACACCCGGCCGTTGCCGCGGGGTGTCGAAAGCGCGGCGCGCGCATTCGCGTTGACAGGCGACGCCTCCTTCGCCGACGAATTCCGTGAGCAGAGCGCCGCCCTCACTTCGGCTTTCGACAGCCTGATGGCGGCGGTGAAGACGGCGCCCGAGGAGGCGCAGCTGCTCGCGGGCGCCAAGACTCAGGTCGACCGCGGCATTGCGCTCGGCGCCGAGCTGATCAGATTGCGCAGCGCGGGCGACACGGCCGGCGCCGCGGCGCTGATGTCCGCAGGCGAGAGCCGCGCGCTGATGGACAAGGTCGGCGCGGCGCTCGAGCGACTCGTCACCGAAGAGCGCCGCGTGCTCGGGCTTCGCACCGGACAATCGAAGACCTACGGACGCCTGCTGCTGGCGATCGACCTCGCCGGCGTGGCGATGATCCTGCTGCTCGCGATCGCGCTGACGCTGACGGCGCGGCGCGCCAGCCGCGAACTGCAGGGCGCGCTCAGCGCGACCAAGGCGACCAATTTGTCGCTCGAGGGCAAGGTCGCCGATCGCACCAAGGATCTCGGCGCCGCGCTCGAGGAGCTCCGCCGTTCCACGTCGGTGATGGAAACCACCTTCCGCACCATGGCGGAGGCGGTGCTGGTGATCGATAGCGCCGGCACCGTGCTGCTGTCGAACCCGGCCGCCGAGAAGATGCTGCGCTACAAGCCGGGCATGACGGTCCGGCAGCTGCGCGCCATGAGCAACGTGTTCCAGTCCGACGGCGTCACGCCGATGCAGGCCGACGACATGCCGTCGGCCAGGACGCTGCGCGGCGAGGAATTCGACGGGCTGGAATTCGTCGCCAAGCCGGTGCGCGGCGCGCCGGAGATCCACCTCGTGGTGTCGGGCCGGCCGCTGCGCGACAGCGACGACACCATCACCGGCGCGGCGCTGATCTATCACGACATCACCGCCTCGCGCGAAACCGAGCACAAGCTGCAGCAGGCGCAGAAGCTCGACGCCATCGGCAAGCTGACCGGCGGCGTCGCGCACGACTTCAACAACATGCTGACGGTCATCACCGGCACCACCGAGACGCTGGTCGACAGCCTGCGCGCCCAGCCGCAGCTCGCGAAAACCGCCGAGCTGATCGACCGCGCCGCCGAGCGCTGCCGCGAGCTGATCCAGCATTTGCTCGCCTTCGCGCGCCGCCAGCCGCTGGAGCCGCGCACCGTCGACATCAACGGCACCGTGGTCGACATCGCCAAGCTGCTCCGGCCGACGCTCGGCGAGCAGATCGAGATCAATTCGGTGCTGGCGCCCGATGTCGCCAGCGTCCATATCGATCCGTCGCAGCTTGCCAACTCGCTGCTCAACATGGCGATCAACGCCCGCGACGCGATGCCGAACGGCGGCAAGCTGCTGTTCGAGACCAGCAACATCGTGCTCGACGACGCCTATGCGGCTGTCAATCCCGACATCACGCCGGGCCGCTACGTGCTGCTCGCGGTCAGCGACACCGGCACCGGCATGTCGCACGCGGTGCAGGACAAGGTGTTCGAGCCGTTCTTCACCACCAAGGAAGTCGGCAAGGGCTCCGGCCTCGGCATGAGCATGGTCTACGGCTTCGTCAAGCAGTCCGGCGGACATATCAAGATCTACAGCGAGGAAGGCCACGGCACCACGATCAAGCTCTATCTGCCCCCTGCCCGCGGCCAGGTCGAGGTCGAGGCGCCCCCGCCGGAGCCGGTGCGGCGCGGCAGCGAAGTCATCCTGGTGGTGGAAGACGACCAGCTGGTGCGCAACTACGTCGTCACGCAGCTAGGCGCGCTCGGCTACAAGACCATCGCCGTGCCCGACGCCCGCGCCGCGCTGGCGCTGATCGACAAGGGCGAGAAGTTCGACCTCCTGTTCACCGACGTGATCATGCCCGGCGGCATGAACGGCCGCCAGCTCGCCGACGAGGTGCAGAAACGCCGCCCCGGCATCAAGGTGCTCTACACCTCGGGCTACACCGAGAACGCGATCGTGCATCACGGCCGCCTCGACGAGGGCGTGCTGCTGCTGGCCAAACCCTACCGCAAGGCGCAGCTCGCCAGCATGCTGCAGCAGGCGCTCGGCGAGTGATGTGAGCTAGACCAGCGCGATGGATGAGGTCGGGTAGCAACCACAACGGCGCTTTGCTCCCTCGCCCCGCTCTTGCGGGGAGAGGGTTGGGGTGAGGGGCCGTCTCCGCGTATTCGCTGCTAGCTGCGTCTGCGGAGACTCCCCCTCACCCGGAACGCATCTGGCGATGCGATCCGACCTCTCCCCGCAAGCGGGGCGAGGTGGAGTCCATCGCTACCTCGTCGCCAGCGCGACGCCGGCGAGCGTGAACAGCAGCGCGACGATCTGGCTTGGCCCCAGCGGCTCGTGCAGCGCGACCGCGGAGGCCACCACGCCGATGACAGGCACCGCCATGGTGCCGATCGCCGCGACCGAGGCCGGCAGGCGGGCGAGCGCGGCAAACCACGCGACATAGGCGACGCAGAACTGGATCAGCGTCGAATAGACCAAGAGCCACCAGCCGACCGTCGTGATGCGGTCGACATGCGTGGTCTCGATCAGGAGGCCGACGATCGCGATCGGCACGCAGCCGAGGCCGATCTGCCAGGCCGCGGCCGGGATCGGCGGCATCACCAGCGGATATTTCTTCGCCAGCACGGTGCCGAGCGCAAAGCCGAAGGCGCCGCCGAGCGCCATGATGATGCCCGGCAGCTTCTCCTTGCTTGCGGTGATGCCGCTGCCGCCCATGATCGCGGCGAGGCCTGCAAAGGCCATCACCAGCGCGATGGTCCGCGGCAGCGTCGGCCGTTCGCCGAGCACCGGCCAGGCCAGCAGCGAGGCCCATACCGGCATGGTGTAGGCGATCAGCGCGGCCTCGCTCGCCGGCAGCCAGAGCAGCGCCAGCCCCATCAGCACCATCCAGCCGGTGACGTTGAGCGCCGCGTAGAGCACGAGCCGCGGCCACAGCCGTTTCTCGACATGCAGGCTCTGGGCGCGGATCAGCGCCAGCGCCGCCAGCAGCACGGCGCCGATCACCCCGGTGGTGCCGCGCAAGGTCAGCGGCGGCAGCTCGCCGAGCAGGAACTTGGTGGACGGCCAGTTGAACCCCCAGCCCACCGAGGTGATGGCGAGGAACATCAGGCCGGCGGGCGCAAGGCGCGGCCGCGCTTGAGGCTTCTGGACTGTCATGGAACCCGGCGAGGGTGTGAAAAGGATGTGAGTCGGCCTCACCTTGCCCGCGATTTTGTCGCCCGACCATCACGGCTCTGACATGCCTGATCCGTACTTTGCCCGTAGGCCTACGTGAGTCCCCAAAATTCAATCCGGGACCGCGAATAAAAACTTCGCCTGTGAACAGCGGGGCGAAGCTCCGATCCACAGGCGATAGGAATATTTTTGGCTTGGGAATCCCTGAGGACTCACCGATAGTTGGCTCGATCACAGGCGCGGCACCGACCCCTGTTATCCCCCTCTTTCCACCATATTTAGTGTTTGATTCAGAAACTCGTACTAGTCCTTGACGGGCGTGACGGACATGGCCTAGCTTTCAACCTGTTCGGCGCGAGTGTGTTTGGGTCCCCGCCGGTCGCTCCCACAAGGGTTCCAAAATGACCACTCCGCCAGGCCTTCGGGCCGCGGGTGAAGGGCTTCTCTGCCCTGATTTTGGGCCGCCGTCGGAGCGACAGAACGGGCCGCGAAGGACCCGGAAACAGAGGCCGCAACTGGCCCGGAAGAAGCGTACGCGTGACGTGTCGCGTGAAGCGTTTTGGGGCGTTGAATGCATGACCCGGAGCACCCGACCAGTCGGGCGCCGCGCCGGGACGATGCCGCCGCAGGACCGGTCATACCGGTGCCCAGCGGATGAGAGAAAACAGGCCGGATCCACCGGCTGAGCTGCGGATGACGGGAGGCGTGCTGACGCGTGTTCCGAAGTCCGCGAACAGACAACATTCCGGCACCTGCGGGGAAACGTGGGGCCGGGCAGAAGAAGAGACGGGGCTCGACCATGCGAATCGAACGACGCAACACCACCAGCGGACAATCTCCCTATGCCGGGATCAATTTCCGCCTGACCACATCAGAGATCCGCAATCCGGACGGCTCGGTCGTGTTCCGCGCCGAGAACGTGGAGGTTCCGGAGTTCTGGTCGCAGGTCGCCTCCGACGTACTGGCGCAGAAGTATTTCCGTAAAGCGGGCGTTGCCGCGCGCCTGAAGAAGGTCGAGGAAGAGACCGTGCCGTCCTGGCTGTGGCGTTCGGTGCCGGACACCGAGGCGCTTGGCCTCCTGCCGGAGAACGAGCGCATCGTCGGCGAGACCTCGGCCAAGCAGGTGTTCGATCGCCTCGCCGGCTGCTGGACCTATTGGGGCTGGAAGGGCGGCTACTTCTCCACGGAAGAAGACGCCCTCGCCTTCTTCGACGAGCTCCGCTTCCAGCTCGCAAAACAGATGGTCGCGCCGAACTCGCCGCAATGGTTCAACACCGGGCTGCACTGGGCCTACGGCGTCGATGGCCCCGGCCAGGGCCACTATTACGTCGACTGGAAGACCGGCAAGCTCACCAAGTCGAAGTCGGCCTATGAGCATCCGCAGCCGCATGCCTGCTTCATCCAGGGCGTCGGCGACGACCTCGTCAACGAGGGTGGCATCATGGACCTCTGGGTCCGCGAGGCGCGCCTGTTCAAATATGGCTCCGGCACCGGCTCCAACTTCTCGAGCCTGCGCGGCGAAGGCGAAAAGCTGTCCGGCGGCGGCCGCTCAAGCGGCCTGATGAGCTTCCTCAAGATCGGCGACCGCGCCGCGGGCGCGATCAAGTCGGGCGGCACCACCCGCCGCGCCGCCAAGATGGTCGTGGTCGATGCCGATCACCCCGATATCGAGACCTATATCGACTGGAAGGTGAAGGAGGAGCAGAAGGTTGCAGCGCTCGTCACCGGCTCCAAGATCAACCAGAAGCACCTCAAGGCCGTGATGAAGGCCTGCGTCAACTGCGAAGGCTCTGGCGACGACTGCTTCGATCCGGAGAAGAACCCGGCCCTGCGCCGCGAGATCAAGCTCGCGCGCCGCGCGCTGGTGCCGGACAACTACATCAAGCGCGTCATCCAGTTCGCCAAGCAGGGCTACAAGGACATCTCGTTCGACACCTACGACACCGACTGGGATTCCGAGGCCTACCTCACCGTCTCCGGCCAGAACTCCAACAATTCGGTGTCGCTGAAGGACGATTTTCTGCGCGCGGTGGAAACCGACGGCGACTGGAATCTCGTCGGCCGCACCACGAAGAAGGTGACGAAGACGCTGAAGGCCCGCGACCTCTGGGAGAAGATCGGCTACGCCGCCTGGGCGAGCGCCGATCCCGGCCTGCACTTCAACACCACGATGAACGACTGGCACACCTGCAAGGCGTCCGGCGACATCCGCGCGTCCAATCCGTGCTCGGAATACATGTTCCTGGACGACACGGCGTGCAACCTCGCCTCGGCCAACCTGCTGACGTTCTACAGCACCACCACCAAGCGGTTCGACATCGAGTCCTACGAGCACCTCTGCCGGCTCTGGACCATCGTGCTCGAAATCTCGGTCATGATGGCCCAGTTCCCGTCGAAGGCGATCGCCGAACTCTCCTACGAATTCCGCACGCTCGGCCTCGGCTTTGCAAACATCGGCGGCCTGCTCATGACCATGGGCTTGCCCTATGACTCGAAGGAAGGCCGCTCGCTGTGCGGCGCGTTGACCGCTGTGATGACCGGCATCTCCTACAAGACCTCGGCCGAGATGGCGGCCGAGCTCGGCACCTTCCCGGGCTACAAGAAGAACGCCGCGCACATGCTGCGCGTGATCCGCAACCACCGCCGCGCCGCCCACGGCAACGCCGCCGGTTACGAGGCGCTGTCGGTCAACCCGGTGCCGCTCGATCACGCCTCCTGCCCGCAGGAGGACATCGTCACCCACGCCAGGCTGGCCTGGGATGACGCGCTGGCGCTCGGCGAGGTCAACGGCTATCGCAACGCCCAGACCACGGTGGTGGCGCCGACCGGCACCATCGGCCTCGTGATGGATTGCGACACCACCGGCATCGAGCCCGACTTCGCGCTGGTGAAGTTCAAGAAGCTCGCCGGCGGCGGCTACTTCAAGATCATCAACCAGGCGGTGCCCTCGGCGCTGCGCGCGCTCGGCTATCGCGAGAGCGAGATCGCGGAGATCGAGGCCTACGCCGTCGGCCACGGCTCGCTGTCGAATGCGCCGGGGATCAACGCCTCCACCCTCAAGGCAAAAGGCTTCACCGATGAAGCCATTGCCAAGGTGGAAAAGGCACTGCCGACCGCGTTCGACATCAAGTTCGCCTTCAACAAGTGGACCTTCGGCGAAGACTTCATCCGCGACCAGCTCGGCATCGGCGCGGAAGCGATCGCAGCCCCCGGCTTCGACCTGCTCTCGGCGGTCGGCTTCAGCAAGCGCGAGATCGAGGCCGCCAACGTGCACATCTGCGGCGCGATGACGGTGGAGGGAGCTCCGCACCTCAAGCCAACCGATTACGCGGTGTTCGACTGCGCCAATCCCTGCGGCAAGATCGGCAAGCGCTATCTCTCGGTCGAGAGCCACATCCGGATGATGGCGGCATCGCAGCCGTTCATCTCGGGCGCGATCTCCAAGACCATCAACATGCCGAACGACGCCACGGTGGAGGACTGCAAGTCCGCCTACCTGTTGTCGTGGAAGCTGGCGCTGAAGGCCAACGCGCTGTACCGCGACGGCTCGAAGCTGTCGCAGCCGCTGAACTCGCAGCTCATCGCCGACGATGAGGACGAGGACGATGCGGTGGAAGCGCTCTACGAGAAGCCGATGGCCGCGCGTGCCGCCCAGGTCTCGGAGAAGATCGTCGAGAAGCTGGTCGAGCGCATCGTCGTGATGCGCGAGCGCGAGAAGATGCCGGACCGACGCAAGGGCTACACCCAGAAGGCGGTTGTCGGCGGCCACAAGGTGTACCTGCGCACCGGCGAATATGACGACGGCCGGCTCGGCGAGATCTTCATCGACATGCACAAGGAAGGCGCGGCGCTGCGCTCCTTCATCAACAATTTTGCGATCGCAGTATCTCTGGGTCTGCAATACGGCGTGCCGCTGGAAGAGTATGTCGACGCCTTCACCTTCACCCGCTTCGAGCCCGCGGGTCCGGTGCAGGGCAACGACTCGATCAAATACGCGACCTCGATCCTCGACTATGTCTTCCGCGAGCTCGCGGTGAGCTACATGGCGCGCTTCGACCTCGCCCATGTCGATCCGAACGAGAGTGGCTTCGACGCGCTCGGCAAGGGCGTCGAGGAAGGCAAGGAGCCGGATGAGGCCCCGGCCCAGCACCAGGCCACCAAGTATCTGTCGAAGGGGCTGACCCGGTCGCGCACCGACAACCTCGTCGTCATGCGCGGCGGTTCGGCCGCGGTAAGCCAGGGCGCCGACAACGCGCCCGCCGGTAACCGCGTCACCGCGCTCGCCTCCCACGGCGCAACCGCGCGCGGCGCCTCCGACACCGTCGAAGGCGCGGTCGCCCTGAAGCAGGAGGTCAGCCACGACCTCTCGCCGACCGAGAAGCTCGAGGCCCTGAACTGGAGCAAGCCCGGCACCGCCGCAGCCGCCGCGCCGTCCAAGGCCGAGCGCCGCGCCGAAGCCAAGGCCAAGGGCTATGAGGGCGAGATGTGCTCGGAGTGCGGCAACTTCACGCTGGTGCGGAACGGGACCTGCATGAAGTGCGATACTTGCGGATCCACGACAGGGTGTTCGTAAAAAACTAGACGGCAACGATTGGATAGGCGCCGCCGAAGAAATGTCCCTACGGCCCCCATCAGGCGCGGTAAGCTTGTCTCAAGTGTTGTGACGAACCACAAAGGCGTGACGCCTGGCCCAGATCGGGGGCTTGGATCCGCCAGAAAGTCAGAGATTTCGCGGCGGGCTTAGGCTTCGTCGCGAAATCTCTAGAACGAACGAACCGTGAATCTCGTATCGAAGACGATGGACGAATGCCCAACTTCAAGCCGTCGCCGATCAACGCTAGTTGACAGGGCCACATGCGAAATCAGTACCACGGCGCGGATGATTACCTTTTCACCGGCACGAGTATGTTCGACGTCGTGCGCTCGCGAGGGCAGATGGCCGAGGAAGCTCCCTCCCGCATGAACGACGACCGGCTCCTCAGTACACCAACTGATGACCTAGTCGCAGATATTGTCCACCAACAAGAATTGAGTATTCCTGTCCTCGATCGAGACAGTGCATGGATGGATTCCTCTGAAGGGCAGATCGCCGTCAACGACTATTGGGCGCGTGGCGTTAGGCCTGGCTACACGATTAAAGGCACTATCATCCAGTTGTCGGTCCCCTTTTCCGGCGACGCGTCATTCTTCCGAATCCAACCAACAACGTTCAATTCTATGCCGCCTCGCGGTCAAGTCGGCCAAGACGCGGTTGTGATCAGATACTCGGCAGTTGAACTCAACGCCGATCAGGCAAGAACAACGCTCAACACCGCAATTGACGACATAGAAAAGCATCTCGTGTGGCTTCGGCAATCAGCCGAGCCTTTCAACGAACGGCTAAAGACCGTCGTTCGCGCAGCGATTGAGGCTCGTAAAGCGAAGGTGCTGCGGGATCGCAATTCCGTGGCCGCAATCGGGTTCAACCTCAAGCCAAGAACTGACGCGCCGAAAACCTATGTTGCGCCCGTCAAGCGCAAGCAGATCGCCGTTCAGGCGTCCAAAGCTGTTGCACCGTTCAAGCCGGAACCGGAACTTGACGAAGATGCCTATGAGCAGATTCTAAAAATCATCGACGGTATGGCGCATGTCATGGAGCGCAGCCCGACGGCATTTGAAACGATGGGTGAGGAAGCTCTACGCCAACACTTCCTCGTCCAGCTCAATGGTCAGTTCGAGGGCGCCGCATCTGGCGAGACCTTCAACTTCAATGGTAAGACCGACATCCTCATTCGAGTCCAGGACCGCAACATCTTCATCGGCGAGTGCAAGTTCTGGGGTGGCGAGAAGGCCTTCGTCGACACTATAACCCAACTTCTCAATTATCTGAGCTGGCGTGACACCAAGGCCGCGGTCATCATCTTTAATCGCAATGTAGACTTCTCCGGTATGCTTAAAGCAATGGAGGACGCGATCAGCAAGCACCCCAACCTCAAACGCGGGCCTCAGAAGGAAAGCGAGACGCGGTATCGCTGCATTTTCGCAAACCCAACCGATACCAACCGAGAAGTTATTGCCACAGTGATGGCATTCAACGTGCCGAAACCCTGATGAAGTCTCTTTCAGGGCGCGCGGTCCGACCGCCGATCAGCAAGCCTTGGGCGGATTAGCCTAAGCATAATCCGCCATTTCCCTACGATCCGATCGGCGGGTTATGCCTGCCCTACTCGCTATCAAGAGCGCTCACAAATAGGGATTAGTGGTGTTTCGCGGGGAGTAGAGCCTGATCACATCCTCGATTCCCGCTTGCAGACTGCGAAGCTGATCCGCGTCCGGACCACCGCGGGCATCGCGGAAGTCAATTTGGTGAGGGTATCCTTTCGCACCTCTTACAACGAATGTGATGTCGGGATAGCCCAGCCCACGTTCCTCCCGAGCGATTTCATTGAAATGGGTCTGGTATGGAAAATTGCCCATCGATTTGCCGGGATGAATTCGCCCGAAGAATTCGGCGTAAGTGGGAAACTCCCCTGCAACCGCGCAGCGGAATAATTCAGCGCGAATTCTGGTCTTCAGTTCAAGGTCCATAAGATCTCTCAAATTTGAGATACCGCAGGCGTAGGGCAGAATAGCCGGCGGCGTAATCTGCCATTCACCGTCGGACGAATTACGCTTCGCTGACGCGCCGTACCCGCTGGTTCTCCTTCGAATATTGCCAGAGCGCTCGATCCAAGGTTCGAAGGTCGACACCAGCGGCTGCGGCGATACGGCGGCACGCGGCCAAATAGGTCAAGTAGAACCTGACCGAACTGAAGCTGCGTTCGACCCCCAGCGAAAAAAGAGCCCGGAAATCTAGAATTGTGTAACGCTTCGGATCGACGGCCGTCATGATTGCAGAAGCCACGGGGACATCCACTCCGGCGAGCCCTCTCAGGACAGAAATGGCACTTCGCTCACTACGCGCAATCAGCGCAAGCCGTAGTGCATCTTCAATCTCTTCAGGAGCGTTCTGCTCCAGCCTCGATCGCCCTCGCCCTCTTGTCTTCCACTCGAAGATGGTCCGAAGTTCAGCAAGCGTAGCCCGGATGAGCGAAGCGACATCCGGGGCCGACATGCAGGTCGCAAGATCAATCCCGCATATCGCTTCGCTCATGCGGGCTACTTGCTTCGCTCGGCCCGCCCTGCGCGCTGCATCCAGATCGCCCTGGCGCAGACGCAGACGTCCGGCCCGCTTCTCAATCGCTCGAAAGTGCGGTCATATGCGCTCCGGAGACACTTGGCGTTGGGGGCAAGGGTCTCGGCTTGCGGGGGGAGAATGCACGTGAAGGAACTCGCTGGAAAGACCGCGTTCGTGACCGGTGCAGCATCAGGCATCGGACTGGGAATCGCAACCGCCTTGGCCCAGGCGGGGGCGAAGGTCATGCTTTGCGATATCGAGGAAGCGGCCCTGTCCGCGGCGCTCGAGCAACTGAGGCGCACCAACGTCGATGTCGACGGCGTGAAAGCGGACATTTCACTCAAAACCGAACTCATGGCGGCCGCCGAAGCCACGACTGCCCGCTACGGCAAGGTGCACATCCTCGTCAACAACGCGGGCGTTGGTGGCGGTGGGCCCTATGGCACCTGGACCGACGCGTCGTGGGATTGGACTCTGGGCGTCAACCTGATGGCGACCATTTGGGGAATCGAGATTTTCGGGCCGTTGATAGAGCAGCATGGCGAAGGTGGACACATTGTCTCCACAGCCTCGATCGCCGGTCTTATTTCAGGGGCGAGCAACGCATACAATGTTTCAAAATACGGCGTTGTCGCGCTGTCCGAGGGACTGCGGCTTGAACTCGCACCCCGCGGGATCGGCGTATCGGTGCTGTGTCCCGGGTTCATCCGCACGCAAATCGTGAACTCGAGGCGCAACCTTCCCGAGCGCTTCGAGGGGGCGGTCCGTACCTTGCCGACGTCGGGCCCAATTGCCGAGCAGATCAATCTGATCCGCCAACGCGTCTCTGAGGGCATCGATCCCAACTATGTCGGTGAACTCGTCCGCGAAGGCATCGAAAACGACTGGCCCTATATCTTCACCGACCTCGAATTCGAGCCGATTGTCGACGCCCGCTTCGCCGCAATCAAGCAAGGCTTTGACCGGATCCGCGGGCGCACCCCGAAGCGATGAGCGCGCAGCAAGCGTAGGGCGGATGAGCCAATGGGCCGCGCGAATGCGCGCCCGATGACAGGCTCCGCGACATCCGGGACCAGCATCACAAGACGTTACCACCCGATCCCGCATGTCGCTTCGCTCATGCGGGCTACCGGCTGGCACGCTTTTCAAGAAGCAGCGTGCGGTCGGCGATGTCCTTCAATTCGAACGCCTGAGAGTCGAGGAATGCGACGGAGCCGTTGTTGGGGTCCGCGGCGAGGCGATGGGTTTCGCTGAGATGATGCTTCAGCCAGGCCCGCTGCTCCCTGAGCAATTGCGCGTGCGCCTCGCCCTTCGAACTGGCGAGAAGGGCTTGATAGGCGGTGTTGAGCCTCGTGTCCCACCTATCGATTTCGGTCTTGCCGCAATCGAGTATCTTCGTCGACACCCCTTCGGCCTTGTCCATGCACGCATCATACTCGACGCTTTGCTGCGCGCGGACCGATAAGGTCCCGAGCACGAGCATCGCCGCAACAATGACTGGCCTCCGCGAAAGCATCACCACGTCCAAATCACCCCGCCTGCGTCTTTCGACAACCATCGCCGCACAAAGGCGTCTCTGGCAGCGCCTGGGGCCGACGGCCGACGCAATTTACGCCGGCAGCACGATCACCTTCGTTT
Source organism: Bradyrhizobium australafricanum (assembly GCF_020329495.1). Taxonomy (NCBI): domain Bacteria; kingdom Pseudomonadati; phylum Pseudomonadota; class Alphaproteobacteria; order Hyphomicrobiales; family Nitrobacteraceae; genus Bradyrhizobium; species Bradyrhizobium australafricanum. The sequence goes on along the minus strand of NZ_JAGKJL010000032.1, from coordinate 14,879 downwards.
TGAGGGGCGTTCGCGAATAGAGGTCGATCATGTCCTGACTGAGGAGGCCGGTACAGCCGCTCGTAATACCGTTCCCGATCGTTTCGGGGGCGCTGGTGCTATAGATCGTGTAAAGCGTGTACACCCCATTTTGGTAGAGGTAGAGCACGCGCGCGCCAAGTGGATTGTCGAGACCCCCAGCCATGCCGCGAGCATATTTGCCCGCCTCCGGCTGGCGCGCGATCATCTCCTTGGGCGGCGTCCAGGTCGGCCATTCGGCTTTGCGCCCGACATAAGCCTCCCCGCTCCACCGGAACCCATCGCGGCCGACATTGGCGCCATAGCGGGTCGCGTTTCCTTCGCCTTCGATGCGGTAGACATAGTATTTGCTCGGATCGACGATGATCGTACCGGGCGCCTCATCGCTGTGGTACTTCACGGTCTTGCGAAAATATTTCGGATCGACCTTACTGACGTCGACCGCGGGGATCGGGAATTTCTCGTCGGGCACGGGCCCGTAGACCTTCTCCGCCTCGGCCAGGCTCATGTAGTCGGACGCACAACCGGCCAGGCTCAGTGCGGCGAGACCAGCAGCAGAACCGACCAGAAACGCCCGGCGGTTGAGAAGCCGCGACCGAGGCCCAGGCAGAGCGCCCTCGCCCATAGCACCAGCGTCGGCAATTCCACGGTCCATGCTCATGATTTCTGATTTTCCCTTGTCCCGTTGCGCGGCCGAAGCAGACTTTGGCATACAGTAGAAGGGAAAAGAAAAGTTCTTCGTCATTGTCTGAGGTTGACCAACAGATGGTCTTGTGAATCCTTCCGAGAACAATGCGAGAACTTCGGCGGATTACGCTTCCGCCTTCGCTCAATGAGCTAAAAGTCGGCGGGTCACGCCTTCGGCTAATCCGCCCTACGCGATGGCAACAACTGATTGATCACGTTTTCATGCGATTGATCTGCGGCGCTTTGTCGGACCAAATTAGTATGGAATCACCGCCCCGCCACCCTGCCGCATTCCATGCGGAAAATGAATCGAAGGTGAAAACCCAATGAGACGCGTTGTCCAGGCTTCGCTCGGACTCCTCGCATGGAGCATTCTCCAAACCTCGCCCGCATCCGGCCAGCTCAAGGGCAACGCCGACAACATTTGTCGGAACGGATATTTCCCGCGCGAGAGCACCGACTACAGGCTGGCGAAGATCAAAGGCGCAGCCGGCGACAGGATCTATTTCCGCGGCGACGGCAACGAGCGTTGCCCCGACGACCAAGCCTGTCGTCTGAAAACTTATGTCGTTCGCAACGATGAAGTCATTGTTTCCCGGACGTCAGGCAAGTTCGCATGCAGTTGGTTTCAACCTCGCAAGGGCACTGAGACGGTCGGCTGGATCGAGATCGAAAGGCTTGCGTGGCAGGAGGACATACGAGGACCGGCAGAACGGGATTGGCTCGGCGAATGGCGTGCCTACGACAACGTCATTCGCATCTCGAAATCGAAAGAGGCAGGTCAGCTGGCCATCAAGGGCGAGGCCATTTGGGGTTCGGGCAGCCGCACCCATTCCGGCGAGCTTGATTACGAAGCAAAACCTTCAGACGATAAGATGAAATTCGGTGACGGGACGGACGAACTCGACTGTCAGGTCACGATGCAGCTCGTCGGCAAGTTACTGGTTGTCGGCGACAACCTCCATTGCGGCGGGACAAACGTCTCATTTTCAGGTGTCTACCAAAAGAGACCGACGCGATGAGCATCTCGCGGCTCGTAGGGCGGATTAGCGCAGCGTAATCCGCCCTTCGTCGCGGTAACGCCGAGCGGCGGGTTACGAGGAGTCTATCATCGGACACGCGCTCCGCGCGATCCGTTGGCGAACCCACCCTATTCGTTACGTGCTTGTTCGTTTCGCTCAGGCCGCCTTCGCTGCACCTCGATCGCGAAGAGATTGGTGTGAAGCTGGCAAGATCATTGCCGCTGTCAGACCGAGATCGGCGGGACGAAATCGACCCGTTGCGGACGTAGATGGGTCGGCCATAATGTCTTCTTTTCAAGGCAATTCGGTCGGAGGCGAGATGGTCGATCCGTGGCCCGCAGATGCAAAGTTTCAAATGGGTGACTATGCCGCCAAGAAGGGGCGAGCATCATGGCGCGGTCGAATCGTTGGTTGGTATCGTACGGATTTGACCAGGCTCGGATATGCGATCGAGAGCTACTTCGAGCCCGGCTCGGTGCAGATTTACCCGGAGACGGCGATCGACGCATGGCAGCCGCCGGCCTTGGAACGTGAGTGACCGATTCTCACCCTCCTGCGACCTTCGGAACGTTTGCTCGTGCACAAATCGGAAGCCTCGTAGCCCGGATGAGCGAAGCGATATCCGGGACCGGCATCGCCATACGCACGACCGACCCCGCATGTCGCTTCGCTCATGCGGGCTACCGCTGCCGCCCTGGCCGAGAAACAGACCGGACACCGCGCATCGCATGCGCAACAAATCGATCAGACGCCTTCAGCCACACGCAACGTGATCCGCGTCAATTCAGAGGGGCGGCCGAGCCGCAAGGCAAAGCCCGGCCAGAGCGCGGTACCGTTGTTGACGTAGAGCGTCATCCCGTCGACGTCGTAGCGGCCGGAGACGAAGCCGGCATTGGCGCGCGCGGAGAGCTGCAGGGCGACGCCGAGCCGCGCTGCCTTTCGTGCGTCGCTCGGCTGGTGGTCGAGCAGGACGACGGGCGCGCCTTTCGGGGCGCCGTCGAGAACCGCGGCAAGGTCGCGGATCGAATGCCCCCGGTGGCGCGAGGCGCGGTCGGTGATCCCTGCGATCACGAGCTTGCCGGCGCCGCGCTCGAGCACGATGTGCCGGTTCTCGAGCGAGCGCAGGCCGAGCGCTTCGTAGTGCGCCATCCAGCCGTCATAGCCGAAGATATATTCGTGATTGCCCGAGATCACGTAGACGCCATCGGCTGCCATCAGGTCGCGCAGCGGCGCGATGTCGCCCCGCCGCGCGTCGATGGTGCCGTCGATCAGATCGCCGGTGATCGCGATCAGGTCCGCGCCGAGCTTGTTCGATCGCTCGACCACGGCGCGCGCCCATGGCGCAGGAAACAGCCGGCTGATGTGCAGATCGGTCAGTTGCAGGATGGTGTAGCCGTCGAACTGCCGCGGAAGTCCCCTTATGCCGACCTCGACATCCCTGAGCGGCGGAATGCGCATCGCCTGATGGACGCCGATCGCGGCGGCGGCGGCCGCGAGCGCTGCAAGTGCGTAGCGGACGCCGTCGGGCGCGCCGACGAAGCCGCCGTGGATCAGCGCTGTGACCAGCAGCCCGGCATCGAGCGCCAGTTGCAGCAGCGCCAGTAGCATGATCGCGCCGAACGCCCAGTTGAACAGGACGACCACCGGACGCGGAAACTCCGGCGAGAATTCCGATCCCGACGACAGCCTGTTCCAGCGGTGAAACTGCAAGGCGACCAGCACCAGCAACGCGGCGACGATCTTTGCCGGCAGCGGCCAGTCGAGCGGCCAGATGAAGCGGGCCAGGATCAGCAGGCTGGTCAGGCCGAAGATGAGCTGGGGAATAGGTCTCGCTCCGGATCGGATCGGTTAAGACTGTGCGGGTCGGCGCCCAGCGAAGGTAGGGTGGATCGGCCGCGCGCGTAAGCCGCCATCATCAGCACATTTTCGGCAAGTCGCGCGTCGCCGAAACGCCCTGCGCTTTTGTCCCGGTAGCCCGGATGAGCCAACGGGTCGCGCGAACGCGCGCCCGATGACAGGCTCCACGACATCCGGGATCCGCCTCGCAAGAACACATCACCGGCCCCCGCATATCGCTTCGCTCATGCGGGCTACTGCGCGCGTTGCTGTGGAGCGCAAGCCGGAGGCCGCGTTGACACCTCGGCGGAGGTCCCCTGGCACCTTCCCCATCAGCATATCGGCCCCTCCCGAAAAAGGAACTTGAACGTCGCTCATTTTTATGCCAATTATTGAACAATGTTCATTTTTGTCGGAGCCGGCGATGCAAACGACCTTCCGGATGGACGGATTGACCAGGTTCGAACGGCCCGTGAAACCGTGGATGAAAGTCGCCCCGACGATCGTCACGATCGGCATCATCGCAGCATTCGCGGTGCACGGGCGCATCGCGCAGCCGGCCGGCTACAACGATTTCGCCGACCACTCGGCCGTCTTGGGCATCCCCCACGCAGGCGATGTCTTGTCGAACATCGGCTTCGCCCTGGTCGCGATCTGGGGCTGGCTGGCGCTGCGCCCTCACCGCAACAGCGATCGGCTGCGCGCCGGCTGGCCGGGCTACCGCCTGTTCCTGATCGGACTGTTCCTGACCGCATTCGGGTCCGCCTTCTTTCACCTTGCCCCCGGCAATGGCCGGCTGACCTGGGACATGCTGCCGATCGCACTTGCCGGCGCCGGCCTGCTGGTCGGCGTCCGCGGCGACACCCGGCCGGAATCGAAAACGAACATCGAAGCGATCGTGCTCGGGCTTTACGCCGCCGCCAGCGTCGCGTGGTGGGTCGCCACCGACCGGCATGGTGCGGGCGACCTGCGACCGTATCTGCTGCTGCAGGTCCTCCCGCTCGTCCTGATCCCGCTGTGGCAATCGATCTATCGCGCGCCGCGCGCCGACCGCATCGCATTCGCCGCCGCGATGATGTTGTACGTTGTGGCCAAGATCGCCGAAGTGCTCGACCACCAGATCGCGAACACGCTTCAGTTCGTCAGCGGACACACCTTGAAGCATCTGCTCGCGACTTCAGCCACGGCCGCAATCGTCTGGGGACTGACGCGTCGGTTCTCCGATAGCGGTAGTCGAGCGTGCGAATGAGGACTGTAGGATGGGTAGAGCGAAGCGAAACCCATCAGGCTGCAAGCCGAGTGGCGAGATGATGGGTTTCGCTGCGCTCTACCCATCCTACGCTACGCTGCTGACCGCAGAAGCCATTGTGCAGCAATGGGCTGCCTGCACTATTTCGGAATAATGGAAAAATACCACCGATTTGCCCGACGCGTCAAGTCGTACTTCCGAGTGCCGGCTGCAACCTGCTCCTTTGCATGGGGTTGTTTTCGATATTTTGGATGGGCAGCCCTGCTTCGTCGATCGCATCAGGCGGATTGACCGGCATGGCGACCGCATCCATATGCATCTGCATGAACCGGCTGTTCCCCGCCGTTTCGCATCCACCTGGACACAGCCAAATACCATCGGCTCCCCGTCCCTAACGCTCCGGAGTCGCCGTGGCCGCCCTCTCCATTCTCGATCTCGTCCGCGTCACCGAGGAAACCGACGCGCGCGGCGCGCTCTACAACGCGCGCGATGTCGCCGTGCATGCGGAGGCGCTCGGCTATCGCCGCATCTGGGTGGCGGAGCATCACAACATGGCGGGCATCGCCAGCGCCGCGACGTCGGTCGTGATCGGGCACATCGCGGCAGGAACCAAGACCATCCGGGTCGGCGCCGGCGGCATCATGCTGCCCAACCACGCGCCCTATGTCATTGCCGAGCAGTTCGGCACGCTGGCGCGGCTGTTTCCGGATCGCATCGACCTTGGCCTCGGCCGCGCCCCGGGCACCGACCAGCTCACGCTGCGCGCGCTGCGCCGCACGCCGGAATCCGCCGAGAACTTTCCGCAGGACGTGCTCGAGGTGCAGGCCTTCCTCGCCGCTGCCGGTCCCAACCAGCGCATCCAGGCGGTGCCGGCCGCGGGCACCGACGTGCCGCTGTGGATTCTCGGCTCGAGCAATTTCGGCGCGATGCTGGCCGGCGAGCTCGGCCTGCCCTACGCCTTCGCCTCGCACTTTGCCCCCGAGCTGCTGATCCAGGCGCTGCAGATCTATCGCGCCCGCTTCAAGCCGTCGGAGCAGCTCGACCGCCCCTACACCATGGTCGGCGTCAACATCATTGCCGCCGACACCGACGAGGAGGCGCGGCGGCTCGCGACCACGCAGCAGATGTCGTTCACCAACATCTTCCGCGGCGCGCGCGGCCTCAGCCAACCGCCGATCGGCGACATCGAGAGCTACTGGTCGCCGTCGGAGAAGGTGCAGGCGATGCGGATGCTCGCGCGCTCCATCATCGGCTCGCCCGCGACGGTGCGCGCCGGCATCGACGCGCTGGTCGCGGAGACCGGCGCCGACGAGCTGATGATCGTGTCCGACGTCTATGATCACCAGAAGCGGCTGCGATCGTTCGAGCTGATCGCCAAGGCCGGCGGGATCACACCGCAGACGTAGCCTGCAGGATGGGTAGTGGCCTACGCACTAACGCAGCCTCACTTCGGCGCGCCGGCGGGCGCCTGCGACTGTGCGAGCTGTCCGAGCGTCACGCTCAGTGAATTCGGCGCATTGTCCCGCAGCATCGAAAGCTTGACCGAACTGCCCGGCGCGCCCGCATAGACCTTCTTGGTCAGCTCGTTGGCGCTCTTGATCGGCTCGTCATTGACCGAGGTGATCACGTCGCCCCGCCTCAATCCGGCCTTCGCTGCCGGGCCGCCGGTCTGCACGCCGACCACGACCGCGCCGTGCAGATTGTTCGCACCGAGGCTTTCGGCAATGCCGGGGGTGATCGATTGAATCTGGGCGCCCATCCAGCCGCGCGTGACCGAGCCCTTGTCCTTCAGCTGCGGGATCACCGTCTTCACGGTATCGGCGGGTATCGCAAACGCGACACCGACCGAGCCGCCGGAGGGCGAGAAGATCAGGCTGTTCACGCCGATCACCTCGCCATGCGTGTTGAAGCTCGGCCCGCCGGAATCGCCGCGGTTGATCCGCGCGTCGATCTGGACGAAATCTTCCGAAGATCCAGTCTCCAGATCGCGCGCACGCGCCGAGACGATCCCCGCGGTGACGGTGTTTCCGAGGCCGAATGAATTGCCGGCCGCGAGCACCCAATCGCCGGTGCGCGGCGCTTGATCCGCGAGCTTGACATAGCTGAAGTCGGTCCGCCCATCGACCTTGAGCAGGGCCAGGTCGCTGACCGGATCCTTGCCCAGCACCTTCGCCTTGTAGACCTTGTTGTCGCTGGTGCGGACATCGGCGCGGTCGCTGCCGCCGAGGACGTGATTGTTCGTCACCGCATAGCCGTCCGCCGAGATGAAGAAGCCCGAACCGATCGAGGTCATCTCACCCAGCTTCGGCAGATTGCCCGGTCCGCGCCCGCCGGGATTCGGAACGGCCCTCCCCGGCGTGTCCTGATCGGGCGAGCCGTCCGGCCCGAGAGAACCGCCGGGTGAGTCGCCGGGAGACGAGTCGTCGTCATCCGCCGCAGCCGCCACCTTGGCGTTGACGCCAATCACAGCCGGCCCGACCTTCTCCGCAAGGTCGGCGAACTCGCCGGGACCACCATTGCCATGATCCGCGCGCGAATTCGCCGGCTGTGCGTGGGCAAGACTTGCGGTTACAAGACTTGCGGTTACAAGGCTCGCGCCCACCAGCAACGCCGACGTGAAGGCGGCGGTAACGAGCGACGTGCGAAGGCAGACGAAGGCCGGATTTCTCTGATTCATCTTCCGCGTCCATGTTTGGGATCAGCCGATTGCCCCTGGATGAATTGCCGGCCCGGACGCGACGATCAGTGAACCGTTCCCCGCGAGCACAGGGGCGCAATGCCGAGCGACGAACGGCAACGGATAGGGGCGCGGACCGTTCCACCGGCATCCGCGGGTGGACGAGTGGCTCGTCACCTTTGCGCCGCTTTGCGCATCAAATCGCCGGGTTTTTGCTTGCTTTGGCCGCCTGTGCCTCTACGGTGCGCCCGCAACGACGGAGACGATCTCGACTATGGACGCCGCAATGAACTGCCCGAAATGCAATTCCGAGCATGCCTATCAGGACGGCGTTCTCTGGGTTTGCCCGGAATGTGCCCATGAGTGGAGCAGCGATGCGGCCGCGGCCGCCGAGACCGCCCAGCAAGCGGGCGTGCGCGATGCGCATGGCAACCCGCTGACGGACGGCGACAGCGTCATCGTGATCAAGGACCTCAAGGTCAAGGGCTCGTCGTCGGTGGTCAAGGGCGGCACCAAGGTCAGGAACATCCGCCTCACCGAGGGCAGCGACGGACACAACATCGCCTGCAAGATCGACGGCATTGGCCCGATGAATCTGAAATCGGAGTTCGTCAAGAAGGCCTAGCGTAGCCCAGCTTACGCATCCGCCAAGGCTTTCGCCGGTGAGGCGGCAGCCTTCGCGATGTGCCGGTTCTTGTCGTCGACCAGCACGACCCGCGGATGAAATTTGCGCGCCTCGTCGGCGTCGAAGCTGGCATAGGCGACGATGATGACCTTGTCGCCGGCCATGGCAAGCCGTGCGGCCGCGCCGTTGAGGCCGATGGTGCCCGATCCCGCCGGCGCCTCGATCACGTAGGTCGAGAACCGCGCGCCGGTGTCGATGTTATAGATGTCAACACGTTCATTGATGAGGAAACCGGCGGCCTCGATCAAATTGCGGTCGATCGAAATCGACCCCTCATAATGCAAGTCCGCTTCGGTGACGTGCGCGCGATGAATCTTGCCTTTCATCAAAGTCACTTGCATCGAGACCATCCCGTATCGTTGCGTCGGAATTTTCCGGGCCGCCAATAACGGCGCGCCGCCTCCGCGTCAACGTTGTCCGCTCTCGCGCTCGCTTCGAGCGCAGTTCCGCCGCGATGGGTTTGCCCTGAAATCGCCGACCGCGCCGGTCTGCAATGCTCCGCGCCGCCCAAATCGAAGAATGAACGCGCTGCGGCGGAGCCTTTCCGGAGCAAGCTATTATTTGTGACCCGGTGGCGAACGCCCTACTCCTCCTTGCTCGCAATCTCGTTCGCCAAGACCACTATTACCTCGCCGTCGAGGATCGGCTTCGCGACCTCAAAGAAGCGCGCCACAGCCGGCGAATTGTTGTGCCGGTCCATCGCCGCCTGATCCAGGTATCGCTCATACGTCGAAAATATCCGCGGACTGTCGACATCCTGCGAGACGTAGTAGCCGACGGTGGACGGCTCGTTGGCGCGGACATGCTCGACGACGTCGAGCAACGCCTGACGCATCGCCGCCTCATGGCCCTTCTTCGCGCGGATGATCGCCGTGATTGCCAGCATGCACTCTCTCCGGAGGTTTGGTAGCCCGTAGGACGGGTTTCGTGGAGTTTATCATCGGGCCGCGCGACGCGCGGCCCCGTTGGCTCGACCCATCCTACACGCTTTTGACTGGCTCACACCCGGCTCAACGCCTGCGCGATGTCGGCCACCAGGTCGGACGGATGCTCGATCCCGATCGAGAGCCGGATCGTCGAATCCAGCACGCCGATCCGTTTGCGGATGTCGGCCGGCACGCCGGAATGCGTCATGGTGGCCGGCAGGCTCGCGAGCGACTCGGTGCCGCCGAGGCTGACTGCGAGCTTGAAGATCTGCAGCGAGTTGAGGAATTTCTCCGCCGCCTGCTGCCCGCCGACGATATCGAACGAGAAGGTCGAACCGGCGCCGCTGCTTTGGCTCGCGAACACGCGCCCCGCAGGCGACGCCGGATCGTGATGGCCGAGATAATGCACCTGCGCCACCTTGGGATGGTCGCGCAGATAGTCGGCGACGATCCGCGCGTTGCGGTCGGCCTTTTCCATGCGCAGACTGAGCGTTTCCAGCGAACGGCTGATCATCCAGCAGGAATGCGGATCGAGCTGGGTGCCGATCGCGCCGCGCAGCGCCTTGATGTCCTTCATCAGCTTCTTCGAGCCGAGCGCCGCGCCAGCGATCAGGTCGGAATGGCCGCCGACATATTTCGTCAGCGAGTACAGCGAGAGATCGGCGCCGTGCTCGATCGGCCGCTGAAACACCGGCCCGAGCAGCGTGTTGTCGCAAGCGATGATCGGCGTATGGCCCTGTGCCTTGCCGATCGCGTCGGCGATGCGCCGCGTCAGCGCGATATCGACCAGGCCGTTGGTCGGATTGGCCGGCGTCTCGATGAAGATCATCGCGACACGGCCCTTCTTCATCGCCTCGTCGGCAGCAGCGCGGATGACACTCTCGTCGAGGCCGTCAGCAAAGCCCACGGCGTGAATCGAGAAACCAGCCAGCGTCCTGGTGAACAGCGTCTCGGTGCCGCCATAGAGCGGCTGCGAATGCAGGATCACGTCGCCGGGCCGCGCGAAGGCCAGCACCGTGGTCGAGATCGCCGACATGCCGGAGGAGAACAGCGCGCAGCTCTCGGTGCGCTCATAAATCGCAAGCCGGTCCTCGACGATCTCGCTGTTCGGATGATTGAAGCGCGAATAGACCAGCCCCGCCCCCATGCCTTCTGGAGGCTCGCGCCGGCCCGCGACAAAGTCGAAAAAGTCCTTGCCGTCCTCGGCGGTGCGGAACACGAAGGTCGAGGTCAGGAACACGGGCGGCTTGACGGCGCCCTCCGACAGCTGCGGATCGTAGCCGTAGTTCAGCATCTGGGTTTCCGGATGCAGCAGGTGATTGCCGATATGGGTTTTGGACGGAAACGGTTTTGTCATGGCCGGTCTCCTGTTCACGGGCCGCCGCGCTGGCGGCGATTCCCGGAATGATGGGACCAGCATACCCCAGCTTTATGCCATTCAGCCAAAGCACGGCATCAGACAGTTCTGGATAACGAACGGCCGGCGTGCGCCCTGCTCCGCCGGCCGTTCCGAATGTCACGCAGTGGTGAAGACGCGGGCTACCAGCCGCGATCCACGTTGCGCACCTCGCCGGTCCGCGCGTCGACATCGACCTTCATCCAGCGGCCGAGGCGGTCACGCCCCTCGACCTCCCACTCGTCGCCGAGGAACTGGGTATTGGACACCGTCACGATGCCGAGACCGGTCGCGACATCGAGCGCGGCCTCCATCGAGATCTGGCTACCGGAATCGTAGGCCATCGCCGGCGTCGCTGCGCCGATCGCCAGGGCCGCGATCGCGGGAATAATGAAACTTCGCATGGCTCACTCCTCATGGAACAGGATGTTATGCCGCATAAAACAAGCGGCGCACCCATCAGTTCCGACAACAGGAGTGCGAAGCAGCGCGAAACTTCGGCAGTTGCGGCAATTTGGTGGCGGTTCCGGCTTCATCGAGCCGCGCCGTTCGCCTTGCGCGCTCGCTTCTTCCACATTCGAAATCCGCCCTCGAACGCGTTGGCGTTGTCGCCGAACCTCACCTTGGGCGGCGGGTTGTCGACCTTGTCGGCATTGCCGCCGCCGAGCACGATATACTCGGGCTCCAGCGCGGCGGACAGTCGCGCGATGACGTCGTCGACGCTCTTGCGCCATTTCTTCCGGCCGCGCCGCTCGAGACCCGCGGCGCCGACATAATCCTCGAACGTCGCGCCCTTGCGGTATGGCAAATGACCAAGCTCCATCGGCTCGTAAACACCGTCCACGATCATCGCGGAGCCGAGGCCGGTGCCGAGGCCGAGAAACAGCATCCGCCCGCCCTGATAGCTGCCGATCGCCTGCATCAGCGCATCGTTGACGACCCTGGTCGGGCGGCCGAACGCCCGGTGAAAATCGAAGCCGGCCCAGCCGCGGCCGAGATTGTGCGGCTCGGTCAGCGGACGGTTGTGAACGACGGGTCCGGGATAACCGACCGAGATCACATCATAGGACCAGTCCTTGGTGAGCAGCTTGACCTGCCGCACCATCTCGGTCGCGGACAGAGTTGGACCCGAGTCGAATTCGCGCTTGATGCGCTCCTTGTCGGTCATGACCTTCACATGCGTGCCGCCGACGTCGATCACGAGCACCGTGCGCCGCGACGCGGGCCTGTTCGCTTTCTTGCTGGTCTTGTTGCCTGCCTTCTTGGCCATCAATCCGCTCTCCTATGCGCGCCGAGTGGAGCAGAGAAACGCATCGCGCACCACAGCGACGTTCTGCATCTGACTCCAATTTGTTCGCCAAGAACGAATCGGAATCGAACAAGTCAGGAGAGTCCAAACATTAAGAAGTCGTGTACATCATCAACGGCGCGTAGCGATTGCGCTGCGGGGCGATGTGGGGCCGTGCGCTGTCCGCACAAATTCGGCCCGTCGGCCGGACTAATCCTTTGACACGAAATCCTTCAAGCGAAGCCGGCTCCGGTGATCCGCATGCGTTTCCTCGCCCGAGGGATTGAGGCCCCGAAAATAGGTCTTTTGCCACCGCTGCTGCGTTGCCCCCGATCCCGGGTCCTGCAAGTCGGTATTGAAGGCGTTGCGGCCTTCGGACCACAGTCTGTGCTCGCGCTCGATGTCGGGCGCTTTCGATAATGGCAACGCCTCCGGCTCGATCCGCTCAAGACTGCCACGCTCAATCGGAAAAAGATGGCAATAGGGCTCCCCCCGCTCAAATCGTATCTTTGTGTTTGAACGCGTGAATCGCCAGTTCATCGTGAAGGTGTACGGTGACCAATCCGTCTCGATGACCCCGCTCAACGGCGCAATGGCGTCTTTCGGCCTGTTGATGGGTCCGGTGACAAAAAGGTCGAAACCAGGATCGGTGCGGAACAGGCACGGGACGTGGAAGGTCAATACACCATGTCCGAAGTGGCTCACAGCCGGCGCGTCGGTGCCGAGATCAGCCTTGACCCGAATGGTCTCCTTATGATTGAGCCCGTCCCAACGAGCCGAGAAGCCTGACGGACAGAGCAGTTCCCAGCCATGGGCGTTTGCAATGTTGAGTGGCAGGCAGCGGTACGCATAGCGCTGGTCGGAAGCATCCATCCAATCGCGCTCGGGCGATGCAGGCCGGATGTGAACCGCATGGCCGTCCATCGTATAGGCAATGAGCTTTGGCATCACCCAGCCTTATCGCGAGAACCAGCTGCTGCCGCTGCTTGGCGGACCAGTCAACTTATAGCTCAACCCTACGCGAACAATGTTTTCAGTCAATTTCGCCGAGTGGTCCCAGGCGTACGCGCTGAGCCCACCGATGTTCTGCGGTGCCGGGGCCGTCCGATCACCGAGATCGACATAGAGATATTCGAACTTCGCGCTCCAAGGGCCGCTCACGACGGCCTCCCAGCCGACGCCCGCCGTCCAGCCCGGCTTCACACGGGAGTCGGAGCCCGCAAATCGAAAGCCACTGAAGCCGGGAAAATCTGTTGCCGTCGAAAATGCATAATCCGCATAGGCGAGGCCCGCGGTCACGTACAGCATGTTCGATTGATTGGCCAGGAATCCCAGACGCCCACGGACCGTGCCGAGGTAATTCGAGCGAAAACTGTTTTCCCAGGTGGTTGATACGCCGGCCGCGAGCGGAAACGGCCCGCGCAGCTGGGACGATTGCAGATCTGTGTAGTTGATGTCGGTCTCTAGTCCGATTACCGTCTTGTCATACTGCACGTTGCAGGAAAGGCCGCCGCCGGCAGTCAGCCCGCCCGCGTTCCGGGTACTGATCGAGCCCGCCTGCTGAGCGGCGATTTCGGGAAGGACGCCGTTACGTTGCGCGAAATCGATGATGGCGCCATTTGGATCGGAAGAGAATTGCGCCTTGGCTGAACCATACCCCGCATTCACGCCGACACTGCAGCCAGTCCAGCTGAACGGGGCGACTGGCGGCGGCGCCTTGACCGGCATATAAGCGGCCAACGCCGAGTTCGTCTCGTCGAAGCGCATCCGGAAATGCGCTTTCGCCTCCCAGGCATCGATCCCGGGTGTGAAGAATGACAAATAGCCGCCCGATAGCCACAGTTCGGCTTGCGATCCAAGTTGGGCGCGAACGCCGCCACGCAGCTGTCCATGCCAGCGCGTGAGCCCAATGTCGGTGCCGTCGATCGTGGTAACGGTATCGACAAGCTGTTGCGTGTCGTATCGCAACGTTGCCTGGACGAACGGCTGCAGTAGGAAACGCTGGTCGACCACAAAATCTCGATTGACCTCCACAGAACCTTCGACGTGGCCCCAGCTGTAGGCCTGGCCGGGGATGGGAAATCCCTGGCCGCTTGTAACGCCCCCGACGTCGTCATGAGCATGAAAAAACGTGAACCGGGGCACGACGCGCGCCCATGGCGTATCGACAATCTGGGTCAGGCTCGCCGATAGAAACACGCGGTCGACAGGCATATTGGCACCATGGCCGAAAACGTCGAAGGCACGATCAAGCCGTGCGTAACCGAGCCAGGCATCAAACAGTGTCGTTGGGCTGACGAGCCATCCCAGGTAGGGTCCGCCGCCGATTCCCGACTGGTAAATCGATGCATTCAGTCCGTCGTAGGTGACTTTGGTGCTTTCAGGATTGAACGCAAAGCCGGCAACGAGATCCGGGCTGACACGGTAGTCGAGCCCGTATGTGAGTTCAGACAGCGTGCCGTACGACGTGAGTCCGACGATGCGGTCGGTGAAATTGACCTGGCGCGGTGTTACCCAAGCATGCCAACCGTGGCCGATCGACGCATAGGAAGGATTGGTGGCGATGCTTGCGTACTGGTTGAACCCCGCAAGGATCGCGTCCGAGATGAAGTAGCTGCGCGCAAAGTCCGTCCCCAACGCGCGTGCGAGGTTCGCATGCGGCACCGGCATTGGCGATGGCGGCGGAGGTGGCCCCGGCGGCCCTGGTGGCGGTGGCGGCGGCGGTGGTGATATCGAACAGACCTGGTCACGGAACGCATTGACATCGTTTGATATGGATTTTTCGCCGATCAGAGGTCCTAGCACTACTTTGGCAGATTGTGTTTTCGCCGCTGTTTTTCACGGATCTGCTTTCGGCAATATGGGCACTGCTGAGACGGCGGCCGAAGGATGAGATCGACGATGGCGTGACGTACGGCTGGCATGGTTGGCTGAGGCGGAGGCCCGTTGATTCTTTTTTTTCCGCCCCGCGTATGCGAGGCGACGATGTTGCAGGAAGGCGTAGGCAATCATTGTCATCAAGGCGTGGCGATGAAGACCTTGCCATGATCGCCCTTCGAAGTGATCAAGTCCAAGTTCCTCCTTCAACTGCTGAT
>NZ_JAGKJL010000031.1:0-106288 GCF_020329495.1 Bradyrhizobium australafricanum | reverse complement strand
ACGGCCAGAGCGGCGATGCCGTGCTCGCCGACAAGGCCTATGACAGCAACGCCCTGCGCGCGATCATCGCGGAAATCGGCGCAACGGCGGTGATCCCGTCAAACCGCACCCGCAGGATCATCATTCCGCACGACGCCGACGCATACAAACAGCGCAACCGCATCGAGCGCTGCTTTTGCCAGCTCAAACACTTCCGACGCTTGGCAACCCGTTATGACAGGCGATCTGACAACTTTACCGGCTTCATCCATCTCGCTGCCGCAATGATCTGGATGCAATGAATGTCGATCGGTCCTAGACGGCGCTTTCCAGTTCGCGCGTGAGCCCGGGAAGGGCGTCCATCCGGCCGATCTGCGCGAACCAGCACCAGAGCTCCAGCGTCGAGGCCAGCCGGTAGAGCGCGATCGTGGCCTCCCAGTCCGGCCGCTCGCTCGTGCCGTGGCCCGCGAGCAATCCGTCGCGCTTCGGCGAGTCCCTCGGCGTGAAGTAATAGAGCGCCTTGGCGATGTCCATCAGCGGATCGCCGGCGGTGGCATTCTCGAAATCGACGATGCCGGTGAGACGCGGCTGCCCCTCCGGTGTCACCAGCACGTTGCCGGCGTGGAAGTCATAGTGACAGAGGCGGGGCGTGTCGGCTGCGTCGAGCAGGACGCTGCGCGCCAGGATGCTGGACCGCAGCCGCGCGGCCAGCGCTTCGTCCCCGCCACGCGTGCAAAACTCGGTCAGCTTCCGCTCGAACTGCGCGGACATGTAGGCGCGGTTGGTCGGGTGCGACGTCCAGACGCCCTGCGGACCGATATAGCCGAAGCTGTCGAGCGTGATGCCATTGATATGGCGGAGCGCCGTGCCCATGGCGGCGTAGATCGAAAGCAGCTCCTGATCCGTCAGCGCCGCCTCGCGGTTGCCGAGCACGACGCCGTCGAGCTTGCTCATCAGCACAAAATTGAAGTCGATCAGCGCGCGGCTGTCGTCGGCTATGAGGATGCGGGGAATGGCAATGCCGGCGTCGCGCAGAAGACCGAGGACATAAACCTCCTTCGCCATCTTCCATTGCAGCTGGGCGGGGTAGACCTTGAGGATGCAGCTTGGCGCGTCCGCCCGCGTGATCTCGAGGATCGTGCTGATCTCGCCGCCGCGTAGCTCGGTCACGTTGCGCACCGTTGCGCGCGGATCGACGCGGCTGATGATCGCCTGCGCCTGGTCGACTGAAATCGCCAGGCGCGGCTTCAACTGAAGTGGCGGATCATCTGACATTTTACAAATGCGGTAGCCTGGATGCAGCGAACCAAATCCGGTGGCTTGCGGTGCGGTTTCGATTGTCCCCGATTGCGCTTCGCTTCATCCAGGCTACGCAGGCGACGAGATTAAATCTCGATCTCCGTCCCGAACTCCACGACCTGTCCGGTCGGCACGCCGAAGAACGCCGCCGACCGCTCGGCGTTGCGCTGGAGGAAGGCGAACAGCGATTCCCGCCACACCCACATGCCCGGAATGTCTTCCCGCGGAATGATGGTCTCGCGGCCGATGTAGTAGGTCACATCGGTCAGACGGAGACCGGGCAGTTTGCCTTGGCGGCAGGCGAGCTTCAGCCCTTCGTAAACGGTCGGATATTGCATGAAGCCGTAACGCAGGATGACGCGGATGATGCCGGGGGTGACGTCGTGAACCACAACGCGATCCTCGTCCGAGATGCGCGGGGATTCCTCGATCTGGACGGTGACCAGCAGCACCCGCTGGTGCAGCACGTGGTTGTGCTTGACGAACTGGGTCAAGGCGAGCGGCACGCCGTTAGGGGCGGAGGCGAGGAATATGGCGGTGCCCGGCAGCCGGCTGTGGCACTTGTTGACCGCGGTCTCGATCAGATCTTCTTCCGGCTGACGCAGCTTGCTGCGCGCCGTCTCGACCAGTTTCACGCCGCCGCGCCAAGTCAGCATCAGGAAGGCCACCGCAGCGGCGAGCAGCAGCGGGAACCAGCCGCCTTCGAACAGCTTGGTCGAGTTCGCCGCAAAGAAGATCGCGTCGATGATGAAGAAGAAGCCGTTCACCGCGATCACGATGATCGGCGAATAGCCCCACTGGATCGCGACCAGCGCTGCAAGCAGCGTGGTGATCGCCATCAACAGCGACACTGCGATGCCGTAGGCGCCGGCGAGCGCGTCCGAGGTGCCGAAGGCGAGCACCGCGCCGAGTGTCCCCGCCGCAAGCATCCAGTTCACCAGCGGCACGTAGATCTGCCCGATCGCATCGCTCGTGGTGTGCTCGATGTGCATGCGCGGCAGGAAGCCGAGCTGGATCGATTGCTGGGTCAGCGAGAACACACCCGAGATGATGGCCTGCGAGGCAATCACGGTGGCGATCGTCGCGAGCAGGACGAGCGGGTAATGCGACCAGTCCGGCGACAACTGGAAGAACGGATTTTCGATCGCGGTCGGGTCGGTGATCAACAGCGCGGCCTGGCCGAAATAGTTCAGCACCAAAGCGGGCAGGCAGACGGCGAACCAGGCGAGCCGGATCGGAAAACGGCCGAAATGCCCCATGTCGGCATACATCGCCTCACCGCCGGTCACCGCGAGGAAGGCGGCGCCAAGGATGGCGAAGCTGACGTGGAAATCCTGATGGATCAGGAAATCGAATGCATAGAGCGGGCTCAGCGCAACCAGCACGCCGGGCGCCTTGACGATGCCGTGAATGCCGAGGGCTGCCAGCACGGCGAACCAGAACAGCATCACCGGACCGAAGATCCTCCCGATGAAGCCGGTGCCCCGCTTCTGCATCATGAACAGGCCGATCAGGATCACGACGGTGATCGGCACCACCGCAGGAGTCAGCGAGGGCGCGTCGACCTTGAGGCCCTCGATCGCCGACAGCACCGAAATGGCCGGCGTGATGGCGCCGTCGCCGTAGAGCAGGGCGGCGCCGATCAGGCCGACCACCAGAAGATGGCCGCGCCAGGTGCCGGGCGCCGCGTTGCGCGCCGAGAGCAGCGCCAAGAGCGCGACGATGCCGCCTTCGCCGCGGTTGTCGGCGCGCAGGATCAGCATCGCGTATTTGATCGAGATGATGAGGATCAGCGCCCACAGGATCAGCGAGACCACGCCGAGCACCGCGCTCTCGGTGAGCGGACCGCCATGGGTGGCGGCCTTGGCGGCTTCCTTCAGGGCGTAGAGGGGGCTGGTGCCGATGTCGCCATAGACGACGCCCAGGGCACCGAGCGTGACGGCAACCGGGATCGGACTGGTCGGGGGGTGGCCAGAAGAAACGATGGCGGGCGTACTCGTCACGGCGATCCCCCGATGGCTGCGCCCGCCGGGTCATCCGGCCGGGCGCCTTAGACGATAGTCTGCGACGGGACGTCGCAAATTACCATTGGGTTTTGTGTGACGGCTTGACCTTACGTCAGGCTGACGACTGACTTCGCTTGAATACGCGCTACGGGGTGCGGTCGGCGGTGACCAGGCGGGCTTCACGAACCGACGTCTTGTTGCCGGCGCTGCGCAGGCACGCGGCCTCGAAATTCGGCCAGGCCTGCTGCGAGCAGTCCTTGCCGACGGGATGGACGTCGAGACGGTCGCTCTTGGCCAGCGGCTGCGGCGTGGAGGCTTCGACCTGCGGCGCAAAGCCCGGCAGCACGGTGAGCGCGGCGGCAATGAACGCGGCAACAGCGATGGCGGAAAGTGCCTTGATCATGACGGTCCCCAGTTGATCGGGCCGCCCGGGCCCGTCGTTTCGTTGTCCAACGTCTACCGGCCGCAAGTTTCCTGGTGTCTTCGCCACCGCGGGAAATGGTTTCGTCGCGGGCCGGTTTTGTTTCGTCCGCCAACGGCCGACGAAACATTCACCCCCGTAGACGCTGGCATCCCAGGACTCGTTCACTGGACGACTGGAAATTTGTTTCGAGCAAGCAATGGAACCCGGGCGGCTTGCCGGGGAGAGCCGGGCGGGTTAGGAGGGACCATGTCCCGTATCGCGATCTATCCCGGCTCCTTCGATCCCGTCACCAACGGCCATCTGGACGTGGTGAAACAGGCCGTCTTCCTCTGCGACCGCCTGATCGTCGCTATTGGCGTCCATCCCGGCAAGAAGCCGCTGTTTTCCACCGAGGAACGGCTGGCCATGGTCCATGAGGTGTTCGGCCCCATCGCCCAGCAGGCAGGCTGCGCCTTCGAGAGCGCGACCTATGATAATCTCACGGTCGCGGCGGCCCGCGCGGCCAAGGCCACGCTGATGATTCGCGGCCTGCGCGACGGCACCGATCTCGATTACGAGATGCAGCTTGCCGGCATGAACGAGGCCATGGCGCCCGAGGTGCATACCGTGTTCGTTCCGGCGTCGGTTGCGGTCCGCCCGATCACCGCCACACTGGTGCGCCAAATCGCCCAGATGGGCGGCGACTTCTCTTCATTCGTGCCGTCATCAGTCGCAGCTAGCCTGAAGGCCAAGTTCGCCGGCTGATCCCGGCGGCCTGCCACACCCCAACGTTAAAGCTCCGGAGTTGCCATGATCCGCATTCTTGCATTCGTTGCTGCGCTGCTCTGCGTCGTGCCCGCGGTCGCGCAGCCGCTGCCGGCCAATCTCGACAAGGCCGATGCGATCGTGATCGACACCACCAAGGGCCGCATCGTCATCAAGCTGCGCACCGATATCGCGCCCAAGCATGCCGAGCGCATCAAGCAGCTGGCGCGCGAGGGCTTCTACAACAACGTGCCGTTCCATCGCGTAATGGACGGCTTCATGGCGCAGACCGGCGACGGCCAGAACTTCAACGGCACCGGCGGCTCGAAATATCCGAACCTGAAGCAGGAATTCTCCCAGGTCCCGTTCAAGCGCGGCATCGTCGGCATGGCCCGTCGCGGCGACAGCGTCGACAGCGCCAATTCGCAGTTCTTCATCATGTTCGCCGACGGATCGAGCCTAAACGGCCAGTACACCGTGATCGGCGAGGTGGTGCAGGGCATGGACGTGGTCGACAAGCTGAAGAAGGCGTCTGCGGGCTCTCCTGGCGGAGCCGTCACCGATCCCGACAAGATGGTGAAGGTGCAGGTCGCATCCGACATCAAGTGATCCGCATGGCGGCGCGCTGCAAACCACTCGCCTGGTTCGCCGCGCCGCTGGTTTGCCTGACGCTGGCCGCACCCGTGCAGGCCGAGCCGGAGCAACTCAATACGATCAAGGACGTTGTTCTTGCCATCCACCGCTGCTGGCGGCCGCCGCCGGCAGACAAGGCCGGCCCGATCGACATCACCGTCATTGTCAGCTTCAACCGCGAGGGCGCGATCCTCGGGCATCCCAGGATCAGCTATGAATCGCAGGAGGCGACCGACAACGACCGGATTGCATACCGGATCGCGGTGATGGAGACGTTGCAACGCTGCACGCCGTTGCCATTTACCGAGAGCCTGGGCGGCGCAGTCGCCGGCCGCCCATTCGCGATCCCGTTCAGGAATAAGAAGTATCCACCCCGAAGCCAGGAGAAGCGAGCATGGCTGCTACCGAAAATACTCTGATCCTCGAAACCACGCAGGGCCCGGTCACGATCGAGATGCGCCCGGATCTCGCGCCCGGCCACGTCGCGCGGATCAAGGAGCTGGTGCGCGAGGGCTTCTACGACGGCATCGTGTTCCACCGCGTGATCGACGGCTTCATGGCGCAGACCGGCTGCCCGCAGGGCACCGGCATGGGCGGCTCCGGCAAGAAGCTGAAGGCCGAATTCAACAAGGAGCCGCATGTCCGCGGCACCGCCTCGATGGCCCGCGCCGCCAATCCGGATTCCGGCGACAGCCAGTTCTTCATCTGCTTCGACGACGCCTCGTTCCTCAACGGCCAGTACACCGTCTGGGGCAAGGTCACCGAGGGCATGGAGAACGTCGACAAGATCAAGCGCGGCGAGCCGGTGAAGGATCCGGACAAGATCGTCAAGGCGCGCATGGCCGTCGACGCGGCGTAAGTCAAACACTCCGTCATTCCGGGGCGATGCGCAGCATCGAACCCGGAATCTCGAGATTCCGGGTTCACGCTTCGCGTGCCCCGGAATGACGGCGCTGAAGTATTAGTCACCGCCATGCGCACCGATCTCTTCGACTTCGAACTGCCCCCCGAAAGCATCGCGCTTCGCCCCGCGAGCCCGCGCGATGCCGCGCGGATGCTGGTGGTGCATCCGGACGGCGTGCTGCGCGACGCCGCGATCGCCGACCTGCCGCAGTGGCTGGAGCCGGGTGATCAGGTCGTCGTCAACGACACCAAGGTGATCGCGGCGCAACTCAAGGGTCGCCGCATCGGACGCGACACCGAGCCGAAGATCGAGGCGACCTTGATCAAGCGGCTCGACGGCTCGCGCTGGCAGGCGCTGGTGAAGCCGGCGAAGAAGCTCAGCCCGGGCGACACCATCCGCTTCGGCAATGAGGGCAGGGTCTGCCTGCTCGGCAATCTCGATGCAGAGGTCGAGGCCAAGGGGCTGGAGGGCGAGGTGACGCTGTCATTCTCGTTCCATGGTCCGGTGCTCGACCAGGCGATCGCCGATGTCGGCGCCACGCCGCTGCCACCCTACATCGCTTCCAAGCGCACGCCTGACGAGAAGGACGTCAGCGACTACCAGACCATGTTCGCCGCCAATGAGGGCGCGGTCGCAGCGCCCACGGCGGGGCTGCATTTCACGCCGGCCCTGGAGGCCGCGCTGAAGAGCCGCGGTGTCGAGCTGCACCGCCTGACGCTGCATGTCGGGGCAGGGACCTTCCTGCCGGTGAAGACCGAGGAGACCTCGGAGCACAAGATGCATGCCGAGTGGGGCTGCATCACCGCCGAGACCGCTTCCGCCTTGAATGCCGCGCGCGCAAAAGGCGGCCGGATCGTCGCGATCGGCACCACGTCGCTGCGCCTGTTGGAAAGCGCCGCCAATGCCGACGGCACCATCGAGCCGTTTGCGGCGGAAACCTCGATCTTCATCACGCCGGGCTACCGCTTCCGCGCGGTCGATATTTTGCTGACCAACTTCCATCTGCCGCGCTCGACGCTGTTCATGCTGGTCTCGGCCTTCTCCGGCCTCGAGACGATGCAGGGCGCCTACGCGCATGCGATCAGGGACGGCTACCGGTTCTATTCGTATGGCGATGCGTGTTTGCTGTTTCGCGCGCGAGGCTAGCTCCGCAAGCACGGCTGCTTCACCGTCACCCCCGCGCAACGGCTTTGCCGTTGTCGCTGGAGGCGGCCGCTTCTTCAGCGGCCCTCGAAGGGCGACGGCCCGACTGGGGCCGATGCATCCTTCGAGACGCCCGCCGCGCGGGCTCCTCCAGCGACAATGGCTGCGCCATTGCGCGGGGATGACGGTTCTTGCATTCACGCCATCGCGCGTTCGGGCAGCAGCTCGGCGATCTGCACCGCGTTGAGGGCGGCGCCCTTGAGCAGCTGATCGGCCGCGACGAACATCGAGATCGAGTGACCGCTGGGGTCGCTGAGATCCTTGCGGATGCGGCCGACCAGCACGTCGTCCTGGCCGGAGGCGTCGATCGGCATCGGGAAGTAGTTCTTGGCGCGATCGTCGACGACCTTGACGCCCGGCGCCTGCGCCATCATCGCGCGCACCTGGTCCTCGGTGATCGGCTTCTCGCATTCGAAGGTGATCGACTCGCAATGTGCGCGCAGCACCGGCACCCGCACGCAGGTAACGCCGACCGCGATCTTCTCGTCCTCGAAGATCTTGTGGGTCTCCTTGATGACCTTGGTCTCCTCGTCGTTGTAGCCGGTCTCCGGATCGACAGCGGTGTTGTGGTTGAACAGGTTGAAGGCGTAGGGGTGCGGCATCACCTTCGGGGTGTAGACCTGCCCGTTGAGATTGGCGCGGGTGGACTCGACGAGCTCCTCCATCGCGGCTGCGCCGGCGCCGCTCGCGGCCTGGTAGGTCGAGATGATCACGCGCTTGATGCGGTTCTTCTGGTGGATCGGCCACAGCGGCACCAGCGCGGTGATGGCGGCGCAGTTCGGGTTGGCGATGATGCCCTTGTGGTCGCGGATGCGGTTGGCGTTGATCTCGGGGATCACCAGCGGCACGTTCGGATCCATCCGGAACGCCGAGGAATTGTCGACCACGACGGCGCCGGACTTCACCGCAAGCGGCGCGAACTTCCTGGAGATGCCGCTGCCGGCCGAGAACAGCGCGATGTCGACGCCCTCGAAGGCGCGCTCGGTCAGTTCCTCGATCACGATCGGCTTGCCGCGGAAGCTGATGGTCTTGCCGGCCGAGCGGGCGCTCGCCAGCGCCTTCAGCTTGCCGACACGGAAGCCGCGCTTGTCCATGGTGGCGATGAATTCGGCGCCGACGGCACCGGTGACGCCGACAATCGCGACGACGGGATCGTTACTCACTTTGTCCTCCATTCGAGTTGTATTTCAGGCAACAAAAAAGCCCCGGACCTTCATCAGGCGGGGCTTCGGGCAGAGATGATGCGGTTCGACCGACTACGCGCGCACGCCTCCCGAGGCCCCGGAGGGCTTGGTGGTTTTGCTGGTGCGTTTGGTCGCGGTGATCATGGAGCGGACTTATGCGGGACAGATCGGCGTCCGTCAACGGCTTTTGGGCGAAAACTTGGCAAGGTAGAGCTCGGCAAGCCCCGCGCCGGCCTCAGCGCCTGCGCGCGCCGGGCGGTTCGAGGATCACCTCTTTCAGATCGCTGCCGGCGAGCACGACGATGACGAAATTGAGCTTGCCGCGTTCGCGCATCAAGCCGCCGCTGATCGCCTTGCCGGAGGTCGTGTGCTCGGCCACCCGCACGGCGTCGGCGAGGCGATGCCGGAGCGCCTTGAGCACGACGAGGTTGTCACGGTCTTCGGCGCCGAGCGACTTCAGCGGCGCGGCGGCTTCGCCGCCCACCACTTCGCCGGTCGCCGCGTCGATGGCGTGCCGCCAGATGCGGTCCTGCTGCATGGTCTTGACCCGGTAGACCGCAGGCTCCGACGCGCCGTCGAAGCTGATGTCGGCGGTGATCGAACCGGAATGCAGCGCCTCCGCAATCGCCATCGCCTTGCGCAGCGAGATCTGGGCCGCCTGGAAGCTGTCGAGCTCGCGGCGAACCGTGTGCGCGTCGAGCGCGGTGTCGTTGTCCTGTGGGGTAAGCGCTGCGGCCGTTGAGCGCGTGATCGCGTGCGCCGGCGTCGCGAAGGGCAGGGCAATGAGCGCGGTTACCAGCAGCCGCGTGCCGAATGCCCAATGCCGCAGTGCGTGTAATCGTCCCGTCGTCATGGTCGCATCCGTCGCGTCGAACCGCCGCCCGGGCCGAGAAAGTGCGGCCGACCTTTGTTAGTCAGAGGTCGGCCGCCGAACGTTCAGACGGAGCGATGGCGGCAGCTCCGTCGTGACGATCGAAGTTACAAGGCGACACGAAACCGTTGGGGGGCTGAACTTGGGTTTCGCGTCTCATTGCAACTAAACAATACGGTTTCGTTCTGTTTCCTTCAAGGCTCATCACGACAACGTGTGAGGCGATGCAACGATCCTAAAACTGTCAGCGGGCCGGGCGGCGGCGCGCTTTCGTCGTTTCCTTGATCGCTTCTTTGGCCGCATCGCGAAGCCGGTCCTGCGGCCCGACGGCGCCGGCGAGAAACAGCCGGATCGAGACTTCCATCCGGGTCTCGGCGCTCTTCATGTCGATCGGAATTCCGAATGTCGCCATCCGGTGGGTGTGGCCGACCACCATGTTGAGAAATGTCTCGGCGGCGATCGTGGTGTCCTCGAGGTCGAGAACGCCTTTATCGACCAGGTGGTCGAAGAAATCCGCCGTGGTGGACACCGCTTTCGACCAGCCCTCGTCGACGGCCAGCTTGGCCACCTCGGGGAAATTGATTGCCTGCGCGGTCAGGATCCGGCTGAAGGCGATGGAGTCGGCGCTGCAATTCAGCACCAATAGCTGGCGTCCGAGCTCGGTCAGCCGTTCCTCGACCGAACCGTCGCAGTTGCCGCCGGCCTGCGCTTCGGCCGCCGCGGCGGCGAGCGGGGCAAGCCAGCGGGCGATCTCGCGGCGGAGCACCGCGGCGAACAGGCCGCGCTTGTCGCCATACTGACCGTAGACGGTGGGCTTGCTGACGCGGGCGGCCTCGGCCACCGCGTCGATCGACGTCGCATCGAAGCCGCGCTCGAGGAACAGGCGGGTAGCAACCTCGATCAGCCGCTGGTCGCGCTCGATCGCGGCGTCCCGCGTCGGCCGGCCGCCGCGTGACTTGATCACGCCGCGCTTGGCCGCCTTGGCCTTGGTTGCCGTCAATCCCATTTGCCCATTCATCTCATTGTGCGTCGGACGGGTCTGTCCGGTCTATAACCCGCGCCGTGCGGATTCGTCCATTCGGCGGTACCGGGAGCGGGCCGCTTACGGCGGCGTCACGGTCCAGGCCTGCCCGGTGGCGGCCTTGTCGTATCCGTACTGGTACAGCGCGCGCATATAGGCGGTGTCGAAGCCCTGCGTTTCCGGTGCCGGATAGTCGCGCTCGATGTAGGACAGATGGAAACCCAGCCGGTTGCGCCGGGCGAAGTCATAGGTCGAGAGGATGACCGAGCGCGTCTGCGCCTGCGTGATCGCGGAAATGCTGCGGGAAGCGACGTCGATCGTCGAGTTCGACACCAGCTCGAAGTTGCCCTCGAGCTTCTTGTTGACGAGGATGTAGATGTTCATGCGGCTGTTGGCGGGCCAGCCGCGCTCGCGGAACAGCAGCGCATCCGGCAATGTCAGCACCGGCGCGGTCACGCCGCCGTCGACATGCATCTCCTGGAAGCGGCGGCCCTGGCCTTCGGCGTCGATCATGATCGGCGGAAACACCAGCGGGATGCTGGCGGAGGCGGCCATCACGTCGCGAAACAGCTGCAGCGCCTCGGGCGTTCCGACGGCGGCGATTCGCCCCATGTCCCAGATCACTGTGCGCTGGGTGTCGAGATCGGTGGTGACGATCAGGAGCTTTCGGCCCTTGGCGTTTTCGCGCGCCACCTCGCTCAGGATCTCCGGGCCGACGTAGCGCGCCACCAGTTCGCGCAGCCGCTTGTTGCCGAACAGGCCGGAGCCGAACAGCACCCGCATCAGGCTCGCATCCTGCAGCAGGCTTTCCGCGATGCCCGAGGTGTAGACCTCCTTCAGCGTGTCGTCGTAGCGCGGGCCAAGGAAGGCAAAGGGCGCAATCAGTCCGCCGGTGCTGACGCCGGAGACGACCGAAAAGGCCGGGCGGTTGCCGGCCGCGGTCCAGCCGTTGAGGACGCCCACGCCATAGGCGCCGTCGGCACCGCCGCCGGAGAGGGCGAGGTAGCTCGTGATCGGGGCGACGCTGCGCTTCTCGAGCTTGAATTTTGACGCCGGCTCGTCGGCATAGCGGCGCAGCCCATCGAGGTCGAGCACGCGGGAATTGGCGGCGTCGGCGGCCGTGTAGGGCATCCGCGGCAACGAGCTGCAGGCCGAAAGCGCCAAGGCGAGGCCGCACAGCAGGATCGCTTGCCGGATCGCGCGGGCAGCCGTCATCCGAAGACCGGCGCCGGCGCGCCGGACGCTAGGGGGTAAGACCATCTCTGCCAGTCACGTCCGCGGATCGACGTCGCTGCGGGAAGCCGGTTGCCATATTGTCGTCATAAAACGACACTGTTTCGTTTTGTTTAACGGGACTGATGATGCAAGGCAAGCGTCCGGCCGGTTGTCGGTGTTCACGAAGTCGCGCGAGGGCCGTTATCCGATGGGTTGATCGGGCACCGGCGACACGCAATAAGCAGCCGCATGAATCTTCCCAATCATTTCGAGCTGCTGGCAACCGACGGCGCCGCCCGCACCGGGCGCCTGACGACGCCGCACGGCCTCGTGCGGACGCCCGCCTTTATGCCGGTCGGCACCGCGGGCGCGATGAAGGGCATGCATTGGCGCGAGGTGCGCGATGCCGGCGCCGATATCGTGCTCGGCAACACCTATCACCTGATGCTGCGCCCGGGCGCCGAGCGCATTGCGGGGCTTGGCGGCCTGCAGCGCTTCACCGGCTGGGGCGGCCCGATGTTGACGGATTCCGGCGGCTTCCAGGTGATGTCGCTGTCGGAGCTGCGCAAGGTGACCGAGAAGGCCGTGACCTTCCGCTCGCATATCGACGGCACCAAGGTCGAGCTGTCGCCGGAGCGCTCGATCGAGGTGCAGCGGCTGCTCGGCTCCGACATCGCGATGCAGATGGACGAATGCGTGCGGTTGCCGGCGGAGCGCGCCGACATCGAGCGCGCGATGCAGTTGTCGCTGCGCTGGGCCGAACGCTCCAAGCGCGCGTTCGAGGCGGCGCCGGACGGCTACATGCTGTTCGGCATCGTACAGGGCGGCGACGTCCCGGATCTGCGGCACGCCAGCGCGCGCGGGCTGATCGACATCGGCTTTCACGGTTATGCGATCGGGGGCCTCGCGGTCGGCGAGCCGCAGGCGGTGATGCTGGCGATGATCGAGGAGACCGTGCCGGCGCTCCCGGTCGATCGGCCGCGTTATCTGATGGGCGTCGGCACGCCGGAGGACATACTCGAGGCGGTGGCGCGCGGCGTCGACATGTTCGACTGTGTGATGCCGACACGGAACGGACGCCACGGCATGGCGTTCACCCGCTTCGGGCAGATCAATTTGCGCAACGCCCGGCACGTCGACGATCCGCGCCCGCTCGATGAAGAGAGCCCGTGGCCGGCGGCGAGCGGCTATTCGCGGGCCTATCTGCATCACCTGGTGCGATCGGGCGAAACACTTGGGGCAATGCTGCTGTCCGAGATCAACGTCGCCTATTACCAGCAGCTGATGCAGGGCATCCGCGATGCGGTGGCGAGCGGCACGTTCGAGGACTTCAGAACGAAAACGCGCGCCGGTTGGGCGCGCGGTGACATCGCTCCAAGATGAGCTGTGTGATCAGTTGCACACGATCGGTTTGACCGCATGCTTGGTAACGAACCCGTAACCGCAGTTGTCGCAGGTCCAGAGATAGCTGATCAAATTGTCGAACAGGTACGCGGAGGCTTCCGCCGCCACCATGGAGTCCGCACACACCGGACAGGTCGGCAAATCGCAGCCGCGCGGATCGGGCCTGGACGCTGTGGTCGACAGAACTTCAGCGAGAGCTGGCATGTGACCTCCTTTGCGTTCTGAGCTGCACCTGACGAAAGTATATAAACCCATTTGTTTGACCTTGTCGCAACACAAATGCGTAGGTTTTACGTTATTTGCGCAGGTTCTATTTTGCGATGCAACGAATTCGCGTTGCGGCGGTTTCTCACTTGCGTGCCATGGTGCGCTGCTTCTAATGAGACAAGACCGCATATTCCCAGCACATCCGCTACAGGAGCCGTTTGATGGACGCGCCGTCGACAACGAGTGCAGTGCAACCCGGACGCGGCCGCGTCTTTGACTCCATCGTCGATGCGATCGGCTCTACGCCGATCGTTCGGCTGCGCAGATTGCCGCAGGCGGCTGGCGTCAACGCGACGATCCTCGCCAAGCTGGAATACTTCAATCCGGCAGCCAGCGTGAAAGACCGCATCGGCGCGGCGATGATCGTGGCGATGGAGAAGGCCGGCATCATCAACGCCGACACCGTGCTGATCGAGCCGACCTCGGGCAACACCGGGATTGCGCTTGCCTATGTCGCGGCCTCGCGCGGCTATCGGCTCAAGCTCGTCATGCCGGAATCGATGTCGATCGAGCGGCGGCGGATGCTGGCCTTTCTCGGCGCGGAGATTGTGCTGACCCCGGCCGCGCAGGGCATGAAGGGCTCGATCGCGACCGCGGAGGAATTGGTGCGCACGACGCCCAACGCTGTCATGCCGCAGCAGTTCAAGAACCTCGCCAATCCCGAGATCCATCGCCGCACCACCGCCGAGGAGATCTGGAACGACACCGGCGGCAACATCGATTACTTCGTCGCCGGTGTTGGCACCGGCGGCACCATCACGGGCGTTGGCCAGGTGCTTAAGCCGCGCAGGCCATCATTGCGTGTCGTCGCGGTGGAGCCGGAAGAGAGCCCGGTGCTGTCGGGCGGCCAGCATACGCCGCACAAGATCCAGGGCATCGGCGCGGGCTTCATCCCTGACATCCTCGACCGCTCCGTGATCGACGAGATCGTCAAGGTCAACAGCGCGACCGCGATCGAGACCGCGCGCGAGCTGGCGCGCAACGAAGGCATCCCCGGCGGTATCTCGTCGGGTGCCGCGATCGCTGCCGCCTTGCAGATCGGCAAGCGGCCGGAAGCGGCCGGCAAAACCATTCTGGCGATTGTGCCGTCATTCTCGGAGCGCTATCTCTCTACGGTACTGTTTGAAGGAATCTGAGACACAGGAATCCAGCATATGGCTGACCAGCCGAGGCGACCGCGAACCCTGAGCGATGCCCGCAGCGAAGCCGAGGCGGCGTTCAAGCGCGCCACCACCAAGGTCGCGGACGCGGTGCCAAAGACCGTCGCTGTCCCCGGCGTCCGCGAGCAGGTCACGCTGCGGATCGATCAGGACGTGCTGGAGTATTTCCAGGAGGGCGGCCCCGGCTGGCAGGACCGCATCAACGCGGCGCTGCGCAAGGCCGCCGGAAAGTAACACACTTTCGAAACCGGGAGGCCCGGGACGATCCCCGGGCTTTGGCTGGCGGGCGCGGCCGCGCTGGCTGCGGCGCGACGCGAGCGTCACCTCGCGCGCGCCGGCTTCCTTGCGGTCGGTTTCAGGTTCATGAGGTTGCCGGCCAGGATCATGGCCGCGCCGAGCACCGTGTAAACATCGAGCCTTTCGGCATAGATCAGCCAACCGGCGATCGCCGTCAGCGGCACGCGGACGAAATCCATCGGGATCACGACAGTGGCGTCGGCGTGGAGCAGGGCGCGTGCCATGCAATAGTGCGAGAACGTGCCGCAGAACGCGATCACGGCGAGCCAGCCCCAGGTCGAGAGCGGCGGCCAGGTCCAGACATAGAGCGCGGGCCCGATGCTCGCGAGCGATTGCACCACCAGCATCCAGAACATGATCGTCAGCGTCTGCTCGGTCCGCGTCAGCGACTTGACCACGGCGACCGAGATGCCGAAGCCGACCGCCGCGGCGAGCGCGATCAGCTGGCCCGGATTGATCGCGCCGGCCGCCGGCCGCACGATCACGAACACGCCGACCAGGCCAAGCACCATCGCGACGATCTTCCACCGCGTCATCCGCTCGCCGAGAAAGCTCGCCGCAAGGATCGCGGTCCAGATCGGCATCGTGAACTCGATCGCGACCACCTGGCCGATCGGGATCAATGTCAGCGCAAAGAACCAGCCGAGCTGCGCGCAGAAATGGATCTGGTTGCGCACGATATGGACGTGCACCCGTGCCGTCTTCACGATCGCAAACCCGCCATTCATGTGGATCAGCGGATAGAGCATCGCAAAGCCGAGCACTCCGCGCACGGCCATCAGCTGGAAGACGTTGACCTCGCGCGTCGCCTCGCGGCCGGCCACCGCCACGATCAGCATCAGCGCGAGCCAGCCGGACATCCACAATGCTGCGCGGGTCTTTGAGGGCGTGCGATCCATGACGGGGAACGGCGGAGGAGGGGTGCCCGGTATCGGCGAGCTGCCATGAATTTGCAACGCGCAATTCCGCCTGCGCGGTGATGCGTCACCCACGCTATCTCTGCTAAGCAGCATCGACGATGCTGTCATCCCGGGGCGCACGTGAAACGGGCGAACCCGGGATCTCGAGATTCCGGGTCTGGCTCTGCGAGCCATCCCGGAATGACGAACGCCAAAAAGGAGGATCTGCTCATGCGCGTCTTGCAACCGGCCGAATGGTCGAAACCCCGCGGCTTCTCGCACGGTGTCGCGTTCGACGCGCCCGGCAAGTGGATCGTGCTGGCGGGGCAGACCGGCGGCGACGAGAAGGGCGACTACGCGCCCGAGATGGCCGCCCAGGTCGGCACCGCGTTGAAGCGCATCATCAAGCTGTTGAACGAAGCCGGTGCCGGCCCCGAGCACATCGTCCGCCTGACCTGGTACCTGACCAGCCGCAGCGAATATGAGGCCGCGGGCGCCGGTATTGGCGCGGCGTGGAAGGAGACGCTCGGGCGCAATTTCCCGCCGTCGACGCTGCTCTATATCGGCGGGCTGGTCGATCAGCGCGCCAAGGTAGAGATCGAGGTCACGGCATTCGTGCCTGCGGCATAGCACCGCTGGCGCGTGCGCGAGGAATTGCCGCTCAGCCAAACAAAAAGCCCTCGGGGATGACCCGAGGGCTTTCCACGTTGGAGCGCGGATCGATTACTTCGACAGCGTGATGCTGGCGCCGCGGAACTGGCTGTCAGCCCTGATCGTGACCGCCTGCTTGTTGCCGCTGGTGCGCATTGAGATATCGGCATTGAAGCCGGGAGCGCTGGCAACGACCTGGAAGTTGCCGCCGCCGCCGCGACCCTGCAACGAGCCGCTGACATTGCGGCTGGACTCGCTCCAATTGCCGCTGACCACGCTGCCTTCGGCCTGCACATCGGCCGCCAGGTTGAACTTGTAGGCGTCGCTGGCGCAGGTGAGGCTCATGGTCATCCGGGGCCCGCCGACGTGATACGTCGCCCGGCAGCGGATGCGCTCGCTGGAGCCGTCGTCCAGCGTGACCGAGCCGGCGCCCGACCAGGTGCCCGCCATGCCGGTGAACGGGCCGGACTGGGCATGGCCCGTGGTGCTTGCGAGTGCGGTCACGAAAAACGCGGCGGCTGCAAATGCTGGCCGCCGCGCGATGGCAAAGAAACTTGATAGGCTGGTGATCTTACTGACGGGATGCTTCCCATCGGCCGCTGCAGGGTACGCCAGCTGATGCCCCATTCCACTTCCCCGATCCGGAGTTGCCACTGAGTTGTCCGTTCGCATATGCACCATTGATCGAGACTCGCACAAGTCCCCCGCTGCCGACGGTGCCGGAGATCGCCGCGCCCTGTGCCGAGATCTTTCCTTCAACGACGGTCACGGTCGAGCTCTGCGAAGGTTCGCAGCTGCCGGTCTTGGTGACGACGGTGACGTTCCAAAGCCCGTCATAAGGCTGCTGAGCGGACACGGGAGCAGCGGTGAGGGCGGCAGCCGAAGCGACCGAAGTGACCAAAATCAGGTCGCGAATGCGGATCGAACGCATGAATCAAATCCCTGTAATTTCGTGTGATGACGCGGCTTATCCTGTCACAATGTGTTCAAAATTTGCTGCGTCGCGGGAGCCCCAAATGTTCCTGTGAACCCAAACACATCATGGTGAATTCGGTTCCGGATCAGGAACGGAAAATCCGAGCATGGCTTTTTCGAACGAGGTATTCATATACTCTAGCTCGGGTTAGTGCTTGCCGGGGCTCAGATTCGGCGCCTTGGTCGCGAACTGCTCATCCTGGACCTTGGCCGGCAGCGAGCCGTTGACCTTGCCATAGTCGATGACCTGGGCGAGCAGACGCAGACCGAGCGGCGCCAGCGCGCGCTCCCACAGCTCGCGGGCGGTTTCGCCTTTCTTGACGAACACCCAGTCCTGCGCGGCGATCGCGCCGGCGTCCATGCGGTCGGCAAGGTGATAGATGCTGCCGCCGGCGATCGGATCGCCTTCCTTGATGGTCCACTCCACCGCGGCGATGCCGCGGTGGCGCGGCAGCAGCGACGGGTGGTATCCGATGCCGCCGAGCCTGGACGCGGCAAGCGCCTCCCTGCTGACCCGGGCATGGCTGTGGGCGGTCACGATCAGGTCGGTGTCCGGCGCGATCTCGGCGGCCGTCACCAGCTTGGGATCAGCCTGGACAACGACTTCGATGCCGGCCGCCCTGGCCGCTGCCGCCAGCCGGTCCTCGCCGTCATGGACGACCACCCTGACCAGCGTGACGTGGTGTTCGCGCAGCATGTTCAGGGTCGTCACGCCGAAATGGCGGGAACCGACAAGGGTAATGCGCATGGGGATCTATTCCGTGGGGTTTACTCGGGGATTGCTCGGGCCGCCGCTATGCCGATAGCACACCGCGGCGGCCTGTTTCGCTGTCTTGCCGCTTATCAACAGGACGGCCGGGTGGCAAATGTCAGGCCGCCGGCTGCTTGCTGGCCAAAACCTTGTCGATGCGCCGGCCGTCGAGGTCGACGATCTCGAATTCCCAGCCCTGCGCGGCGGTTTTCGCGCCGACATCGGGGATCGCGCCGAATTCATGCAGCAGGAAGCCGGCCGCGGTCTGGTAGGGCCGCGGCGATGGCAGCGTGATGCCGAGCAGCTCGCTGAATTCCAGCGCCGGCATCCAGCCGGAGATCAGATAGGAGCCGTCGGCGCGCCGGACATAGGCAGGTTCGGCCGGGCCTTCCTCGGTGTGGAAGGCGCCGACGATGGCCTCGAGGATGTCGGCGCTGGTGACGACGCCCTGGAAGGTGCCGTACTCGTCGTGGACGAGGCCGATATGCACTCTGGAGTCGCGCAGGATCGCGACCACGTCGCGGGCGTCGACGGTCTCCGGAATGATCGGCGCATCGCGCGTGAGCGCGCGGATGTCGGGCGTCTGGCCCGCGAGGTAGACATCGAGCACGTCCTTGGCCTGCACGATACCGAGCGCATGATCGCGGTTGCCGTCGAACACCACGCAGCGCGAGTGACTGCTCTTTTGCAGCGTCGCCAGGATCTCGGCCGCGGGGGCGGCGAGGTCGATCAGGCTGACCTCGTGGCGCGGCGTCATCACGGCGCCGACCGGCAGATCGCCGAGCCGCATCACGCCGGCGATCATCTCCTTTTCGCCGGGCTCGAGCACACCGGCGTTCTCGGCCTCCACCACCAGCGTCTTGATCTCGTCCTCGCTGACGCGGTCCTGTGCATCCTCGCGATGGCCGAGCACCCACAGCAGCAGCTTGCCGGAACGGTCGAGCAGCCACACCAGCGGCAGCGACAGCCGCGCCATCATGGTCATGGCCGGAGCGACCTTGACCGCGATCGACTCGGGATCGCGCAAGGCGATCTGCTTCGGCACCAGCTCGCCGACGATCAGCGAGGCATAGGTGATCACGCCGACGACGAGGCCGACGCCGACCGCGTCGGCGATGCTTGCGGACACGCCGAGCTCAAGCAGCCATTGCGTCAGACGCTGACCAAGCGTTGCGCCGGAGAAGGCGCCCGACAGCACGCCGATCAGCGTGATGCCGATCTGCACCGTGGAGAGGAACTTGCCGGGATCGGAGGCCAGTGCAAGTGCGCGGCGCGAACCGCTGACGCCTCGTTCGACCAGCGCCGCAAGGCGCGCGGGGCGCGAGGAAACGATCGCGAGCTCCGACATCGACAACAGACCGTTGACGACGATCAAGACCGCCACGATCGCAAGTTCCAGATATAACACGGGAGTCCCTAAACATTGGCGGCGTGGGCCGCTACATGACGCCCAATATAGGCATACCGGAGCGGTTTTGCTGTGCCTTGTCGGGCGTTCTTGCACAAGCAGAGGGTGCGTATGGCCAGCATGCAAGCACGAGATCGCGGCATTTTGGCGCGCGCTGGCATCATGCCCTAGGCGAGGATCCGTAGCGCCGGTTTGGCGAACCTCCGGCCCGATGAGGCGGGCTGCATCAGCATTCGTTTGGAGGCGGCTTGCAGTTGCACGCGCAAATCGGCGTTGCATTGCTTCATCTGGTTGCGCAATTCGCGGCGGGAGAAGGCGGTGAGCGAGGGGTCCGCGAGTTGCTGCCAGGCCTTGCGCAGCCATTCCTGCAGTTCGCGAATGTTCTGATCCAGAACCTTCTGATCAAACACGTCGGGCTGGGTCATGCCGCCAAATCCCACGAAGCGATCAGTTGCAAAGTAACGCTGATTCGCGTCGCTTCACCTAGCGCAATGTTGCGCAGGCGCGTTTGCGGCAGGGGAGATCGAAGGCTGCAGGCGTGTTCGTGTCCGCGTCAGCGAGCGTCGCTGGGCCCGGTGCGCAGCAAATCCAGCGCGACCGGCAGCGCGAGGAACAGCGCTGCGAGCATCGAGAGATGACGCGTCTGCGCGGCGGTCAGGCCGAGATCGTATTGGGCGAGATAGGCCAGCATGATCGCGATGTAGGCGGCGACGCAGATTGCGACGGCGACGCTTCCGAAATCGATCTTGCTGTCGGTCTTGTCGTCCACGGCGGCACCACGTCGTTGCGGGAGCGGTGTAGCGTGGCTCGGCTTCACCAACTATGAGCTGGATCACGAGCGGAGGGGCCACTCCGGCCAAATGGCTTCGTGCGTCACGACGGGCCAACTGGCGGAAGGCAAACGTCGCGATCAGCATTCCGCAGCAACGTGGCCGCGGCGACTGCAGCTCGGCCTTGGCGACCACCTGCCGCCGGCAAGCGGCCTAGCGGGGGCTGCGTTTCGGCTGGCCTTCGCGCGGAAGCTCGACCGGGATGTGGGGCGCGGTGCTCACCACGCGGGGGCTTCCGTCGGAATGGGTCTGGCCGTTGAGCAATGTCTCGAGCACCAAAAAGAATTTTTCAGCAAGCATGGGCGTAGCCCTCGTCGTCTAATGTCCTTGTGTCGCGGCGCGCCGCGGAAAATTCGATCAACAAAATGCGAGTCGCACCGGCATGACGATGCTGCGGCGCAAGGTCTCCCGCACGCAATCCGGGAGATTACGGCGCCCATGCCGTCAACCGAGGCTTGCGCGAAATAGTTGCCAGCTTCCTAACGATTGCCGGTGCAGCACGTGATGGCGCTCACCGTTCCTTCAAGGATGCACGTTAATGATAGGGGTATGGATCGTGACCAGGACATCGACGAGAGATTTGGATCGGCGCTGCGCCGCAGCTACGGGCGGCTGGCCTGGTGGATCGTCCGACTTAACCGCGTGCTCGAACCGTCGCGCGCGGCCGAACCACCGCGCACCCAGTTGCCACCGCGGTCGGCCGTTCCGCCACGGCGGCCTGTCCCGCCGCGCCCGGAATAGACCTCACCGGAATACCGGCTTCCGCTGTATCGGCCGTGCGGCCGGACTGCTATTCATGCGCCATCCGCGGACCCCTCCGGTCCGCCGTTTTTGACGATGCGGCCGCGCGGCCGCGCAAGCGACGAGGGACGAACGCGATGATTGAGACGGTTGGCATTATCGGCGCCGGGACCATGGGCAACGGCATCGCGCAGGTCTGCGCGGCAGCAGGCCTCGGCGTGACCATGGTTGATATCTCCGACGCGGCGGTGCAGCGCGGCCTGAAGACGGTTGGGAGCAGTCTCGATCGGCTGGTCGCCAAGGAGAAGATGACCGCGGCCGATCGCGACGCGACGCTCGGGCGCATCAATGCGACCACGGACAAGGCCAAGCTCGCCGCCTGCGATCTCGTGATCGAAGCCGCGACTGAGAACGAGGAGCTGAAGGTCAAGATCCTGAAGGATCTCTGTGCGGGGCTGAAGCCGAGCGCGCTGGTCGCAACCAACACCTCGTCGATCTCGATCACCCGCCTTGCGGCCTCGACCGATCGTCCCGACCGCTTCATCGGGATGCATTTCTTCAATCCGGTGCCGGTGATGGCGCTGCTCGAATTGATCCGGGGCCTGCAGACCTCGGACGACACCGTCGCCAAGGCCGAAGCGTTCGCCAAGCGAGTCGGCAAGGTGGCGATCACGGCGAAGAACAGCCCCGGCTTTGCGGTGAACCGCATCCTGTGCCCGATGATCAACGAGGCGATCTTCGCGCTGCAGGAAGGCATTGCCACCGCCGAGGAGATCGATGCCGGCATGAAGCTCGGCTGCAACCATCCGATCGGCCCGCTCGCGCTCGCCGATCTGATCGGGCTCGACACGATGCTGTCGGTGATGGAGGTGTTCTATACTGGCTTCAACGACCCCAAGTACCGGCCGGCGCCGCTGCTGAAGGAGATGGTCGACGCCGGTCATCTCGGCCGCAAGACCGGGCAGGGGTTCTACAGCTACAGCAAGTGAGGCCGGCGCACGCCTGACCCCGTAATCATCCGGGATGGATCGCGCGGACAAGGTCGCGTAACGACAAGACCTGATCCGCCACGAGGCGGGGGACATCAGAAACGAGGCCCGGTCTCCTAGGCACACCGGGCCTCGTTTTTTTGTGGGATACCGGGCTCAGTTGGCCGATGCGACCGGCGTGACGCCGGTTTCCTCGGGATCGGCGCCGAACAGGCCGACGAGGAACTTGTAGTAGTCCGGCATCTTCTCCTTCAGCGTGGCGCGCGTATAGGGTTCGTGCTCGGAATCCTTGCCGGCCAGGAAGATGCTCGCCGTCACCGCGAAGAACTCCTGCTGGTTCTTCAGCGCATAGGCCTCCTTGGCGAACAGCTCCTTCGACTTCGCCTGGCTGAGGAAGCCCTTGATGCCCTTGTTCTCAAAGCCGTTCGGCATCAGCCGGGCGTGATAGGCATGAAGGAATTCGTGCAGCAGCACCGGCTCCTTCGCGTAACGCATCATGTTCGGACGCATCCTGATGATGCCGATGCCGGAATCGAGCGCAAGCGCGAGCGGATCCGAATTGGTCCATTGCTGCTTGTCGTGATCCCAGATGGTGACGTCGCGCGTCGTGCCGCGGTCCCATTCCGGCGGCGTTAAGCCATAGCAGGCCGCTGCCGCGCCTTCGTCGAGACACGCCATCTCGCTCGCAACGATCGGCACGCGATGGAAGAACTGCAACACCTTCGGGCTGAAGCCTGCGGTTTCCACGACGTCGAGCTGGCGGCGGACCATGTCGGCGATGCTGGTAACGTCCTTGCGGTCGGCGTTCTCGGAGAGATCAAAGACGTAGCCGCGATATTTCTCGACGCTGCTTGGTGCCGCCTCGGACGCCCCCGACGTTCGTGGTCCGGCAACGGCCGCTCCGGCCGCAAGTGACAGGATCATTGAAGCAATGAGCGCGCTGCGCATGATTATCCCCCGTGCGACGAGCCTCTCCGGGTGTCGTCGTCCATTGAGCCGCGCGGGAGACTAGGGCAGCCGCCTTGCAGCGCGCTTAAATCGGACATTTCAACCGCGGATCTCCGATTAGGCGCCGGTTAACTACGTGCGTTGGGGGGCCTAGGGGGCGGCGGGCCGGCGGGTTTGGAGGCCGCGCGAGCCGATGAGCGGTCGGCCGGTCCTCACCGTGCCGCGACCGGGCTTTGTACCATCGTCACAGCTTCTTGAGGCGGTGGCCGGAAACCTCGCAGATCCTGCCGGCGTACCTAGATCAGCGGCTGGGAGCCGATGGAGCAAGGAAACACGATCATGCGCAGGACGAATTGGGCAATTCTGGCGTTCGCGGCGCTCGGAACGAGCTGGATTGTCGGTTCCGCGTCGCCTGCGGCGGCCGATCCCTACGAGTATCCCTGGTGCATTCAGGGCCGGCAGGAGGGATATCCCGGCTATTGCGGCTACCAGACCTATCAGCAGTGCCAGGCATCCGCGTCGGGCCGCGACGCCTATTGCGGCATCAATCCGCGCGTTGCCTTCAGCCAGCAGCGGATGGCGCCGCGGGCGTTCCGCTGAGCGGCGCGAGGGGATCGGGCCAAGCGACCGTCGGGCACGATGGTTGCATAGCTGATGGTCGGATCATCATTTCTGCCTTGGAGCGAATATGGGCGAGATCATCAGGTTCATCTCGAAGTCCGAACGCGAGCGTGCGCGTCTGATCCGCGAGGCGCGTGCGAATTATGAGCGCATCTTTCCATCGGCCGACCCGGCTGATGCGCAGGGCGCCGCAGACGAGGGCCGCGGCGGCGAGGCGTCGTCGAAGCCGTAGCGCGCCGGTATTGCGCGCAAGGGGAGGCGGAGCGGCGATGTGGCAGCGTTTGTGGCAGTCTTGGACGATCGACAAGCCGGCCGCGCTTGGCGATTGGCTGTGGCAGATCCTGGTCGTTGAGCTCGCCGCCTTGCTCGATCGGCTGACGTTGCGGAAGCTGATCGCGCTGATCCCGGTTGCGATCGTGATCGGCGCCTATTGGCACCGGATTCCGCTTCCTCCCGAGCTGATGCTGGTCGGCGATGTGTTGGCCTATATCGACATCTTCTCGATGATCTTCCTGATCGGCTTCTTTACCCGGGTTGCGACGGTTGTGGCGGTCGTCAGACAGGCCATCGGTCTCGTCCGCGGCGTGATGCAGCATGTGCCGATGGCGCTGCACAGGTTTGGCGTTCGTCACCGTCGCGCCAAGGACAGCACGCGCCGCAGGCGGCTCACGCATGCGAAGACAGATGACGATGGCGCCGCCGGCATGGCAGGCCTGGCTTGGGCCTAGTCCGACGCGATGTGGCGGCGACGAACGCGATCGCGGCGCCTATCGCGGCTGCCCGGCCTGCTGATCGCCGTCATCCGCCTTCGGCCGGGCCGGGCCGTGCGCGGACGCGCTGTCCTGGCTCCGCCGGTGCGAACTGGAGAGGTCGGTCGCGCCGTGCTGGGATCGATGAAACGCGATACCCATCTGGAAACTCCAGACGCCGAACAGCAGCGCGCCTGCCACACAGGCCGCCACGAAAGCCCAATCGCGTTTCCTCATCGGTCCAACAAAGCCAATTCGATACCGCACCAACCGCGTGTGTTCCGAGGCGCGCCAAGCGAGCCCGCCGCATTGTGTGACGATTGCACGCGCTTGTCGATCCGCGCGGCTCACCCTCGCATCGGTCACGGAGCGGTGATCATCAAATCATGCGTCCAGAAACACTCCGACCAGATTGCGCGTCCCCCGCAACAAACTTGCCAAACTTTCACTAGGGCGCTGGCGCACTGAGTTCGAAAATGCAGGACCCGATCGGACGATTCGCGAATGACCGAACTTGAGGAGCTCAGATATTTCGAGCATCAGTGCCTGGAGATGGCGGAGCAATCCACGCTGCCGGATGCCCGCCGCGCGCTCCAGATCCTGGCGCGCAACTACGCCGCTGCGGCTGAAATCGTCGAACGGCGCGCGCAATCCGCCAACACCGCGCTCGCGCAGCTGTTTCGATGCTTGAGGCTGTGACCGGTTGAGGGCGTGACGAGGGCGCCGGTCACGACGACCGATCCCGATGGCGCGGATGCGGTCTGCGCCTAAAGCCGCCGGCTTCAGGAGCTTTCGGTCCACCGTCGTCGGCATCGAGATGCTTGAACACATCGGGCGACGCTGCCATCAGATTGCGCGATCTCGGCGGCGTGGCGCCGTCGGCAGTCGGAAGGCGAGGTGCTGCGAT
This sequence comes from Bradyrhizobium australafricanum, assembly GCF_020329495.1. Taxonomy (NCBI): domain Bacteria; kingdom Pseudomonadati; phylum Pseudomonadota; class Alphaproteobacteria; order Hyphomicrobiales; family Nitrobacteraceae; genus Bradyrhizobium; species Bradyrhizobium australafricanum. The sequence goes on along the minus strand of NZ_JAGKJL010000031.1, from coordinate 81,208 downwards.
GTTCTCGCTGACTTTTCTGGGAACGTCGGTAAGCGTGCCGTCTCCCGAGCGCAATCACCCGGGCATTCTCGTCGAGGCAGCCGGCAGTCGTATTCTGGTCGATTGCGGCGAGGGAACGCAGCGCCAGCTGCTGCGGAGCGGCGCCGGCTTTCGACGGCTTGATCACCTGCTGCTGACCCACGGGCATTTCGATCATGTGCTCGGCATCCCCGGGCTGTTTTCGACCCTCCGGTTGCGGCAAAGTTCGGATGCGATGACGATTCATGCCGGGCCAGGCACGCTCGATGTCGTCGTCCGGATGCTGGCAGGCCTGTGGGGCGAGGGCAGAGCGCCGATCCCGCTTGATCTGGTGCCGTTGAGCGAGGGGCGAGTCCTCGACGCCGGCGAATTCACCGTCGATTGCTTTCCCGTCCGCCACCGGGATACGGACAGCTTCGCCTTCACCTTTCAGAGCGCGGTGCGCCGGCATCTCCTCCCGGACCGGCTTCTGGCGCTGCGCGTGCCTGATGGGCCGGTTCGCCGGGAGCTGGCGGAGGGGCGGCAGGTGAAGCTGGACGACGGTCGCACCATCGATCCGGAGCAGGTGCTTGGTCCGGCCCAGGGGCGAAAGAAGCTCGTCATTGTCGGTGATGCCGAAACCACCGACGGGCTGGCCGAACACGTCAGGGACGCCGACGTGCTGGTGATCGAAGCGACGTTTCTCGAGCGTGACGCGGCGATCGCGCGCGACTACGGGCATTTGACGGCCAGCGAAGCCGCCGCGCTCGCAGCGCGGAGCGAGGTCAAGCAGCTCGTGCTCACGCACATCTCCGGCCGCTACCCGGATGAGGACATTCTGGCGGAGGCGACGAGGATTTTCCCGAACAGCCGGATAGCCGTCGACTTCGATCGCATCGCGATCTGAGTGCGACAGCCTCCACGATCCCGGTGGAGTAACGCTGTCGAGGGCGCCTGTGAAAGCGTGTGCCGCTACCGTGCCAGCAACGTTTCATTAACGCGACTCACGCAACGTCGTTCCAGGCCGTCTGGATGGGCCGCTAGCAGAAGGCCGCCACGAGTGACTACGTGGCGGCCTTTTGCGTCTCACAGTGCCAAGGGAGACGACCGATGGACTACGGCGCCTTCACCGACGCCAGCCTGAAGATGATGTACGAAGCCGTCCGCGGTGCGCTCAGAGCCGACGACGAATTCGAGGCAGCCGGCGAAGAGCCAAAATTCCGCGTCCGCGCGACGCCCGAGTGGAAACGGCATGCCGGCAGCCTCGAGGCCGAGATGCTGAAGCGAGGGCTGCAGCTCGATATCATCGACTGGACAGGCGGTCAGGGCGAACTGCCGTTATCTTGACGGCCGAACTCCAGCAGCGTTCCGAATGTTCGCTCCGAATTGTGCGCCGAACGGCGCGCTTGCGCCGTCATGCGTCGCGCTCCGCCTCGGCGCGGGGGTAACCTTTGTGAGGCGGGGCGGCTTTCGATCTGCCTTGAGCTGTTCCCCGATCGTTCCCTCCCAACGGCGACGCTGGCCCGCTCAGAACGTCCCGTGGCCAAAGCTGAATTCCGCAGGGGCCTAATTTGCTCCACCGATGCGCCGCCATTTTGCCGCGCCTCGTTCGCTTTGCCCAACTCTGTTCATATACCTTACGAGGTAACACAGATGTCATCTGTTCGCGGTTTGTGTCGCCACCGATCGGGGTACTCGATCTAACTTTGTCTAGGGCTCGGGCTTCAGGGCGTCCGTCAAGGCCTGCTTGATGTGTTCGGCCTGTTCCTTCGTCAACTTCTCGGCGAAGTGACCGTCTTTCTTCAACTGCGCTGGACCCTTGAGCTCTCGATCATAGACCATCCAGTCGGTGCTTCCTCTCCGAACGACAAACCTTGACTGTAGGGGCGCTGCGTATCTCAACGATACCTCCCAATGAATCCAGCTGCTCGTCTCCAAAAGACACATCCGGTGACAGCTTGTTCCTGAACCGGGACACTGAAATTTCCTGCGCCACCTAAAGAGCAAGGCTCATGCCGGAATACACGCGCCGCCGACCGGTCCGGAGAACCGCAGGCAGGCTCGACGCCCGCGACGCCGAACGTGATGACTGCGACAGGGAGAGCAACGAGCCGTTGGCGTCCGGATGCGTCTGGTCCGAGCATTGGGATTGCAGTTCTGACCGTCCCGAAAAATTACGCCGCCGGGCCCGAAATGGTTTGTCCCGGCGACGCCCTGTTCTTCCAGCCTCTGGGCCCTGAAATCCCTAGCGCCGAAAACCTACTAAAGATCGCAGCAAACAACTGTGGCTTGGTTCACACAAAAACTAAGAAGAGCCGGCGCCAGGGCCCGGGCCGGCTTCCAAACACCACGAGAGCGATGTCACTGCCGCACGGAAATTTCGCGAATGTTTGGGAGGCTGACTGCTTGCTCAGAATTTGTTTGGTGAGCGCGGAGGGACTCGAACCCTCGACCCCATGATTAAAAGTCACGTGCTCTACCGCCTGAGCTACGCGCTCACTCACCTGAACATTAGATCCGGACGCCAGCGGTGAACCGCTCCGGATCGTGCTCCAGCCCGCGCTGTGTAGGGGGCAGGGCCCATCGGGTCAATAGCCGAGGGGCGGTCAATTGTGCACCGGCGCGCCGGATTTGCCGTTCCGGCGCCTGTGGTTAGGGCCGTTTCTTGAAGTCGGCCAAATCCGGCGCTAGTTGTCGCGGCGGATTTCCGAGCCGACCGGCTGCGACGGGGCGGCGACCGAGGGCAGGCTGACCGGGCGCAACCCGATCAGTTCCGCGGTGCGGATCGCGCTGTTGCGCCAGAATGCGAACTCGTTGATCCGCGAATTTTCCAGGATCGCGATGGAGACCGCCGCCAGGAATGGCAGGCTCTGCAACACCAGGACGCCGGCGAAGATGTAGATCTCGCGCACCTGCTTGTAGCCGTTGGTGACGACAAGCACGACGGCGCCGATCAGCAGCAACACGCCGATCACGGCTTCCCAGAACGCCTGGAACTCGATCGACATCCGCGACAGGCCGCCTTTGGAGGTGCGGGCGAACGCAAGATGCTCGGTGATCAGGCCCTGCGCCACCGCGCGCGACACCGTCCACTGCACGCTCATCGCCGCTATCATGGCTCCTAACATCTGGCCGGCCTTGATGTTCACGCGCAGCCGGTAGAGCGCGACGAAATGCACCAGCGAGACGATGAAGGAGGCGATGATCGGCAGCGTCAGAATCTTGTCGGGGATCGCGATGTCGGCGAAGGCGACGATCGGCACCCAGATCAGGTTGAGGATCGCAACCACGACGCCGAGGCTTTCGGCGCCGAGCCAGTTGAGCCAGCCCAGCGAGAACTCGCGGCGCTGATCGGGCGTCAGCCGGCTGGCGCCGGGCAGGAAGCGCCGCCAATGCTTCTTGACGATCTGGAAGCCGCCATAGGCCCAGCGATGGCGCTGCTTCTTGAAGGCCTCGTAGGTGTCGGGCAGCAGGCCTTCGCCGTAACGCACATTGGTGTAATGCGTGAGCCAGCCCTGCTGCTGGATCGAGAGGCCGAGATCGGTGTCCTCGCAGATCGTGTCAGAGGACCAGCCGCCGGCCTTGTCCATCGCGGCGCGGCGGATCAGGCACATCGTGCCGTGCACGATGATGGCGTTGAACTCGTTGCGCTGGACCATGCCGATGTCGAAGAACCCGGCATATTCGCCGTTCATGATGTAGTGCATCAGCGAGCGATCGCCGTCGCGATGCTCCTGCGGCGCCTGCACGAGGCCGACGCGCGGATCGGCGAACGCCGGCACGAGATCCTTCAGCCAGTCCGGATGCACGACGTAGTCGGCGTCGATGATGCCGATGATCTCGGCATCCGCCGCGGTGCGGTCCATCGCGATGCGCAGCGCGCCGGCCTTGAAGCCCTGCACCTTCTCGGCATTGATGAACTTGAAGCGCTCGCCGAGCAGCCGGCAGTGATCCTGGATCGGCCGCCAGAAGTCGGGATCTGGCGTGTTGTTGATGATGCAGACGCACTCGAAGTTCGGATAGTCGAGCCGCGACACCGCATCGAGCGTCTGCTTCAGCATCTCGACCGGCTCGAAATAGGCCGGGATGTGGATCGAGACCTTCGGAAACTTCACGTTCTCGCCGATCGTGGCGGGCGCGAGCGGCGCGCTCTTGCCGATCAGCCGGCGCGGGCCGCGGCCGAACGCCACCGCCGCGATCTCCTCGATCCGCGCCATCGCGATCAGGACCAGCGGAACCAGCAGCACCAGGCCGAGGCTGAGCGCGAAGGCCGAGCCCCAGACGAAGTAGTGCGTCGTCCAGTAGGAGAACACCGTCGCGACCCACGCGCCGACGCCATTGGCGGCCGCCGACAGCAGCAGCGCCTGCATCACGGTCGGCTGGTCCAGCCGCAGGATCGGCAGCGACATGAACAGGCCGACCAGGACGGCGACCAGCGCGATCTTCCAGTAGTTCGGATCGGTGACCGGTCCGGTCCAGGCGAACTTTGGCTCGCGGTCGGCATTGAGGATGCCCCAGTAGGGGCCGACGCCGCCTTCGAAGAACTTCCAGGGCTGATCGATCGCCTCGACGATGTTGTAGTCCATGCCGATGGCTTCGGCGCGGGTGACGAAGTTGCGCAGCACGGTGGCCTGCTGGAACGGGCCGGGCACGGCGCTGCGCAGATTGTAGCCCTGGCTCGGCCAGCCGAATTCGGCGATCAGGATGCGTTTGCCGGGGAAGGAGTCGCGCAACAGGTTGTAGCGGTCGACCGCCTGGTCCACCGCCTGCTTGTCGGTGAAGTTTTCCCAGTAGGGCAGCACGTGCGCGGCGACGAAGTCGGACGAGTTGGCGAGCTGCGGATGGTCGCGCCAGATGTTCCAGATTTCACCGGTGGTGACGGGAACGTTGACCGACTTCTTGACCCGCTGGATCATCTTGATCAGCCGGTGCACGTTGTTTTCGGCGACTGCCCACTTGATCGCTTCAGCGCGCTTGCTCAAGCCGCTGCTGCCGTTTTCATCCGGCTGCATTTCCGCGTCGTGAAGACGCTGCGCTTCCTCGCGAAGAATCCTCTCGGACTCCTCGGGCGGCACGCCGATCTCCGGAACCGAGCCAAGGTTTTCCAGCGGCACCTGCTCGCCGCGGAACACGGTTTCGTTGCCGACCACGATGCCGATGACGTTGCTGTTGCGCTTGGCCAGGTTGATCGCGGCTTCGATCTCGCGGTTGTTGCGGTTGGCGTCCTTGTCGATCCACGCGCCAACCGTGACCTTCATGCCGAACTCGGCGGCGACGGGCGGCACCAGCTCGTTGCCTTCCGTCGACGAATAGAGGCGGACCGCCTTGGTGAGCGTGGACAGTTTTCGCAGGTCGGTGCGCACCTTCTCGGTGTCGGCGGCAACGTCTGCGACGGTGTGGCCTGACTCGAACGGAGCGTAGGACAGGCTCGGCAGCGTGCCACGGAAATCGGGCGCCGACTGCTTCTCCTGGAAGAGACCCCACAGGGCGGCGTGGGCGGCGGTGACAAGCAACAGGACGGCGACGACGGCGCGCATCGCGGTTAAACCATACGGGGCCTGAGATTGAGGACTAAGCGAACCCGTCCCCTGGGTTCGACCAACACGACAGCGGAGGGAAAGATATCTCCGCCATCCGATTTAACAACTGGTGTGCCGCGATGGCGTTTTAAGGGCGCAAGCCGTTCCAGCCGCGAAAAAAATCGCGGCCGGACCCCGGTCGCGGGATATGGCTATTTCGACGCCGGCGCAGGTGACGCCGACGGGGTCGGTGCAGGCGAGGGCGAGGCTGCGGGTGCCGGTGCGGCGGTGCCGGCCGTCGCCGGCGCCGGGGTGGGAGCAGCGGCGGCGGCCGCGGCCTGGGGCTGCGCGCCCGGATTGATCCAGCAGGCGTGGATGCGACCGTCGAGGCTGCCGCGCACCTTGTCGTCGATCTGGGCGCCGAACCGGGTCAGGCAGCGGAACGCCGCCTGGACGTGGCCGCCGGGGCAGCCGAACCGGTCGTAGAGGTCGAGATGGCGGAACGCGGTGTCGAGGTCGTCGTTCCACATCAGGCGGACGACGCGGCGGCCGAGCCAGACGCATTCCGGGTTGCCGGCCGGGCCGTTGATGGCCTGCTGGGCCTCGACGAATTCCTCGACCTTGCGCTGGTTGGCTTCCCGTGCGGCATTTGCGTTGGCATCGGGCTGTCCAGGCTGCTGTTTGGCCTGATCCGGCGGATTCGGCGTGCCGCTCTGGGCGAACGCGCCGCCAGCCCCAATGAGGAGCGCAAGGCCCGTGACAAGGCCCGTTACGGCAAGATGGCGCAAAGTAGTGTTCTTCAACTCAAGCAGCCGTCGACGCATGTATTCCCCGATAATGTTCCTGCCCCCGCGGGATCATCCTAACGGCTCGCGTGATGCCGTCCAAATAGGTCTCCAGTGCGGCGGAGACTCTGGCGAAATCTGATGACTGGAATTTGGTATTTTGTCCAGCAAACTCACAACTTTATCGACCCAGCGCAAAACTGTCGCAGGACAACCATGGTATTGACCTAATCCCGCTCTTGGCAGATGGGCTGTGACCGGCTAATTCGACGGTCCCCCGGAGGATGGAACCGATTTCGCTTCGTACGCCGCTGGCGCTTCTCCTGATCTCGCTCGCCGTGATTGCATCCGTGTGGTGGTGGCTCGCCACGCCGATTACGCTCGTGCGCGCGCCGATCGATCCCGCTGCAAAGCTGCAATGCGTGTCCTATACGCCGTTCCGCGGCGCGCAGACGCCGCTGGATCCCACCACGCAGATTCCAGTCGAGCAGATCGAGCAGGATCTGACCGATCTCGCCAAGGTCACCGACTGCGTGCGCACCTATTCGATCGAGAACGGCCTCGACCATGTCCCCGGCGTTGCGGCCAAGGTCGGGCTGAAGGTGATGCAGGGCATCTGGCTCAGCAGCAACCGCTTCAAGAATTTGCAGCAGATCGCGATCGCGGTCCGGCTCGCCAAGGAGTATCCCGGCGTCGTCACCTCGCTGATCGTCGGCAACGAGGTGCTGCTGCGCGGCGAGATGACCGCCACCGATCTTGCCGGCAACATCCGCGCAGTGAAGGCGGCGGCGGGCAATCTTCCCGTCACCTATGCCGACGTCTGGGAATACTGGGTGAAGAACCGCGAGATTTACGACGCGGTCGATTTCGTCACCATTCACATCCTGCCGTATTGGGAGGACATCCCGGTCAAGGCGAAGTACGCCGCGGCGCATGTCGACGATATCCGCAAGCGGATGGCGGTGACATTCCCGGGCAAGGAGATCCTGATCGGCGAGACCGGCTGGCCGAGCCAGGGGCGGATGCGGGAGGGCGCATTGCCGTCGCGCACCAACCAGGCGCGGGTGGTGTCCGAGATCCTCGACCTCGCCAAGCGCGAGGGCTTTCGGGTCAACCTAATCGAGGCCTACGACCAGCCCTGGAAGCGCAAGCTCGAGGGCACCGTCGGCGGCAATTGGGGCCTGTTCGATTCGGTCAAGCGGCAGGTGAAATATCCGCCCGGCGTTGCTATCACGAACTATCCGGACTGGAAGCTGCAGATGACGGGCGGCATGGCGCTGTCCGTCGCCACATTCCTCGCGGCCTGGCTGACGCTGCGCCGCCGGCCCTGGACGCCGCGGCCGTCGGCCTGGATCGCGGTCGCCATTTCGGCGACGACGGCGGGGGCGCTGCTCGGGATTGCCGGCGACAAGATGTATTACGAGAGCTACGGCGTCGGCGGCTGGCTGCATTGGGGCGTGCTGCTCGCGGCGGGCATTGCCGCGCCACTGCTGACGGCGCATGCGCTGATCGCCGGCCGCTCGCTGCCGACCTTCCTGGAACTGGTCGGGCCGCGCGACTATCGCGGCAAGGGCATGTTCGGCGCGGTGCTGGCGATTGTGCTGATCATCACCACGGTGATTGCTGCCGAAACCGCGCTCGGCTTCACCTTCGATCCGCGCTACCGCGATTTCCCGTATGCCTCGCTGACCATGGCGGTGGTGCCATTCGCGCTGCTGACCATGCTCAATCGCCCGAAGGAAGGCATCCGGCCGCTCGCGGAATCCGTATTCGCCGGCCTGCTGGTGATCGCTGCCGGCTACACGATCTACAACGAGGGCACGATCAACTGGCAGTCGGACTGGACCTGCGTGATGTACCTTTTGCTTGCCGCTACGCTGTGGCGGGCGCGGGCCGCGCAAAACCCAGGATGAACAGCCCGATCGCAAGCCCCGACAGCACGACATTGTAGAGCACGATCCCGAGCCCCGCGGCGATCAAGCCGACGGTGAGCAGCACGATCGACGGCCGCGTCAGGTTGAGCACCGCGATTACCAGCGCGGTGATCCCGAACACCGAGTTCTTGAACAGTACGGTCGACAGCGCGCGAGCCTTGCAGAGCATGGTCTGCGCGCCGGCGTCGCAGGCCAGCGCAACGGGAGAGAACTCGATTGCCAGATAGCGCACGTAGAGCGCGTAGCCGACGGTGACGAAGCCCACGACCATCAGGAACTGGACCTGATAGGGGGAGAGGCGGAACGGAGGTTTTGTCATCGCGGCACTATGGTCGGGATCGGGTTGCGGGACAAGTTCGTCGGAGCATCGAAATCGGTTGAAAATCCGGCCACAATCCCTTGGCTCACATGATTATTGGCTGTTCCGCCGGAATATCGAGGAGATCGTGGTCGGCTCCGGCTTCTTGTCCTCGGCGACCGGCTGCTGCTGTTGCTGCGGCGGCGCGACGGCGCGCTTCGGCACGGCCCGGCGATGCGACGGCGCCGGCTTGGCTCCGGCGGCCGGCTCGTTGAGGGCCAGTCGCTGGCCGTCATAGATCGCCGTCTCGCAGGTCCGCTGCACCAGGCTGAGGCCCGCGCAGATCCTGGCTGCCGTGCCGGCGTCGTTCAGCGGTCCGGCCACCAGGCGCAACTGCATGCCGAGCCCGTTGCTGTTCTCCTTGATCACGATGATCGGCCGCAGCGCCGCCAGCGGCGCGTTGGCCTTCGACTTCAACAGGCCGCGCCACAGCGCGCGCAGTCCATTGACCGAATTGGCCGTGCCGAGATCGACGCCGAACTCGGTGCGGTGGATCTGTGCCTGCGGCGCATCGTCCTCGGCGTCCGGATCCGCTGTGATCACCAGCGGAGGGATCGGTGCGGCGGTGACATCGTTGGCGGTCGGCGGCCTGACCGTTTCGGTTGCCTTGTTCGCCGCAGGATCGAGTGATGCCAGGACCGGCTTGTCGGCAAGCGGCTTGTCCGCGACCGGTGCCGGCGCAGCGGGTGCATCCTCGGCGCCGGCCGCGGCGGCGCTCATCGGACTTGCGATCGATGCGGCCGTGGCGGAATTCGGCGGCGAATTGTCGGAGGTTGGCGGCTTCTCCGCGGCGGCCTGCGGCTTGGCGGCCGCGGACGCCGGTTTCTTGTCGGCCGTTGCCGGCTTTTCGGCCGCCGCAACCGGCTTCTCGATCGGCCCAGTCGCCTTGCTGTCGCCGGCTGCGGTCAGCTTGTCGATCGCCGCCGGCTTGTCCAATGCGACCGGCGGCGTCGTTGCGACGGCGGCAACGGTTGGCGCGGAGGCGGCCGCAGACGAACTGGCGGTTGCGGGCGAGGTGCCGGGCGCCGCTGCCAAGGGCGATGGTGCCGGCGGCTGCCTGGCGATCGCGCCGGTCACGGAGTCGAGACCCTGCTCCAGCGTGGTGACGCGCGAATACAGCCGGTCGCGATCGCCGTTGAGCGTATCGATCGCAGACGCCAGCCGGCGCGTCTCGTTGTGGCTCTCCTTCGCCAGCGTCTGCAGCTGCTGGGCCTGTCGCGCGAGGTCCGCTGCGGCGACCTGGTCGCGCCGCAGCGTCAACGCCGACTGGTTGGCCATCACCGCGACGGTGACGGCGCCGACCGCGGCAACGCCCCACGAGCCGAGCCGCCACAGCATGCGGCGATCCAGAGCATCCTCCTCGGCCAAAAAGCCGGTGGTGCTCTCGGTGTCGAATTCCGCCGCCAGATTGTCGCGATCTTTGGCCAAAGCCCGCTTGGCCCTCCTCAAGGCCCGCCGAATCACGAGGCAAAGATTAACAGGAAATGGACCGGGAACTTGAATCCGGAGCGCCACGGAGGCGAATCGGTTTCTTCTGCCGGGGAAAACAATTAAAGACGGCCTCGAAGACAGCTTTGCGCAGCGAACTGCGCGCGACATTGAGGATTGCGGATGACTGCGCGAACGAGCCTGACAGTGGTGCTTGCGGCCGGTGAGGGCACGCGGATGCGCTCGTCGCTGCCGAAGGTGCTGCACCCCGTGGCCGGGCAGCCGCTGCTGGCGCACGTGCTCAATGCCGCGGCCTCCGGCGAGGGATCGCAGCTGGCGGTCGTGGTCGGCCCGGACCATGAGGCGGTCGCCGCCGAGGCACGCCGGGTGCGGCCCGACGCGCAGACCTTCGTGCAGCGCGAGCGGCTCGGCACCGCGCATGCGGTGCTGGCGGCGCGCGAGGCGATCGCCCGCAGTGCCGACGACCTCTTGATCGCATTCGGCGACACGCCGCTGATCTCGGCCGAGACCTTCGCCCGCATGCGCGCACCGCTGCGCGACGGCGCGGCGCTTGCGGTGCTCGGCTTCCATGCCGCCGACCCGACCGGCTACGGCCGCCTGGTGGTCGAGAACGGCAAGCTGGTCGCGATCCGCGAGCAGGCCGATGCCAGTGCCGAAGAGCGCAAGGTCACGCTGTGCAATGCCGGCGTGATGGCGTTCGACGGCAAGAAGGCGCTCGCGATCATCGAGAAGATCGGCAATGCCAATGCCAAGGGCGAATATTATCTGACCGATGCCGTCGGCATTGTCAGGGAACTCGGACTGGAGGCCGTCGTGATCGAGACCAGCGAAGACGAAGTGCGCGGTATCAACACCAAGGCGCAGCTCGCCGAGGCCGAGGCCGTGATGCAGGCGCGGCTGCGCAACCAGGCGCTCGAGGCCGGCGTGACCCTGATCGCGCCGGAAACGGTCTATCTCGCCGCCGACACCAAATTCGGCAAGGACGTCACGATCGAGCCGTTCGTGGTGATCGGACCCGGCGTTTCGATCGACGACGGCGCCGTGATCCACTCCTTCTCGCACATCACCCAAGCCACGATCGGCAAGAAGGTGGAGCTCGGACCCTACGCGCGGCTGCGGCCCGGCACCTCGCTCGGCGATGGCGTGAAGATCGGCAATTTCGTCGAGACCAAGGGGTCGAGGCTGGAGGCCGGCGTCAAGGTCAACCATCTCTCCTATGTCGGCGACGCCCATGTCGGTGCCAATTCCAACCTCGGTGCCGGCACCATCACCTGCAACTATGACGGCTTCCTCAAGCACAAGACGCTGATCGGCGAGGGCGCCTTCATCGGCACCAATACCTCGCTGGTCGCGCCGGTCACGATCGGCAAGGGCGCCTATATCGGCTCGGGCTCCGTGATCACCAAGGACGTTCCCGACGATGCGATGGCGCTCGAGCGCAGCGAGCAGTCCATCCGCGAAGGCGGCGCCGCGCGCTACCGTACGGCGAAGCTGAAGGAGAAGGCGGCGAAGGGGAAGTGATCTTCTCGCGACATCTTTGCGAGCCTGTCTCGACCATAAGGTGTCGTCCCGGCGAAAGCCGGGACCCATACTCCGCGGCGGAAGTTGGGGACAGGACTCGTCGTTCCAGCATCGTGAAGCAATAACCGTCGGTGGTTATGGGTCCCGGCTTTCGCCGGGACGACACTGAGGGTGTTGCGCGATCTGTGAGTCACACATGCGCATCGGGTGACGGGGTTCGCAACGGGCTGATCGCAACGTCGATCGGTTGACCCGGTTCATGCCGCATTCTTCGTCTGGCGCGGCTCGTCGGTCTTCGGCTCTACCGGTCCGAGCAGGATGCGCCGCTGCATCTCGTCGAAGGCGAGGTTTGCGTTCTTCTCCCGTGTGACCAGCGACAGCAGGATCGCGACCGCAAAGGATAGCGGCATGCTGATGATCGCGGGATTGCGCAGCGACACGAACCACCATTGATGCTCGACCGCGGCGAGCGGCTTGCCGAGAATGTCGACCTGGATGGTCGGGGACAGATAGATCAGCACCAGCGAGCTCAGTGTGCCGACGAGGATGCTCGCCACGGCAGCAGGCGTCGTGAAGCGGCGCCAGGTGATGGCGAGCACGAGCGACGGGAAGTTGGCGGCGCAGGCGATCGAGAACGCAAGTCCCGCCATGAAGGCGACATTCTGGCCTTCGAACGCGATGCCCAGACCGATGGCGAGGATGGAAATCAGAACCGTCGCGACCCGCGCGACCTTGAGCTGCTCGGCCTCCGAAGCGGTGCCGCTCCTGATCACGTTGGTCCAGACGTCGTGGCAGAGCGTGGCGACGCCCGACAGCGTCAACCCCGCGACGACCGCGAGCATGGTCGCGAAGGCGACCGCACAGATGAAGCCGAAGAACGCATTGCCGCCGACGGTGAGTGCGAGCAGGGGCGCTGCCATGTTGCCGCCGCCGCCGGCCTTGGCCACCGCCTCGGCGCCGACCAGCACCATGGCGCCGAAGCCGATGATGAAGACCATGAGATGAAAGACGCCGATCAGGCCGGTGGCATAGAGGATCGACAGCCGTGCGGCTTTGGAATCCTTCACCGTATAGGCCCGCATCAGCACATGCGGCATCGCGGCGGTTCCGAACATCAGTCCGAGCCCGAGCGAGATGGCATCCCATTGACCCGAGACCACCTTCGATCCCGGCTGCAGCACCTTGGTGCCGTATTTCTCGGACGCCGCGGCGAACAGCTTCAGCGGGTTCATGTCGAAATGGGTCAACACGAGGAGGGCGAGCAGGATGCCGCCGCCCATCAGCAGCACAGCCTTGACCACCTGCACCCAGGTCGTCGCCAACATGCCGCCGAACAGCACATAGATCAGCATCACGCTGCCGACGACGATGACCGACCAGGTGTAAGGCAGGCCGAACAGCAGCTTGATCAGCGATCCGGTCGCGACCATCTGGGCGATCAGGTAGAACAGGATCACGGCAAGTGTACCGATGGCGCCGGCGAGGCGCACCGGGCGCTGGCGCAGGCGATAGGCCACGACGTCGGCGAAGGTGAAACGGCCGACATTGCGCAATGGCTCGACGATCAGGAACAGAATGATCGGCCAGCCGACCAGCCACCCGATCGAATAGATCATGCCGTCGAAGCCGTTCGAGGTGACGATGCCGGCAATTCCGAGCAGGGCCGCGGCGCTCAGGAAGTCTCCCGCGAGTGCCCAGCCGTTCTGCCACGGCGTGACCTGGCCGCCGGCGGCAAAGAAGTGCTCGGTGGTGCGCGTGCGCCGCGCGGCCCAATAGGTGATTGCCAGCGTCAACGCCATGAAGGCGAAGAAGAACCCGATCGAAAGCGTGCTGCTGCCCATTTGCCTGTCCCCTTAGCGAAGCTCGCGAACGCCTGCGTCGAACACCCGGTTCGCCCACAGCACGTAGACCAGGCAGAGCACGAAGGAAGAGATGATGACGAGCGGGCCGAGCACAATGCAAAGCGACAGGCCGGGCATCAGGATGGTGCCGAGCAGCGGCTTGTCGAACGCGAAAAGCCCCATGAATCCGAAATAGATCACGATCATCGCGACGCTCAGAACGAGCGCGACCGTCAGCCGCTTCTTGGCCAGTTGCTCGGCCTGTTTCTTGGCCAATGCGACGCCGCTCGGCGCCGGATCGGCATTGCCGGGAATAACCACGTTCATATCGGCCCCCTCAAAAACTCAGCGCGCTCTGCTTGGCGCCAATCTGACGAGCTTCAGCCGGGGTCCGACGGAAGGGAATTATGGATTTTTGCAATCTGCTGTGCGCGGCTGCGGCACGACATCGGCCAGCGTGACCTGCATGTCTGGATCCTGCTTCAGGGTATTTTTCAGGAAGGCGCGGACGGCGCGGATGCGCGGGGCGAATTGCAGATCGCTGTGGACGTTGAGCCAGACCTCGCGAACGGTGCCGGCGAGAGCCGGCAGCACCGGTATCAGGTCGGGCCGGTCCCTTGTGGCAAAGCTCGGAAGCATCACGATGCCGAGGCCGCCCGCCGCGGCGTTCATCTGCGCGATCATGCTGTTGGAGTGGAAGGCGATTTTCGGCTCTTCGATGACGTCGGCGAGCCAGCGCACCGAATCGACCTGGATCAGGTCCTCGATATAGGACACGAACCAATGATCCTGCAGGTCGCGCAGGCTTGCGGGCATCCCATGGTGGTCGAGATAGTCCTGGCTCGCGAATAGCCCGAGCCGAAACTTGCCGATGCGCTCCGAGATCAGGCCCGGACCGGGTGGCCGGAAGAAGGACACGAACAGATCGGCCTCGCGTTTATGGACGTAGACCGTCTGGGCGGACGTGACGAGTTCGACGGTGAGCTGCGGGGTGGTACGATGCAGTTTGGCGAAACGCTGCGCCAGATAGAGCGAGGCGATCCCCTCCATGGTGGCGAGCCGCACGGTCCCGACGAGCTCCTGGGTGTCGCTGGCGCTGGCTTCCTCGCGGATCGCGATCACCGCGCTCTCGACCCGCTCGGCATGACGCAGCAACCGCTCGCCGACTTCGTTGAGCTTGAGCCCGGTGCGGTGGCGTTCGAACACCGCAACCCCGAGCGAAGCTTCCATTTGGGCGATGCGCCGGCTGACGGTGGAATGGTCGAGCCGCAGCCGCTTTGCCGTTTGGCTCAAATTCCCGGCGCGGGCGGCGCAGAGAAATACCCGCAGATCGTCCCAGTTGATCGTGTCGAACATCACCGGCCTCCAGGTTGCGGCCGTTGAAATTGCGGCCCTTGTCAGCAAAGCAATTCCCGTTCCAGCGCGTGGCGGTTCCGATCCTTCGCAACCGACCTTGCGACAATTCCCATGCACGCCGGCAAGGCAGGGATGATACCGCTTCGCTCCCCTAGTCCTAGCCGGGATTTTCGACATGCTTCCTCGTTTCAAGGCTGCTGCCGTCCACGCCGCGCCCGTCTTCCTCGACAGCTGGGCGACCACCGAAAAGGCGATCGCCATCGTTCGCGAGGCGGCCAGGGCCGGCGCCGAGCTGATCGCGTTTCCCGAAACCTATATTCCCGCCTTTCCGGTCTGGGCCGCGCTGTGGCCTCCAATCGACAACCACGATCTGTTCGTGCGTATGGCGGAGCAATCCGTGCTGGCGGACGGACCGGAAGTGGCGCGGCTTTGCGCCGAGGCGCGCGCCCTCGGCGTCACGGTCTCGATCGGCATCAGCGAGCGCTCGGCCGTCAGCGTCGGGGGGCTGTGGAACTCGAACCTGCTGATCGGCGAGACCGGAGAAATTCTCATCCATCACCGCAAGCTGGTTCCGACCTTCTATGAGAAGCTGGTGTGGTCGTCCGGGGATGGTGCGGGCCTTAAAGTCGCGGAGACACGGCAGGGCCGGATCGGCGGGTTGATTTGCGGCGAGAATACCAATCCATTGGCCCGCTTCGCGCTGATGGCGCAGGGCGAGCAGGTGCACATTTCGAGCTGGCCGCCGATGTGGCCCACCCGGCGCCCGGCAGGCGGCGGCAATTTCGACAACGTGGCCGCCAACCGCATCCGGGCCAGCGCCCATTGCTTCGAAGCCAAGGTATTCGGGATCGTCACCGCCGGCTACATGGACCAGGCGTTGCGCGCCTTCCTCATTGAACGCGATCGAACGATCGCCGACGTGATCGACCAGACACCACGTGCGGCGAGCTTCTTCGTCGATCCGACCGGCAGCGTCTTCGGCGATGGATTGCAGGACGAGGAGGGGATCGCCTACGCGGAGATCGATCTCAATCGCTGCGTCGAGCCGAAACAGTTTCACGACGTGGTCGGTTACTACAACCGCTTCGACATCTTCGGCGTGACGGTCGACCGCAGCCGGTTGACCCCGGCTCGATTCCGCGATCCAGAGCAGCCGATAGCGGACGTGCAAGACGCGGCAATTCTGTCGGTCGATGCCGACGCTGCATCGAATGGGCAGGGCCGCGACCTCCGGAGCTGACGAAGCGCTGGTGCTGCCTCACACGATCCTTCGTCCGCGTGCGGGACCCGACGCGGACATCGCGGACCGGCATTCTCGATAGTCCGCAAACCTGCACCGCAAACCTGCACCGTTGCCAACGCGGGAATGTATGGCTACGCTTTACCCTGGTAGGCTGCCAAACGTTCCTTCGATCGGCCGGACGCTCATGCCAAAATTCCTTCGCATCGGAGTCCATCAGTCGAACGTTTCCGGATACACGTCGAAGGCATGGTGCATTCGACGGGCCGGCTCGACGGTTTTCCTGAAATGGGGCGCCGTGCAGGTTGATGGCGCGGGCGACAGGCGAAAGGTCCACTGGACGTTTCCACCGCAGGAAAAAACCATTCGCTGCCGCACGGTGCAGCGCGCCCAGGACTACACCAAGGCCGCCATCGCGCGGCGACGTAGCCATCGCTATGAACCGCTGGCTGGGAATATCGCGAACCGGCGCCGAACCGTCGATCGGGACTCACAGCTCAAGCAGGCGCTCGCCACGATCCTCTATGTCGATATCGTCCGATCCACCGAAAAGGCCGCGCGGCTCGGCGACACGCGCTGGGCGACGGTGATGAACCACTACTATGTCGCTGTGCGCAGGGAGCTGAAGGCCTTGCGGGGGAAGGAAGTCGTGACGACGGGGGACGGGTTGCTGGCGACGTTCCGCGCGCCGGCAGCCGGGATCCGTTGCGCGACCGCGATCCGCGAGTCCGTGCGCACGCTGGGGCTGGAGATCAGGGTCGGACTGCACGCCGGAGAATACAAGGTGAGTGGGGCGGAGGTGATCGGGCTTGCGTTTCACATCGGCGCGCGCGTCGCGGCGAAAGCGCGGGCCGGCGAAGTTCTGGTCTCGAGCGCCGTCAAGGACCTGATGTCAAAGTCCGAAATCCGCTTCAAGGACCGCGGCGCGCACCAGCTCAAGGGCGTGCCGGAGCGATGGCGGCTCTACCAGGTTGAGCATTAGGGTGTCCTGGCAGCGCCGGTTACCGCCAGCGTCGGCTGGCCTCGCCGAAAGGCGTTAATGACATATTGATGCGGTTAACGGCGTTTGCCGTCTGCGGTTTCATCGCTCTTTAGGAGGCGACGAGGCAAAACACGTCATGCGCAGATATGCCGCGACCGTTCTGATCGGAGTCTTTTGCAGCCTGGTGACGTACTTCAGCGCCGCACGACTCTACCAATGGTCCGAGACCGGACAGCTGGCGGTGCTGTCCCGGAAGACACACGACCAACCTGAGCTCGTTTCCTGGGGCGACGATCGGCCCAGCTTCGTGCTGCTGTTCGCGCTCTATCTGTTTTTCCTCAAGAACGGACTGCACGGCATGCTGGTTACATGCCGCGAGGTCTGGCTGCGTGGCCGGGGATGGGAACCGTGAGCGCGCGGCTGATCGCTGGATTGATCAAGGTGCTGCTCGGAGGTCTTCTCACGGCCGGTCCGCCGCTCGTGTCGGTCGCGCGCGGCGGCGAAACTTCGAGCATCAATGCACGACGCGAGGCGCTTCGCGAATGGAGCAGCCTTGCCAATGGACGCACGGACTTTGAAATTTCCGATCCGGCCTTGGTGCCAAGGATGCTCGCGCTTGCGGCCGAGCAATCCGGCTGCAAATACAGTGATGACATCGAAAAGTTGCCGGTTCGCTTCATGAAAGTGGCCGGGCACCGTCTCGCGCTGATGTTCTGTCGGCTTTCCGTGACCGGATCGCATCGCGCGTTCGATCTTTCCGACGTCGGCAGACCAAAGCCAATGGAATTTCCGTACGTCGCGCTGAACGGCTTCGGTACGACGGACACTCCGGGTTTCATCACATGGAGGGAGGAGGCCGGCTTGTTTCAGGCCGAAACCGGATCGGACCTGTGTCCCAGCCCACACCTGCGGCATGTCTATCGGCTGGACGTGACCAATCGGGAAAGCTTTGTCGTGGTTCGCGTCGAGGTCAGCGCGCCTGCGTGCGGCGCGGGTCAGGAATGGACCACGATCTGGGAGGCGAAACCGTGGCCCGCGCCGGCGGATCCGCGCTGACGCGCTCTTGCCAAAATGGTTAGCCCCGATTAACCAGCCTTTCGCATCAACCTTGCCGTTTAAGACTGTCGCAATCGGCAATAATTATTGAGTATCTTGCGACCGGCGATTCCCGTTAAGGGACCGTGTCGCCGCTTTGGCAAATTTTCGGCGATTTTTGGGGACATTGAACCGCATGTGCGGCATCGTCGGCATTCTTGGACGCGCTCCGGTCGCGGAGCAATTGGTGGATTCGCTCAAGCGGCTCGAATATCGCGGCTATGATTCCGCGGGTGTCGCCACGCTGGAGAATGGCGGCCTGGCGCGGCGCCGTGCCGAGGGCAAGCTGAAGAATCTCGAGGCCCGGCTCGAGGCCAAGCCGCTCGGAGGCCACACCGGCATCGGCCACACCCGCTGGGCCACCCACGGCCGGCCGACCGAGAACAACGCACATCCGCACGCCACCGAGCGCGTCGCCGTGGTGCATAACGGCATCATCGAGAACTTCCGCGAGCTGCGCGAGGAGCTCGAGGCCAAGGGTGCGGCGTTCTCGACCGAGACCGACACCGAGGTCGTGGTGCATCTGGTCGACAATCTGCTCAAGGGCGGCGTCAAGCCGATCGAGGCGGTGAGGGCGGTGCTGTCACAGCTGCGCGGCGCGTTCGCGCTCGGCTTCATCTTCGCCGGCGAGGATGACCTGATGATCGGCGCCCGCAACGGCCCGCCGCTCGCGGTCGGCCATGGCGAAGGCGAGATGTATCTCGGGTCCGACGCGATCGCGCTCGGGCCGTTCACCGATACGATCAGCTATCTCGAGGACGGCGATTGGGTGGTGCTGAACCGCAAGGGCGCCACGATCTTCGACAAGGACAACGCCATCGTCCACCGCGAGGCGATCAAGCACACGACGGCAACGGCGCTGGTCGACAAGGCGAACTACCGCCACTTCATGGCGAAGGAGATCCACGAGCAGCCGGAAGTGGTCGGGCACACGCTGGCGCGCTATGTCGACATGGCGACCGAGCGCGTCACCATGCCGGTGAAGCTGCCGTTCGACTTCAAGGATATCCAGCGCATCTCGATCACGGCCTGCGGCACCGCGAGCTATGCCGGCTTCGTCGCGAAATACTGGCTGGAGCGGCTGGCCCGGCTGCCGGTCGAGCTCGATGTCGCCTCCGAATTCCGCTACCGCGAGGCACCGCTGCGCAAGGGCGATCTTGCGATCTTCATCTCGCAATCGGGCGAGACCGCCGACACGCTGGCGGCGCTGCGCTACGCCAAGGCGCAGGGCGCGCACACGCTCTCGGTCGTCAACGTGCCGACCTCGACGATCGCGCGCGAGAGCGAGACCGTGCTGCAGACGCTCGCCGGTCCCGAGATCGGGGTCGCTTCGACCAAGGCGTTCACCTGCCAGCTGATGGTACTGGCCTCGCTCGCGGTCGCCGCCGGCAAGGCGCGCGGCGAGCTGTCCGATGCCGATGAGGCCAAGCTGGTGCATGGCCTGGTCGAGATCCCGCGCCTGATGTCGGAAGCGCTGACCACCGAAGTGCAGATCGAGAAGCTGGCGCGCGAGATATCGAAGTCGCGCGACGTGCTCTATCTCGGCCGCGGCACCAGCTATCCGCTGGCGCTGGAAGGCGCGCTGAAGCTGAAGGAAATCTCCTACATCCACGCCGAGGGCTACGCCGCCGGCGAGCTCAAGCACGGGCCGATCGCGCTGATCGATGAGCACATGCCGGTCGTGGTGATCGCGCCCTACGACAAGGTGTTCGAGAAGACCGTCTCCAACATGCAGGAGGTCGCCGCCCGCGGCGGCAAGATCATCCTGATGACCGACGCCAAGGGCGCGGCGGAAGCGACCATCCAGTCGCTGGTGACGATCGTGATGCCGGACATGGGGGCGACCTTCGCGCCGATGGTCTACGCCGTTCCGGTGCAGCTGCTCGCCTATCATACCGCTGTCGTGATGGGCACCGATGTCGACCAGCCGCGGAATCTGGCCAAATCGGTCACGGTCGAATAGTCGCAAGCCGCAGCTTCACGCGGCCCTTCAAAAATGCGACAGAATGGCTTAGCTGGGTGGTGGACTACGGCCGCTTCGACGACCCTGGAACCGCAATGACCTCCAACCAAGTGCCTCCCGCCTCGACCGGTGAATTGCCCCCGGATGCCCCGCGCGGGCTGATGGCGCGGTTTCGCAACTATTTCCTGACCGGCCTGGTGGTGGCCGGACCGGTTGCGATCACCCTGTATCTGACCTGGTGGTTCGTGAACTGGGTCGACAATCTGGTCCGGCCGTTCGTGCCCACGGCCTACCGGCCGGAAACCTATCTGCCGTTCGGGCTGCCGGGTTCCGGCCTGATCGTCGCGGTCATCGCGCTGACGCTGCTCGGCTTCCTCACCGCCAATCTGATCGGGCGAACCCTGGTCGATCTCGGCGAACGGCTGCTTGGCCGCATCCCTGCGGTGCGCGCGATCTATCGTGGCCTGAAGCAGGTGTTCGAAACGCTGTTCTCCGGCAACGGCTCGAGCTTTCGCCGCGTCGGCCTCGTCGAGTTTCCCTCGCCCGGCATGTGGTCGATCGTGCTGATCTCGCAGGCGCCGAGCGCCGAACTTGCCGCCAGCCTGCCTGGAGCGGAAGAGCACATCTCGGTGTTCCTGCCGTGCGCGCCGAACCCGACCACCGGCTTCTTCTTCTACGTGCCGAAGAGCAAGATCATCGAGATCGAGATGAGCACCGAGGATGCCGCGACGCTGATCATGTCGGCCGGCGTGGTGCAGCCCGGCGCCGCCGATCAGAAGCGCGCCGCCGCGCTCGCCGGCATGGCCAATGCCGCCCGCATTGCGAGCCAGGCTTCGCTGCAGCCGGCAACTCAGCCCGCGCCGGCCAAGGTGGAGTAGCTCCCGTCTATCCCCGTCATTGCGAGGAGCGAAGCGACGAAGCAATCCATGATTCCACATATGCGGACCGATGGATTGCTTCGCTACGCTCGCAATGACGGCGGGAAGGGGCGATGAGCACACCTAGATCAGCGTCTCGTAGAGGTCGTTCCAATCTGGATTCAGCGCTTCGATCAGCGCAATCTTCTTCGCGCGGCTGCCGGCCTTGATCTGCTTCTCTCGAGTGATCGCATTGTACATGGTTTCGTGCAATTCGTACCAGACCAGAATCTTGCAGCCATATTTGGCCGAGAAGCCCTTCACCAATCCCTCGCGATGCTCAAACGCACGCTTGGGCGGATTTGCGGTAACGCCCGTGTAAATGGTGCCGTGACGCTTGTTGGCGAAGATGTAGACGCATGGTTGTTTCATGATGTCCCCCAGCCGCAAATATACACCGTCATTGCGAGGAGCGGAGCGACGAAGCAATCCACGCTTCCGCATATGCGGAACGATGGATTGCTTCGCTACGCTCGCAATGACGATGGGTAGAGCGCTCGCAATGACGGGGCTGGCCGCTACCCCGCGCCGATCAGCGGCACGGCCTCGTCGCGTTCGTAGAGGTAGAGCAGGACGCGCAGCGCTTCGCCGCGTTCGCCCTTCAGCTTCGGATTGTCCTTCATGATCCGCAGCGCCTCGTCGCGGGCCTGGGTGATGAGCTGGCCGTGCACTTCGGAGCGCGCGATGCGGTAGCCGGGCAGGCCGCTCTGGCGGATGCCGAGCACATCGCCTTCGCCGCGCAGCTTCAGATCCTCCTCGGCGATCCGGAATCCATCCGTCGTCTCGCGGATCACCTTCAGCCGCGCCTTCGACATCTCGCCGAGCGGCTCCTTGTAGAGCAGAAGGCAGGTCGAGGCCTCCGAGCCGCGGCCAATGCGCCCGCGCAGCTGATGCAGCTGCGCAAGCCCGAAACGTTCGGCGTTCTCGATCACCATGATGGTCGCCGCGGGCACGTCGACGCCGACCTCGACCACCGTGGTCGCGACCAGGAGGCCGATCTCGTGCGCGGCGAATTGCGTCATCACGCGGTCCTTCTCGGTGCCCTTCATCTGGCCGTGCACGAGACCGACGCGATCGCCGAACCGCTTCTGCAGGCTCTCGAAACGTTCGGTCGCGTTGGTGAGGTGCTCGGTGCCCTCGGCCTCGGATTCATCGACCAGCGGGCAGATCCAGTAGACCAGCTTGCCGGCGCCGAGCGCGCGGCCGACGCCGTCCATCACGTCCTCGATCCGGCTCATCGGCACGGCGCGGGTGTCGATCGGCTGGCGGCCGGCGGGCTTTTCGCGCAGCTCCGAGACGTCCATGTCGCCGAAATATGTTAGCACCAGCGTGCGCGGGATCGGGGTGGCGCTCAGCACCAGCACGTCGACGGCCTCGCCTTTGGAAGTTAGCGCGAGGCGCTCGCGCACGCCGAAGCGATGCTGCTCGTCGACCACGGCAAGTGCCAGCGCCTTATAGATCACGTCGTCCTGGATCAGCGCGTGGGTGCCGACCAACAGATCGATTTCGCCGGCCTCGAGCTGTGCCAGCAGCTCGCGGCGCTCCTTGCCTTTCTCGCGGCCGGTCAGGATCGCAACGCGTAGGCCGGCGCTCTCGGCGAGCGGCGCGATGGTCTTGATGTGCTGGCGCGCCAGGATTTCGGTCGGCGCCATCAGCGCGGCCTGCTTGCCGGCTTCCGCAACCGCGGCGGCAGCCAGCAGCGCTACCACGGTCTTGCCGGAACCGACGTCGCCCTGCACGAGGCGCAGCATCCGCACCGGCTGCTGCACGTCCGCGATGATCGCCGCGACCGCCTCTTGCTGCGACCTGGTCAGCGCATAGGGCAGGGCATCGATGATCTTCCGGCGCAGATGACCATCGCCGGCGTTGCGCACACCGGCGGGGCGGCGCAGCGTGGCGCGGATCAGGGCGAGCGCGAGCTGGCCGGCCAGCAGCTCGTCGAATGCGAGACGTGACCAGAACGGACCGTCGGGCAGGATGTCGGTCAGCTCGACCGGCACATGCACGCGGTTCAGCGCCTCCCTGATCGGCGGGAAGTTGCATCGGCGCAGCACCTCGGGGCTGATCCATTCCGGCAGATCCGGCAGCCTGGTCAGCGCCTGCGCGATCGCGCGGCGGAGCGACCCGATCGCAAGCCCCTCGGTCAGCGGATAGACCGGATCGATGCCGGACAGTTTCGCAAAGCCCGCTTCATCGACGACGCGATCGGGATGCACGATCTGCGGGATGCCGTCATACATCGCCAGCGTGCCGGAGACGTAGCGCTTCTCGCCGACCGGCAGCAGCTTCTCGACATAGCCGGGCTGGGCGCGGAAGAAGGTCAGCACGATGTCGCCGGTGTCGTCGCTGGCGTAGACAAGGTAGGGCGCGCGCGAATTGCGCGGCGGCGGCGGGCGATGGCGGTCGACTGTGACCTCGAGCGTCACCATGGTTCCGACCGCGGCGTCGCGGATCTTCGGCCGGGCGCGGCGGTCGATCACGCTCGCCGGCAGATGCAGCAGAAGATCGACCAGCCGCGGCGTCTCGCTGCGGTCGAGCAGATAGCGCAGCAGCTTGTCCTGCTTCGGGCCGACCCCTTGCAGGGTCGTGACCTGGGCAAACAGCGGATTGATCAGGGCTGGGCGCATCGACGAATCCAAGACCGTTTCACACCGTCATGCCCGGCCTTGTGCCGGGCATCCACGTCTTTTTTTGGAGCTGATGTCGGCCGGGTCCCGTCTACAAGGCTTCGACGGGCGCAGAAGCCCGGCGACGGCATGCGCCCACGGAAACCCCAAAACGCGGCGAATGAGGGCTGACATCGGCCATCGCCATGGCTATATCAAACGCGCCCGGCACGTCCGGGCTTTTGGCGTTGGATGGATTTTGGGACATGACGGGTTCGACACGATCGAGCAGCGGGCTCGATGACCGCCGCAAGCGGCTTTTGTTTCGCTGCTGGCACCGCGGCACCCGGGAGATGGACCTGATCCTCGGCCGCTTCGCCGACGCGACCATTGGCGAACTGTCCGACCACGAGCTCGGCGAGCTCGAGCATTTGATCGAGGTGCCGGATCCGGACCTCTATGCGGCGCTGACCGGCGACAAGGTGCTGCCGGCCGAATATGCCACCGCGCTGTTTGCCCGCATCAAGGCGTTCCGGGTCGCGGATCCCAGCGCATGAAACAGCCGATGAAATCACCGGCCGCGATGCTCGCGCCCGGCCGGGTGCTGACCATCGCCAACGTCGCGGAGGGCGCCGAAGGGCTCGTCATCTCGGATCTGGCGCGCGCCATCGCGGCGCAGCCGAAGCGTCCGGCGGTGAGCCTTGCCGTGGTGTGCCGCGACGGCGCGCGGATGCAGCAGCTCGCCCGCGCGTTGGAGTTCTTCGCGCCCGATATCGCCGTGATGCAGGTTCCGGCCTGGGACTGCCAGCCCTATGACCGCGTCTCGCCGCATGCCGGCATTTTGGCGCAACGCCTGACCGCTTTGGCCAAGTTGTCGCGGCTGGTCGGCAGCGACAAGCCGCTGATCGTGCTCACCACGGTAAATGCGGCCGTGCAGCGGGTGCCGGCGCGCGATCAGGTCGCAGCGCAAGCGCTGTCGGTTGCGCCAGGCAATGTGGTGCCGATGGATTCGGTCGTGGCCTGGCTCGAGCACAATGGCTACACCCGTTCGTCCACGGTGCGCGAGCCCGGCGAATATGCCGTGCGCGGCGGCATCCTCGATCTGTTTCCGGCCGGCCTCGACCAGCCGGTGCGCTTCGACTTCTTCGGCGACAGCCTGGAATCGATCCGCACCTTCGATGCCGAGACCCAGCGCACGCTGCTCGACATGCGCGGGCTCGATCTCGTGCCGGTGTCGGAATTCCAGCTCACCACCGAAACCATCCGGCGTTTCCGCATGGGCTATGTCGCCGCGTTCGGCGCGCCGGGGCGCGACGATCAGCTCTATGAAGCCGTCTCCGAGGGACGGCGTCACCCCGGCATGGAGCATTGGCTGCCGCTGTTCCAGGAGCGGATGGACACGCTGTTCGATTATCTCGACGGCGCGACGGTTGCGATCGAGCCGCAGGGCGAGGACGCGGCGCGCGAACGCTTCTCGCAGATCGTTGACTACTATGACGCGCGGCGCGAGGCGCTTGAGCATCCCGGCAGCGGCGCGGTCTACAAGCCCCTGCCGCCGGACCAGCTCTATCTGACCGAGGCCGAATGGACCAAGCTGCTCGGCGATGCGCCGCTGGCGCGGCTGACGCCGTTCGCGGTGCCCGAAGGCACGCCCGACGTGTTCGACGCTGGCGCGCGGCAGGGCCGCAACTTCGCCCCCGAACGCGCCGACAGCAATGTCAACGTGTTCGAGGCCGTGGTCGGCCATGTCGGCGCGCTGCAGTCACAGCGCAAGAAGGTGGTGATCGCGTTGTGGAGCGAGGGCTCGCGCGACCGCATGGGCGCGATGCTGCGCGACCACAAGCTCTTGAACACGACCAGCGTCAACACCTGGCGGATCGTGCAGGCGACGCCGCGCAACGAGACCATGCTGGCCGTGCTCGGCATGGAATCCGGCTTCGAGACCGACGAATTCGCCGTCATCAGCGAGCAGGATATTCTCGGTGACCGCCTGGTGCGGCCGCGCAAGGCGAGCCGCAAGCTCGACAATTTCATCTCGGAGGTGACGAGCCTTGCAACCGGCGATCTCGTGGTCCATGTCGAGCACGGCATCGGCCGCTTCGTCGGGCTGCAGACACTGGAAGTCTCCGGCGCGCCGCATGACTGTCTCGAGCTGCATTATGCCGCCGAAACAAAGCTGTTCCTGCCGGTCGAGAACATCGAGCTGTTGTCGCGCTACGGCTCCGACAGCGCCAATGTCGAGCTCGACCGTCTCGGCGGCGGCGGCTGGCAGGCACGCAAGGCCAAGCTGAAGAACCGGATCCGCGAGATCGCGGGCGAATTGATCAAGATCGCGGCCGAGCGGCAGCTGCACGAGGCGCCGAAATTCCCGCTGCAACCGCATGTCTATGACGAGTTCTGCGCGCGCTTCCCCTATGAGGAGACCGAGGATCAGTTAGGGGCCATCACCTCGACCTTGAAGGATCTCGAGATCGGCCGCCCGATGGACCGGCTGATCTGCGGCGACGTCGGCTTCGGCAAGACCGAGGTGGCGCTGCGCGCGGCGTTCGCCGTGGCGCTGGAGGGCAGGCAGGTCGCGGTGGTGGTGCCGACCACGCTGCTGGCGCGTCAGCACTCGCGGACCTTTACCGAGCGCTTCCGCGGCTTCCCGGTCAATGTCGCGCAGGCCTCGCGGCTGGTGTCGACCAAGGAGCTCAACCAGGTCAAGAAGGGGCTCACCGACGGCAACGTCGACATCGTCGTCGGCACCCATGCGCTGCTCGGCAAGACCATCAAGTTCAAGGACCTCGGCCTGTTGATCGTCGACGAGGAGCAGCATTTCGGAGTCAGCCACAAGGAGCGGCTGAAGCAGCTGCGCGCCCAGGTCCATGTGCTGACGCTGTCGGCGACCCCGATCCCGCGCACCCTTCAATTGGCATTGACCGGCGTCCGCGAGCTCTCGATCATCGCCTCGCCGCCGGTCGATCGCCTTGCAGTGCGCACCTTCGTCGCGCCGCATGATCCCCTGATGATCCGCGAGGCGCTGCTGCGCGAACGCTACCGTGGCGGCCAGGCGTTCTATGTCGTGCCGCGGATCGAGGACCTCGCCGGCGTCAAGGATTTCCTCGACAAGAACGTGCCGGAGATGAAAGTCGCGGTCGCCCACGGCCAGATGCCGCCGACCGTGATCGAGGACATCATGTCCGCGTTCTACGACGGCAAGTACGACATCCTGCTCTCGACCACGATCGTCGAGTCCGGTCTCGACATCCCGAACGCCAACACGCTGGTCGTGCACCGCGCCGACATGTTCGGCCTCGCCCAGCTCTACCAGCTGCGCGGCCGCGTCGGCCGCTCTAAGCTGCGTGCCTATGCGCTGTTCACACTGCCGGCACAGCAGAAGATCACGGCGCAGGCGGAGCGGCGGCTTAAGGTGCTGCAGTCGCTGGAGACGCTGGGCGCCGGCTTCCAGCTCGCCTCGCACGACCTCGACATCCGCGGCGCCGGCAATCTGCTCGGCGAAGAGCAATCCGGCCACATCAAGGAAGTCGGCTTCGAGCTGTACCAGTCGATGCTGGAGGAGGCGATCGTCAACCTCAAGGCCGGCGTCGCCGAGCCGGCCGCCGACCGCTGGTCGCCGCAGATCACGATCGGCATGCCGGTCCTGATCCCCGAGGACTATGTCAACGACCTCAGCGTGCGGCTGTCGCTGTATCGCCGGCTCGCCGATCTCGACACCGACGAGGACATCGACGCCTTCGCCGCCGAAATGCGCGACCGCTTCGGCGTGCTGCCGGACGAGGTGCGCTATCTGTTCAAGGTCGCGGCGATCAAGGCCTATTGCCGAAGGGCCAATGTCGGGAAGGTCGATGCCGGCCCGAAGGGCGCCGTGATCGCATTCCGCGACAACAGCTTTGCGCATCCGGAGCGGCTGGTGAGCTTCATCCGCCAGCACGGCCAGGCCGCCAAGGTGCGGCCCGATATGAAGGTGGTGTTCTTCCAGGAGTGGGATACGCCCGAAGAGCGGCTCGCCGGCACCACCGAGATACTGCGCCAGCTCGCCAATCTCGCCGAGAGCAAGAAGGCGGCTTGACACGCGGTTCGACGCAAGCCCCCGCTCAGGATCGGATCAAATAGGGCGCAACGTGGTCGTCGAGCAGTTTCAGGAACTGCTCGGCGAGAACGCTGAGTTCGCCGATCGTCGGCTTGAGGACCCCGACCTCGTAGTGGATCGCCGGCGCGAAGGGGCGGACGACGAGCTTGCTCGCACCGCTGGTTCGCCTGAGCGTTTCGGACGCGCTGAGCGCGTCGACGAGGCAGACGCCCGCGCCATCGATGACGAGGTTGAGCGCGACGGCAAAGAATTCACACTCGATCGCCGGATGAAACGGCGTACCGCTGGCTTCGAAGGCGCGCGATACCGCGGCATAGGTCGATCGGCTCTGCGAGGTGATGATCAGATCATGTCGCTCGAGAAGATCGGGAGTGACGACTTTCCGGTCAGCCAGTGCATGCGTTGCAGGCATCACGCAGTCGAGCGACATCCGGTAGCGCCGCAACACGACATTGGTGCGGTCGAACGGCGGCTCGGCGACTCCGAAGTCGAATGCACGCGCCGAGACCAGGCTCCGGACATTCTCGGAGCTTCGGGTCAGGAGCCTGATCGTTGTTGACGGGCGCTCGCGCTGGAAGCGGCTGACGACGCCCGGAAGCCAGACTATCCCAGGTCCCGGACTCGCGATCGTCAGAACGCCGCGCTTGCCTGCGGAGATTCCGGCAGCGGCGTCCTCCAGTTCGGCAAACCCGGCGAGCGCCCGGATCGCTTCATTGTGCAACAGATGCGCCTCCGGCGTAGGCACGATATGGCGGCTCTCCCGGCGAAACAGCGCAAACCCGACATCTGCCTCCAGCCGTTTCAAGGCCGCACTCACAGCCGGCTGCGATACCCCGAGTGCACGCGCGGCCTCGGTTGCCGATCGATGCTGCATAACAGCATGAAAAATCTCAACAAGACGCCGATCCATAACCAATATCTATATATCGTTTCGATGTCGCTCGTGGTATGAGCATGAAGGGAAACGCCAATAATACAAGGAATTTTCGCACATCACGCCGGCGAAATTCCAGATAGTGTTACCGCAATCTGAGCGTGACGAGCATTGGCATTATATTTGCTTATGTTTCGATATGAAGTCGTCTGGAGGGTCTGCGGGGATGAACACAAGCCACGCATCGTGCGCCGCGTCGGTCCTGGCCGCCGAAGCGGTGGTCAAACGCTTCGGCGCCCACACCGTTCTGAACGGCGTGGATCTTGCGCTGGGCACCGGGCAGTCGACCTGCATCATCGGTCCAAGCGGCTCAGGCAAGACGACCCTTCTGCGATGCATGGCGCTGCTGGAGGCTCCTTCCGACGGGCGCGTCGTGATGGAGGGGGCGACGGTCTCGCAGGCCCGGCCATCGTCCGATGTGCGGCTCGCTGCCCGCAAGGTGCGGCCGGAAATCGGAATGGTGTTCCAGCAGTTCAATCTGTGGCCGCACATGACGGTGCTGGGAAACATCATCGAGGCCCCGATGCGCGTGCGCGGGGTCAGCCGGGATGAGGCGGTCGTCACGGCCGAACGGCTGCTTCAGAAGGTCGGCATGGAGGCGAAGCGCGATGCCTATCCGGCCAGGCTGTCCGGAGGCCAGCAACAACGCGTCGCGATCGCCCGGGCGCTTGCCATGCAGCCGAAGATACTCCTGTTCGACGAGCCGACGTCGGCTCTCGATCCCGAACTTCGCCGCGAGGTGCTGCAGGTCATGCGCACGCTCGCGCTCGAAGGCATGACGATGCTCGTGGTGACGCACGAGATGGGCTTCGCCCGCCGCGTGGCGAGCGATGTCGTGTTCATGGACGAGGGGATGATCGTTGAGCAAGGCACGCCGGCCGCCTTTTTCGAACGGCCGACAACCGAGCGCGCCAAGCGCTTTCTCAATCAGTTTGACGAGTGATCACTGCACGACAGGAGATTGAAGCTCATGCCAAATCTGCGCCGACTTGCCTTCGTTTGCGCGCTCTTTCTCTCGATGACGCCGGCGGCTGCCCAGCAGACGCAGTCGCGCCTCTACGAGATCACCAAGAGCGGGGTACTCAGGGTCTGCATCTGGCCGATGTACTATTCAATTTCGTTCCGCAATCCAGATAGCGGGCAGCTCGAGGGGATCGACATCGATCTCTCCAAGGAGCTCGCCAAGGACATGGGCGTGAAGCTGGACTATGTGGAGACCAGCTTTGGCAGTTTCATCGCCGACCTGCAGGCCAACAAATGCGATCTCGGCATGTTCGGCGTCGGGGCGACGATGAAGCGTGCGCAGGCCGTCGCGTTCTCGGACCCGTATCTGACGAGCGGCGTCTATGCCGTCGTGCGCAAGGGCGGCCCGATCACATCCTGGGCGGATATCGACAAGCCGGGCGTCAATGCCGGCGTCTCGCTCGGCAGCTATGTCGAGAACTTCATGAGGTCCTACTTCAAGAACGCCAAGACCCTCGCGGTCGCACCTCCGGCCACGACCCAGGCTGAGCTGATGGCGCAACGCGTCGACGTCGTCATGACCGATTATCCGGCCTCGATCAAAATGAATGCCCAGTTCGACTGGACCACGACGGTGGCGCCGCCGGAAAACCTGTCCGTGACGCCTTACGCGTACGTCATGAACCAGGGTGACCAGATCTGGCTGAACTACGTGAACCTGTTCGTACGCACCATCAAGCTCGACGGCCGGCTCAAGGCCGCCGCCGAGAAGAACAAGCTCGGACCGATCGTCGCGCCCTGAGACATCAGATGCAAAGCTACAGCTTTCGCTGGGACGTCATCCCGAACAATCTGGGCTTTCTTGCCTCCGGCATGGAAATGACCCTTTTCATTTCAATTGTCACGCTCGTGGTGGCGACCCTGTTGGGGCTCGTCATCGCGATCATGCAGATGTCCCGTTTCCGCATCGCGCGCATCATCGCGCTTTCGGTCGGCGAAATCGTCCGCAATACGCCGATCCTCGTGCAGCTGCTATGGGTCTATTACGTGCTGCCGATCGTCTTCAATGTGAGGATCGATGCGCTGGCCGCATCGATCCTCGGTCTCTCGCTCTATTCGGCGGTGTTCATCTCCGAGGTCTTCAGGGCGGGCATCCAGACCGTTCCGGTCGGGCACCGCGAGGCGGCACAGGTGCTCGGCCTGACGCCCGCGCAGAGCTTTGTGCGGATCGTTGGCCCGCAGGCGATTCGCAGCGTGCTGCCGCCGCTGGCCGCCAATTTCGTCCAGCTCATCAAATATTCCTCGCTTGCGTCCGTGGTGTCGGTCGGCGAGGTCACGCGGCGCGGCATGGAGTTGTCGTCGTCAACGTTCAGGCCGCTGGAAATATTCACCTTCATCGCGGTGGTGTATTTCGCGATCTGCTGGCCGCTCACCCACTCAATCCGCATATGGGAAGCGCGCCTTGCACGACGTTGATCAAGTTCGCCGCGCGGTTTCGAGCGATCGGACCGGCCAGGTCGTCGAGCTGGCGATGCGGCTGATCGGAGTGCCGTCGCCAAATCCGGACGGCGACACGCGCGCCGTGGCGGCGCTGGCGGCCGATCTTCTCAGGGCGCATGTGCCGGGCGTTGCGGTTGAGCTGCATCCGGGGACAGCCGAGATCGTCAACGTCGTCGCGCGGATCAAGGGCCATGCCCCCGGCCGCCGCATCGTGTTCAACGGCCATCTCGACACCTATCCGTTGGGCGAGCGGATGAGCTGGTCGGTCAATCCCGACGGAGAGGTCGTGGGCGGCCGCCTTTACGGCCGCGGCGCGGCCGACATGAAGGGCGGCATTGCGGCATCGATGGCCGCGATGGTCGCGCTGGCCGAGCAGCGCGAGGCATGGGCGGGAGAGGTGGTGCTGACGCTCGCCGGCGACGAGGAAAGCATGGGTCCGTACGGGACCAAATACCTGCTCGACCAGGTCTCCCATGCCAGGGGCGACGCCGTGATCATTGGCGACGCCGGTTCGCCGATGGTGCTGCGCTTCGGCGAGAAGGGATTCCTCTGGATCGAGATCGAGGCGGAGGGCAGCGCGGCGCACGGCGCGCATGTCCATCTCGGCATCAATGCGATCGATCGCTTGCGCGAAGCGCTGGACAGAGTGAGTGAGCTGCGCAGCCTGGCCGTTGCGATGCCGGTCAATGTCGCCGACGCCATCCGCCGCGCAAGGCCTGTCTCCGAACCGTTGTGCGGCGCCGGCGAAGCCGACGTCCTGTCGAGCGTCACGGTCAACATCGGAACGGTGAGTGGCGGTTCGTCACCGAACCTGGTGCCGAGCCATGCGCGAGCGGCCATCGACCTGCGTCTGCCGGTCGGCGTCACGTCGGAAGCTGTTCTCGCGCTGTTGCGAGAGGTGCTCGATCTGCCCGGCATCACATGGCGCGTGTTGCGCTGCTTCGAACCCAATCACACCGACCCCGGTGACGAGATCGTCACGCGCTGCGCAACTGCGGCGACGGACATCATCGGCAGGGCGCCGGCGATCAACATGCGCGTCGGCGGCTCCGATGCGCGCTGGTTTCGCATGGCCGGAATCCCGACGGTCGTCTATGGACCGACACCTCACAACATGGGCGCGCCGGACGAGTACGCTGACATCGCCGAACTGGCGACGGTGTCGCGCGTGCACGCGCTGACCGCCTTCGACATGCTGACAAGAGAGAACAGAGAATGAGCGACGTGGCGGGTTTCGTGGGTCCGGAAACATTCATGGGATTGCCGGCGGGGTTACCGCGGCCGGGCAGCCGCGCTGCCGTGCTCGGCGTGCCGTTCGACTGCGGCACGCATCCGTTCCGCGTCGGCGCCCGGCAAGGTCCGCTGGAGGTCCGGCGGGAGTCGCGGCTCATTCGCCGCTATCATCCGTCGCTCGCCGACGTCGATGTGCTGTCATTGCTGGGGGCGGTCGATGCCGGCGATGTTGCCTTGGTGCCGGGACGCATCGAAGACGCTTTTGTCAAGATCGAGGCTGCCGCTGGCCAGATTCTCGAGCTTGGCGCGGTGCCGGTCGGGATCGGCGGCGACGGTTCGGTCTCGCTTCCGCTGATGCGGGCCGCCGCCCGGTATCACAAGGATCTCGTCGCACTGCATATCGACAGCCATACCGATGCATATCCGTATACGCCGGACGATCGGTACAATGCGGCCACGCAGTTCACCAACGCGGCGCAGGAGGGCGTGGTGAACGCCGGCCGATCCTGGCACATCGGCGTGCGCGGATTCACCTATTGCCCGGGTGTGCTCGAACATACGCGGTCGCTCGGATTTCGCGTCGTCACGATCGAGGAGCTGATGCGGCGCGGTTTCGCGCAGACCGTCGCGGAATTCAGCCAGGTCGTCGGCGCGCGGCCGGTCTATCTGTGCTGGGACATGGATGTGTTCGATCCATCGGTTGCTCCCGGCGTCTGCACGCCCGCCTGGGGAGGCCTGTCGGCCCGCGAGGGGATCGAATTGCTGCGCAGCCTTTCAGGCTTGAATATCGTCGCGATGGATTTCAACACGGTCAGCCCGCCACAGGACGTTCAGGGGATGGCCGCCCAGCTCTGCGCCCATATGATCATGGAGGCTCTCGTGCTGCTTGCCGCGGGCATGGGGCTGTTGCCGGACTGAAATCGCAGCGGCTTGATGGGTCATGCTGCGCCGACGATGACCGTGCCCTAAAATCCGCGGGCCTTACGACGCCGCGCGCTCCGGCGCTCCGAACAAACGCCCCAGCAGCGATAGCGCGGAATCGCCCGGCATCAGCGTTGCGACGCTGACGGCGGGCTCGGAGCGGGCATCGCGGCGGCCGTTCTGGGTGTGGCGCATCACGCTCGCCAGGCGCCGCGTGATCGCTTGCGCGTTGCGCAGGTCGGTGCCGGCGAATGCCACGACCAGCGAGCGCTCGTCATGGACCGCGCCGAAATCGGCCCGGCGCATCAGCCGGCTGATGATCCGTGCGCCGTCGAACTGCGCGCGCGGCTGCGCGTCGTCGAAGGTGAAGCGCGCCACCGAGAGCGCGCCGCCGCGCTCGGCGGTCTGGTAGACGGCGGTCGCGAAGTCGCGCTCGAACGCGACCTTGGTGAGCAGGCCGGTGCGGGCATCGATCAGGCCCTTGGCGTCGATCGCCTTCAGCATGCGGCCGAGCCGCGCCTCGAAGGCGTGCTGGCGGATCATCGGCAGCGCCATGTCGGCGATGCGGGTCGGCCCGGCCGTGACGATCTCGAGATTGGGCAACTCGTATCGCGGCGTCAGTTCGCCCGAGGCGACGATCACGGGCAACGGGCGGAAGCGGACGTCCTCGGTCAGCACGGTCAGGAACGCATCCATCACCCGCGGCGTGAAGCCCTCCGCCAGCACGATGCCGTCGATGTCGCGGCTACTGAGATGCTTGGCGGCGGCCTCGATGCTGAGCGCGCCGACTACGCCGGCCCGTTCGCCGAGCGCGACCGACAGCGTCGGATAAGCGCCGCCGCGGCCGATCAATAGCGCGGTGGCCTCTCCGATCGGATCGATGTCAGACAAGGCGATTGGCGCAGGCGGCACCAGGCGGCGCATCACGGTTGCATGCAGCGCGCGAACGCGTAAGGACGCGTTGAGCCGGGCGACCAGCCGATCCGGCAGACCCTTGTTCTGGAAGAATGCGATCACGGTGTCGGGCAGGGTGGTCGCGGGATCGACCGCGATCAGCGGCAGATACGGCGCGCGGGCGGCGGCGCGCTTGGCGAGACCCGACAGGGTGACGAAGTCGACGCCCTCGGCGGCCGCGATGATCGCGGCCGGCTTGACCTGCTCGATGGCCCGTCCGACCTCGTTCCAGTCGGTGACCACGACCGGGAACAGTTTCGTCTCATCGAGGGCCGCGGCAAACGACGGCTTTGTCGACGCCGATACGATGAGGACCGGACCTTGTTGGGACATTCGAACGCTCGAAACCAATGCTTAAGATCAGCAACGGCTGCGATGCTAGTTCGCATGGCTTAATGCGGCGTCAACACAATGATAAGACTAACACAATGATAAGATTTTAACTCAACCCGGCGCCGCCACGGTCGCGAAATGCCTCGACCATCAAGGGGTTAAGACCAAGTTCTGTGAGGGCGTCGCGGGCGCGCGCATTGTCCTGTGCCCGTCCGGCCAGCCGGTGGCCGCTGAGACGGTCCGGCAATGCGGTGAGCAGCGCCCCCTGGCCGAGGCGGCGCGACCACTCCTGCAGCTCCTGGGCGAGGAAGCGGTAGCCGCCGACCGTCATCACCCCCGACGGCGGCGCGGTGATGTTGACGGCCCCGGTCGCGCGATCGACCCGTGCGGCATATTCGGTGTCGACGAAATCGCGCGGCGGCGGCGCGATCAGGCTGTCGCCGGGCGGAGGCGGCGGCGCATAGGCGGCGACCGGCACCATCGGGCCGCGCAGGCCGAGCGTGCCCTTCGGCGTCAACAGGATCTCGCCGGCGACCGATGCGCCGGGCGCTTCGCGCGGCGCGCTGTGCGGCCCCGGCTTGATCAGGGCCGGCGATCCATCTTCGGCGGTACGGCGGGCGCCGAACAGCCCGGCCTCGCCGAACAGATAGACATCGGTCATGGCCACCCGCCGCGAGCTCCAGTGCGCGCTGGAGGCAACCTGCTCCGGCGTACGCCAGAGGCCGATCACGGTGCGCAGGCTGGGCAGGCGCTCCGACAGGCCGCGCTCGTCGAGCCGCAGCGCGAGCTGCGCCGGCGCGATCAGCGAATTGCAGGTGTGATCGTTGAACTGGGTCTCGAACGCGTCCTCGTCGAAGGGGTGGTGCAACACCAGCGTTCCGCCCGACAGCAGCCAGGTCACGAGCGACGCGCAGATGCCGGCGAACGACATCGGCGCGAACGCCGACATGATGGTGGCGCCTTGCGGCAGATCGCTCTCCAGCGACATCGCGAGCCCGCCGGCGATCAGGCCGAAATGCGCCCGCGGCACCGGACGAAGACCTTCGCTGGTGACGTCGAAGGAGATCAGCGCCGGCTTGCGGCCGTCCTGGATCATCGGGCGCGAGGCCCGGGAGTCCTCCAGGATCGCCTGGTCGAGCGAAGCCATACCTTCGGGCAGATCGCTCCCGAAGCCGCAGACATGGCGGATCGAGAACGCTTCCGCCGCAGCGTTCATGGCGATGTCGGCATAGGAGACGCCGTCG
The DNA here is from genome assembly GCF_020329495.1 of Bradyrhizobium australafricanum. Classification (NCBI taxonomy): domain Bacteria; kingdom Pseudomonadati; phylum Pseudomonadota; class Alphaproteobacteria; order Hyphomicrobiales; family Nitrobacteraceae; genus Bradyrhizobium; species Bradyrhizobium australafricanum. Next base: position 45,470 of record NZ_JAGKJL010000031.1, on the reverse strand, counting down.
ATCCGGCCGCAGCTGACGATCGCCCGCGCCGCGGTGCGGTTGAGCACGGACGTCAGCTCGGCCTGCCGCCACAGCAGCGGCAGCGGCACCACCACGAGGCCGACCCGATGCGCGGCAAGGACCGTCAGGGCGAATTCAACCGTGCCGGGCAGCTGCACGGCGATCACCGTGTTGGCCGGCAATCCGCTCTGCACGAAGTGGGCGGCGATCGCCGAGATCGCGCGGTCGGCCTGGGCATAGGTCAGGCGCTTGCGGGTCTGTCCGGTGATGCGCTGCTTGTTGAGCGGGTCGACCAGCGCCAGCGCCTCGGGCTGCCGCGACAAAGTGCGCTTGAACAGGGTATCGAGCGTTGGCGAGGTGATCGACTGGTTCACGGGTTCAACGTCGGTTGCATCGCTTCGATCGGACCAGATCATGCCGCATCGGGTCGCAAATCACTTGGAAATCACTTGGACTGCGCGGCGGGCTTCTGCCACCAGGTTTCCGGCAGGTAGCCCGTCAACGCCGTGGTCGAAGGCCGTTCTATCCGATTCCAGCGCGCGATCCATTGCTCTCCCAAGTTAAATAGGGGGATAGCGTAGAAGCCCGACATCAGGGCCCGGTCCAGCGCCCGCACCGCCGAGACGAAGGCCGGCCGCTCGCGCGCCGCGAGCAGCGCCGCGATCATGGCGTCGATGGCGGGATCCTTGGCGCCCATGTAATTCCTTGTGCCCGGCACATCGGCGGCCTGGCTGCTCCAGTAGAACCACTGCTCGTTGCCCGGCGACAGCGACTGGTCCCAGCGGATGGGGATCATGTCGAAGTCATAGCCGACCCGGCGCTGCTCGAACTGCACCGCGTCGACCACCCGCACCGCGGCTTCGATGCCGGCCCGCTTCAGGTCACGCTGATAGGCGAGGGCGATCCGCTCGTGCTCGCGCGTCGTCACCAGGATCTCGATGCGCAGCGGCGTCCCTGTCGAGCGCTGCTTCAAGACCGTGCCGTCGAGCGCGTAGCCCGCCTCGGCGAGCAGCGCGAGCGCACTGCGCAGGAGGCCGCGGTCGCGCCCCGACCCGTCGGTGACCGGCAGACGATAGCGGCCGTCGAGGATATCGGGCTGGATGTGCGACAGATATGGCTTGAGCAGCTCGAGCTCGCGATCGTCGGCGGGGCGGCCATAGGCGGACAGATCCGATCCGGCGAAGAAACCCCCGGCGCGTGAGAACAGTCCGAAATAGTAGTTGCGGTTGACCCATTCGAAATCGAACAGCATCGCGAGTGCCTGACGCACCCGCAGGTCGGCGAATTTCGGCCGCCGGCTGTTGAACACCAGGAATTCAGACGGCCGCGGCGTGCCGATCTTGATGGTGTCGCGGATCACCTCGCCGTTGCGCGCCGCCGGGAAGTCATAGCCGTCGTGCCAGCGCAGCGGTTCGGTCTCGGTCCGGAAGTCATACAGGCCGCGCTTGAAGGCCTCGAACATGCCGTTGGCCTCGCGGTAGTAATCGAGCCTGATCTCGTCGAAGTTCCAGAGGCCGCGGTTGATGGGCAGGTCGCGGCCCCAATAATTGGGATCCCGCGTGAAGGTCACGCTGGCGCCGGGCTTGACCGCCGTCACGCGGTAGGGGCCGGACCCGATCGGCGGCGCCAAGGTGGTTTCCTCGAATTTTTCGGGGTCGATGGCGTGCCGCGGCAGGATCGGCATCAGGCTGAGGATCAACGGCAATTCGCGATCCGCCACGCCGCCGAAACCGAACCGGACCGTGAGCGGGTCGAGCGCCTCGGCCTTTGCGACTTTCGAATAATACTGACGGTGCATCGGACGGCCGTGGTCGCGCAGCAGCGCCAGCGAGAACAGCACGTCGTCGGCCAGTACCGGCTGTCCATCCGAGAAGCGGGCGCGGGGATCGATGTGGAATGTCACATAGCTTCTGGCGTCGTCGGTCTCGACGCTGCGCGCGAGCAGGCCGTACAGCGTGAACGGCTCGTTATTGCCCCGCGCCATCAGGCTTTCGTAGACATAACCGCGCTCGTAGCCGTAGCCCCTGACCTGCTGCACGGGGACGCCCCTGATGATCAGGGGATTGAGGCTGTCGAAGGTGCCAATCACACCCTGGACCAGGCGGCCGCCCTTGGGAGCGTCGGGATTGGCGTAGGGCAGGTGGGTAAAGTCGGGTGGCAGCGCGGGGGCGCCATGCATCGCGATCGCGTGGCTCTCGGCGGCCGCCGCAGGGGCCAGCCCGCTCGTCATGTACCCCGAGACCAAGAATCCCAACACCAGCCAGATGGCGGCCCATGCGGCGCGCCAAGTGTGCCCGGGAACACGTGCGTGAGGCGCCGGATTTGATTCGCGAAACGTCACGTCCGGAGGTTTATCACAGGCCGCTGAAACTCGCCGCGAGATGGTCGCAAATCCGCTTGTCGGCATTGATCTTTCCGCGCGCCGCTGTATTGAAGGCGTGCAATTCGAAGGCGGGAACGCCTGTCACGTATCCGCCTCAATTGACTAGGAGACAGCCGCCCAAACGGCTATGTGTCGGCGCCTGCAGCGGTTTCGGGCTTCCGTTCAGAAAGGGTTTTCCGCAATGAATTTCCGTATCTTGGCCGCCCCGGTCCGGCCGCATGGGCGAATTGTTGCCCTGATGGCGGCGACGGCATTCTCTGCAGCGCTCCTGGTTCCTGCCGCTCGGGCCCAGCAGCCGGCAGCGCCGGCGCCTGCGGCACCGAAGGCTGCGCCCAAGGCGGCACCCAAGGCAGCTCCGAAGGCTCCGGCAGCCCAGGCGCCCGCCCAAGCACCGGCCGCCGGCCAGCCGCCCGCTGCGGCCGCCCAGCCGCCGGCGCAGGATCAGCAGATCCAGCTGATCTACGCCCCCTGGACCAAGTTCTGCCTGAAGGGCCAGGAAGCCAACGCCAAGCAGGTCTGCTTCACCGGCAAGGACGGCCGCATCGAGTCCGGCCAGCCGGTGATCGCCGCCGTGATCATCGAGCCGGAAGGCGAGCCGAAGAAGATCCTGCGCGTCACGCTGCCGCTCGGCATGCAGCTCGTGCACGGCACCCGCATCATCGTCGACGGCAACCCGCCGCAGCAGGCGCCCTATGTGATCTGCTTCCAGAACGGCTGCATGTCCGACTATGAAGCAACGCCCGAGCTGATCGCCAACATGAAGAAGGGCCAGAACCTCGTGGTCCAGGCGATCAATTCGAACGGCGCGCCGCTGACGCTGCCGCTGCCGCTCAACACCGAATTCGCCAAGGCCTATGACGGCCCGCCGACCGATCCGAAGGTGTTCGAGGAAAACTCGAAGAAGCTGCAGGAAGAGTTGCAGAAGCGCGCCGAAGAGCAGCGCAAGAAGCTGGAAGGCGCGGGCGGTGGCTCTGCGCAGGCTCCGGCGCCGGCCAACCCGGCGGCCAAGTAAACACTTCAATCACGCGTTCAAGAAAACGCGAGATCATCGCGATCAAAAGGCGCCCGGAAGGGCGCCTTTTTTGTCATGCGAAACAGACTGGCTGCTGGCAGCCTGCTGCGCTGGTGATCGTGCAGATCGTGTGCGATGGTCATCGAAGGGTGCTTCGATTGCGTCGCGCGAGGAGCGCGCATCGTCGGTGCCTCGTCCGGACAAGTCCGGCGTCGAAGCACAATCATAAATCCGATACGGGAGGCCAGACGAAAGCGCGGACAGCGCCTTCGATGCGCAAATCTGCGCGTGGTTCTTCCGCGAATCCTGGCCGCCGCTCGCAGTCATGGAAGTCGCGCAATGTCCCAGCAAGTCAGCACGCAGCGGCGCGAACCGCGCTCCCGGCCTCGGGAGCAGCCGGCCGGCGGTGCTTCGGTCGACGCTGGCGTTCGCGTCAGCCAGGACAACGCCCCCGGAACGTTTCATCCCGGCATCGTCCATCTCGCGCTGGCGATGGGCGGCTTTGCGATCGGCATCGCCGAATTCGCAACCATGAGCCTGTTGCCGTTCTTCGCCCACGACCTGCACGTCAGCGAGCCCCAGGCCGGCCACGCGATCAGCGCCTACGCGCTCGGCGTCGTCGTCGGTGCGCCGGTCATCGCGGTGTTGTCGGCGCGCATGACGCGGCGGACGCTGCTGATCGCGCTGATGGGCTTCTTCGCGCTGATGAACGGCCTTTCGGGGCTGGCGCCCGACTATCACTCCATGCTGGCGCTGCGCTTCCTGGCGGGGCTGCCGCACGGCGCCTATTTCGGCATCGCCATGCTGGTCGCGGCCTCGCTGGTCCCGACGGACAAGCGCACGGCGGCTGTCGGCCGCGTGCTGCTGGGGCTCACCATCGCGACCACGATCGGCGTTCCGCTCGCCAACGGGGTCGGGCAGGCGATCGGCTGGCGCTGGGCCTTCGCGATCGTCGCCGGCCTCGCGCTCTTGACCGCGGTCCTGGTCCTGATCTTCGCCCCGCGTGATGCCGCCAACAGCAAGGCGAGCCCGCTGCGTGAACTGTCGGCGCTCGGGCGCAAGCATGTCTGGCTGACGCTGGCGATCGGCGCCATCGGTTTCGGCGGGCTGTTCTCGGTCTACACCTATCTGGCCTCGACCATGCTGGCGGTGACCCACACCTCGTCCGCGCTGGTGCCGGTCACGCTGTGCGTGTTCGGCGCCGGCCTCACCGCCGGCAACATCATCGTGCCGCGCTTCGCCGACCGCGCGCTGATGGCAACCGCGGGCGGGCTCCTGCTGTGGTCGGCGGCGACGCTCGCGCTCTATCCGCTGGCGGCCGGAAATTTCTGGACGCTGACCGCCGACGTGTTCCTGATCGGGCTGGGCGGAGCGCTCGCCACCGTGTTGCAGACCCGCCTGATGGACGTCGCGGGCGAGGCACAGAGCCTCGCCGCCGCGCTCAACCACTCCGCCTTCAACGTCGCCAATGCGCTGGGTCCGTGGCTCGGCGGAATGGCGGTTGCCGCGGGCTATGGCTGGACGTCGACCGGCCTCGTCGGCGCGGGGCTGGCGCTGGCGGGATTTGTCGTCTGGGCGATCGCGGTTGTATTGGCCAGGCGCGAGGGGGTGTGAGCGTGGCAGCGCGAACGCCGTGGCATTCGCCGGAGCGTCGCCGAACCTCAGTTCAGCGACGGATTGCGCGGACGGTAGCCGCCCGATTTGTCCTTGATGAAGATCTCCGCCACCTGCGAATGCCGGATCGGCTCGCCGGACTCGTCGGGCAAGAGGTTCTGCTCCGAGACATAGGCGACGTACTCGGTCTCCGAGTTTTCCGCGAGCAAATGGTAGAACGGCTGGTCCTTGTGGGGCCGCATGTCCTCGGGGATCGACAGCCACCATTCCTCGGTGTTGTTGAACTCCGGGTCGATATCAAAAATCACGCCCCGGAAGGAGAACACCCGGTGACGGACGATCTGCCCGATCTGAAACTTGGCGGTGCGCGCTTTGATCATGGTTCGTCGATAGACCAACATTGTGGCCGATGCTAGGGGCTAAGGTCCGAATTAACCCACGCTTTACCGATTCCAGCCCTGCAAAAACGACCCGAAATCCGGCCGAGAAACTACTTTCAGAATGATCGATATCCTCAATCTGGCGTTGCCGTATTTCGGCTTGATCTTCATCGGTTACGCGTGCGGCAAGGCCAAGGGTTTGCCCGAGAGCGGGCTCGCCTGGATGAATTTCTTCCTGCTTTACGTTTCGTTGCCGGCGCTACTGTTCGGGATCATGTCCAAGACGCCGTTTGCGGAGCTGAACAACCCGCCATTCCTGATCGCCACCACGCTCGGAACCGTGCTCGCATTCTTCCTGGCAATGGTCGCGGGCAAGGTGATCGGCGGGCTCACGCTGCGCGAGGCGACGCTGGCCGGCCTGTCGGGAGCCTACGGCAATATCGGCTATATGGGGCCCGGCCTTGCGCTCGCCGTGCTCGGTGCCAAGGCGGCGGCGCCGACCGCGCTGATCTTTTGCTGCGACAGCATCTTCCTGTTCTCGATCGTGCCGCTGCTGATCGAGCTCACCGACCGCGACCATCCCTCGCTGCTGCACGCCCTCGGCGTGGTGCTGCGGCAGATCGTGCAGAACCCGCTGATCATGTCGGCGGTGTTCGGGGCACAGGTCGCCGCGTTTCACATCCGGATCCCGGTCGCGCTCGATCGCACCATCCAGTTCCTGGAGAACGCCGCCGCGCCGACAGCACTGTTCGTGCTCGGCATCACGGTGGCGCTGCGGCCGTTCGAGCGGGTGCCGTGGGAGGTCCCGGGCGTGGTCGCGATCAAGCTTTTGATCCACCCGCTGCTGGCGTTCGGCCTGATGCTGCTGTTCGGCCCGTTCGCGCAGCCTTGGGCTGCGACAGCGGTGCTGATGGCTTCGCTGCCGCCGGCGCTCAATGTGTTCGTGATCGCGCGGCAGAACGACACCTGGATCGAGCCGGCCTCGGTCGCGGTGCTGATCGGCACCTTCGCCTCGGTGGTCACGCTGACCAGCGTGATGTGGTTCATCCAGAGCGGACGGCTGGTGTTTCCCTGATCGGCGCGCTTCTTATTTGACGCGTTTTCTTAACGCGAACCGGTACCCACTTCGCTCGAAAACGCTTTGCTTACCGCCGCCACGACGGCGCGAGGCCTTCGCGCATCGCGAGGCGCCGCAACGGGCCGAATGCGTCGAGCAGATGCAGGCCGGCAGCGCGCGCCGTCTGCATGCCGAGGAAATCGCTCAGCAGCGATCGGTTGGCGATGTCGATCGCCCAGGTCCGGCTGGCGACATCGGGGCGCCGCGCCGCCTGGTAGCGCGACAGCACATTGGGCGCGCCGGGATCTTCGCCACGACCGATCGCCTGACCGGTGATCTCGGCGATATCGGCGGCATCGCGCAGTCCCATATTGAGGCCCTGCGCGCCGATCGGCGGCAGCACATGGGCGGATTCCCCGACCAGTGCGATCCGGTCCTTGGCGAATTGCCGCGGCCGTTCGATCGCGAGCGGAAACACGTGACGGCCGCCCTGGACCTCGACGCGGCCGAGGATCGAATGCGATTGTCGCTCGGCGGCGAGGGACAATTCGTCGTCCCCGAGTGCCATCAGCCGTTCGGCCTCCTTGGGCGCCGAGACCCAGACCACGCTGCTTCTGACGCCGCTGAGCGGCACGAACACGCAGGGGCCGTGCTCGGTGTGGAACTCGGTCGAGATGTTGTGGTGCGGCCGGGTGTGGGTGACGTTGAAGGTGAGGGCGGACTGCCCGAGCTCGCGGCTTGTCACCTCGATGCCGGCGGCCTCGCGGGACAATGAATTGCGCCCGTCGGCACCGACCACGAGCCGGGCCTGAAGCGACTGGCCCTGCCGCGTCACCACGGTGACCGCTGCATCGTCCGGCCGCACCGAGGCGGCTTCATCGTCGAACCGCGTCAGCGCGGACATTTCACCGGCGCGGTCCTCGAGCGCCGCGACCAGCGAGCGGTTGTCGATGTTGAAGCCGAATTGCTCGCGGCCGATCTCATCGGACGAAAAGCGCACCTCGGGCGCACGGATCAGGCGGCCGGTGTCGTCGACGAGGCGCATGGTCTTGAGCGCCGCCGCTCGGTCGCTGCAGCGCCGCCAGACGTCGAGCCGATCCAGGATATCGGTCGAGGCACCGAGCAGCGCGGTGGTCCGGTTGTCGGCATAGGGCGCGCGGCGCGCCAGCAGCGCAGTCCGCGCACCTGCGTCGGCAAGGGCAATCGCAGCCGTTAATCCGGCCGGACCGCCGCCTATTACGATAACGTCATAATCCAGCGAGCTGTCGGTCATATCAGGACATTTGACATGCTTGGCCCGATTTTCAAGCCATCGGTAACCACCAAGAGTTTCCAACGCTTTGCGCGGCGGAACGCCGCAAGACCGCATATGCAAACCGGTCCGATTCCTGATAGCACTCGGCCGATGGAGCATTCGAGCCAGCCCGATGCGTTGCCAGAACGGATGCGGACCGCCGCATTCACCGTTCATATTTTCACGGCGCTCGGCGCCGGGGTCGCGCTGCTGGCGATGCTGGAGGCGGTGCGCGAGCACTGGGCCAACATGTTCGCCTGGCTCGGGGTCGCGCTCATCATCGACGGGATCGACGGCCCGCTGGCGCGCCGGCTCGACGTGGTGCGGCTGCAGCCGAACTGGTCGGGCGAGGTGCTCGACCTGGTGGTTGATTTCGTCACCTATGTGTTCGTGCCGGCCTATGCGATCACCGCGAGCGGCATGCTGCTGCCGCTGGCGGCGCCGATCCTCGGCGTCGGCATCGTGGTCTCCAGCGCGCTGTATTTTGCCGACCGCCGCATGAAGGCCGATGACAACCATTTCCGCGGCTTCCCGGCGCTGTGGAATGCGGCGGCGTTCTACCTGTTCCTGCTGCACCTGCCGCCGGTGCTGTCGACGATCGTGGTCGCGCTCCTGATCGTGCTGACCTTTGCGCCGTTCCACGTGCTGCATCCGCTGCGTGTGGTGCGGCTGCGCTGGCTGACGCTGTGGCTGCTCGGCGCATGGGCACTGCTCGGCATGTACACGCTTGCCAACGATTTCGTGGTCGGAGCCCCGATCACCTTCGGTCTCTGCGCCATCGCCGTCTACATCATCGGCAGCGATACCGTGATCCGCCGGATGAAAGCCTTCAGAGCATGATGCAATTGATCACCAGCCCGGAAGCCTGGGCGGCGCTGTTGACCCTGACAGCGCTCGAGATCGTGCTCGGCATCGACAACGTGATCTTCCTGTCGGTGATCGTGTCGCGGATTCCGCCGGCGCAGGCCAAGCGCGCGCGGCAGATCGGCCTGCTGCTGGCGCTGGTGTTCCGCATTGTGCTGCTCTCGATCCTGGTCTGGCTGATCGGGCTGACCCAACCGGTGATCACCGTCAGCGACGTCGCGCTGTCGTGGCGCGACATCATCCTGATCGGCGGCGGCCTGTTCCTGATCGCGAAAGCGACCCATGAGATCCACGGCGAGGTCGAGGCGCGCGAGGCGGAAGCCGACGGCAGGCCGAGCGCCAGCGCGTTCTTCTGGGTGATCGTGCAGATCATCATCATCGACCTGGTGTTCTCGCTGGATTCGATCATCACCGCGATCGGCATGGCGCAGGACATCGAGATCATGATCGCGGCGGTCGTGATCGCCTGCGTCATCATGTACATCTCGTCGGGACCGGTGGCGCGGTTTGTCGCCGAGCATCCGACCACCAAGATGCTGGCGCTGGCCTTCCTGGTGCTGATCGGCGTGGCGCTGGTGGCCGATGGCTTCAAATTCCACATCCCGCGCGGCTACATCTATTTCGCGATTGCCTTCTCGGCCGCGGTCGAGGCGTTCAACGTCATGGCCAAGCGCAACCGCAGGAAGCCGGCGCGCTGATGGGCATGATCTCCGCGCAAACGCTGCGCGTTTGTCGCGAGGGAAAGCCGGTTCGCACATTTCCGGATCGTGCCGTAGCCGGTTCCGGCCCGCTTGGTTGACAAGCCGGCCGCGATGGCATTCGCTCGCTTGACGCTGATATCTGAGGGGAGCGACGACATGACCAAGGCTGTGCGCGTGCACCAGGTGGGGGGCCCGGAAGTCCTGACCTATGAGGACGTCGAGGTGGGCGCGCCGGGGACGGGCGAGGTCCGGATCCGCCAGCACGCGGTCGGTCTGAACTTCATCGACGTCTATTTCCGCACCGGCCTCTACAAGGCGCCCGGCCTGCCGTTCATTGCCGGCAACGAGGCCGCAGGCGAGGTGTTGGCCGTGGGTCCGGGCGTGACCAATTTCCACCCCGGCGATCGCGTCGCCTACTACTACAATCTCGGCGGCTACGCGTCCGAGCGCGTCATCCCGGCCGACAAGCTCGTCAAGCTGCCCGACCATATCACCTACGAGCAGGGCGCCGTGCTGATGCTGAAGGGCCTCACGGTCTGGTATCTCCTGCACAAGACCTTCAAGGTCGAGCACGGCCATCGTGTGCTGATCCACGCCGCGGCGGGCGGCATCGGGCTGCTCGCCTGCCAATGGGCGCGGGCGCTCGGCGCGCATGTCATCGGTACCGTCGGCTCGAAGGCGAAGGCCGATCTCGCGCTCGCCAATGGCTGCGATCACGTCATCCTCTACAACGAGGAGAACTTCGTCGAACGCGTCAAGCAGATCAGTCGCGGCGAGCTCTGCGACGTCGTCTACGACGGCGTCGGCAAGACCACGTTCCCGGGATCGCTGTCCTGCCTCAGGCCGCGCGGTCTGTTCGTCTCCTTCGGCAACGCGTCGGGCCCGGTGCCGCCGTTCCCGCTTGCCGAGCTCAACAACCACGGCTCGCTGTTCGCGACGCGGCCCAAGCTCAACGACTATGTCGGCACCCGCAAGGAATTGCTCGAAGGCGCCGACACGCTGTTCGCCGCCGTGATCAACGGCAAGCTGCACGTGCCGATCAACCACGCCTATGCGCTCAAGGACGCCGCCAAGGCGCATATCGACCTCGAGAGCAGGGCGACCACCGGCGCAGCGATCCTGCGGCCGTAATTCTCGCCGTCATTGCGAGGCGCGAAGCGTCGAAGCAATCCATTGTCCCGCATATGCGGAGGGATGGATTGCTTCGCTTCGCTCGCAATGACGCGCGCGGGCGCTACGCCACCCGCCGCGCAGCGCCGACCTTGGTCAGCACCGTATCCAGGCAGTCGATGACAAGGGAAATCTCCTCCCGCGTCACGTTCAGCGCCGGCATGAAGCGCAGCGTGTCCGGCTGCGGCGAGTTGATCAGCACGCCGGCCGCGAACGCCTCGGCAACGACGGCCGCGCCGATCGGCATCTTCAGGTCGAGCGCCAGCAGGAGGCCGCGCCCCCTGATCTCGCCGAGACCGTGCCGCGACGACAGCCGTTGCAATTCCCGCTCGAGCAAAAGGCCGGCATCGACAACCGATTTCAGGAAATCGGGCTTTGCGATCTGATCGAGCACGACAAGCCCCGCGGCGCACATCAGCGGATTGCCGTTGAAGGTGCCGCCCTGATCGCCGTGATCGAAGCACGAGGCATGCTCGGTCGCGAGCAGGGCCGCGAGCGGCACGCCGCCGCCGATGCCCTTGCCGAGCGTCATGATGTCGGGCTCGACCCCGGCGTGCTGATAGCCGAACAGCTTTCCGGTCCGGCCGATGCCGGTCTGGATCTCGTCGACAATGAGCAGCAGGCCGCGCTGCTGGGTCAGCGCCCGCAACTCCTGCAAAAACTCATCCGTCGCGGGCCAGACGCCGGCCTCGCCCTGGATCGGCTCCAGCATGACCGCGACCGTCGACGACGAGATCAGCTTTCGCACCGACCCGATGTCGTTCAGCCTGGCCTTGCGGAAGCCCGAGACCTTCGGCTCGAACAGCGGCTCGAACGCCTTCTTGCCCGAGGCCGACATGGTCGCGAGCGTGCGGCCGTGGAAGCCGCCTTCGAAGGTGATGATCTCGTGGGCGCCATTCTTGTACTTGGCGCCGAATTTCCGCGCGAGCTTGATCGCACCTTCATTGGCCTCGGCGCCCGAATTGGCAAAGAACACCTGGTCGAAGCAGCTGTTGTCGACCAGCAACTTTGCCAGTTTCAGGCTCTGCTCGTTGTAGAACGCCGGGCTTGGCGTCAGCAGCCGTCTCGCCTGCGCGGCCAGCGCGTCGGCTACGATGACCGGTGAGTGGCCGAGGGGATTCACGGCCCAGCCCTGCACGAAGTCGAGATAGCGGTTGCGCTTGCTGTCCCACAAATACGAGCCCGCGCCGCGCACGAACACGACCTCGGGGCGAGCGGTGATGTCCATCAGCGCATCGAACGGATGGGTGGCGTTGGTCATGTCGTTCTCCTCTGGGGTCGGTGTTGGGAAAGGGTAGGCCGAAAAGCGAGAAGGCCGCGCTTTGGGGGCGCGGCCTTCTCGAAAACCTTGGCTGATTTATAGGATCAGCGATGGCGTCGGACACGGCGCAGCCCAGCATCGTCGCGGGTGCGACGACGGCAGATGGCGCGGCGGTGGGTCCGGTTCAGCTTCATGGCGCAGGGCCATACAGCGAGAGGGGCGGTGGTGTCAAGCGCGGACAGCGCCTCATTCGACGGTCATAGCGCGGAAGCAGACCGCGCGCGTTCGCAAGCAGGACCGTGCGCGCGTCGCCGGCGGGCAGGATTACGAGGTGAGCTATGAGGCGAGGAAAACCCGGAAGTCGGCAGCATCGGTGAAGAAGGCCGTCAAGAAGGTCGGCAATAGCCGCAAGCGAGTTGAGCGCCGGCTCGGGTCGGCGATAAGGAAGACGTTAGGAACGGTACCTTCGACGCGTCGTTAGCAATGCGCCGCTCCTCGGCAGAGCGGCATTGGACGAATGAACGTGCCCCGGGTCTTGCCCCCGAAGACCCGGGGCACATTCGCGACCATCTCTATTGGGACCGTCCCTGTGGACCGAAAAAGCGCAGCTATTTTCCGCCAAGATTCACGCAGGATATTTTCGGAACCGGAAATCGTTTAGATGATCCGAGCAACAGGGCAGGTAATTTTCATTTCGAACTTTTTTCAGCCCTCGAACGACGACGGTTGCTACTCGGTGAACAGCGGTGCGGCGATCCAGCTTGCCCCTGCATGATCCGGATGCAGGGGCCTTTTTTATGAGTAGGAACGAAGCGCTTGCGGCCGCATTGTTCGCCCTGTTCGGTGCCGCACCGCTACCGGCACTGAGACGCCCAGCTGAACACTGGCCTCAGCTTTCGCAGCTGGGGCCCTTTCTATTGCGCGAATAGGGGTAATACGTCAGCCTCGCTGCAGGCCGGCCAACTGAGAGGCCCTATTACATAAGAATGCTCGTCATCAGTGCAGCGAGCATCGTGGCGCTAAAGACCGCAACTCCGAGACAGACGCGCGCAGCCGTCGAATAGGAATCGAATTGGGGCTGGTTGATCATGGCGCGGCCTAGATCGGCGCTCGTGAACCTGGGGTCGTCAGCCACTCCGTCAGATTGGCTGCGGTCTCGTCTTGCCGGGCTCTCCTGAGCAGGGCTTCTTTTTTGGCAGACGGAGAGAGTGCCTTGGCCTGCGAGCGCGGGCGCATGGCCCCTTCGGCTAGGCGTTCCTTCAGTGATTGGGTTTGCTTGAAACGACGCCGCTTGCTGGTCATGGCGTTGCTCCCTGCTGGTGTTGGGCGGAGCGCTAAACCGGGCGATCGCATCACCGATAGATACCACCGGCCGTGCGGTGATGTTCCGTTAACGAACGGAAAGAAGCGGCGTTCCTACGGAGCGAAACCCGGCGCAGTTGCTACCGGCCTGGTGCTGTCCTAGCCTTGTTCGCAGAAGCTCGAAGGTTTCGACCTGAGTGTCTCAAAATGCGCAAGCCCGTCCTCGGGTGCCCGACGAGTTGGCCGGTGTCCTTCGGCAACTCATGAAGCGCACGGCAATCATCAATGCATTGCTTGCCTTCGTGGGCATAAGCGTGACCTTGTACGTCTACGTCAAGTTTCCAATTCCCTCTGAAATCATCCGTCATGGGCTCGATAGGTTCGGTAAGCCGCTTGAGCCTGAGAACGCTATATCCTACCTCTTCGTTGGCCCGATTTTCCTAGTTTGGCTTGTCTTGATGCCATTGTGGGGAGCCAGGCAGGCAATGAGCATGACTGATGAAGCTGTCGCTAGGGGGCGAGAGACCTTTGCTTGGGTGCGTTGGGCAAAGCCGATCGAACCGTCCGTTCCATTTTATCAGTTGCTTTGCATTCTCGTCGTGATCTTCCAGATCCTCGTACTTAGCGCAACTATCTTCCGTGATGTTTCAGCCGCGCTCGGCAGCTTCTGACGCAATTGTCGCGACAGCAGTCTCCCGCGCGGCCTTGCGCCGATAATCATCGGCGGCCTTCTTTAGCGCGCTCTTGATTTCCTCATCGGTGGCTTGGTCAGCGTGGCGCTCCGCATTCTCCGCCTGTCTCAAAAGATCTGCTCGGCTCATCGTATTCCTCCTGGACCAACGATTTGTCGGAGACGCTTGAGTTCCGTCTAGCAACGGACGCCGTTTGGCATCCGCGGAGGTCTCGAAGGAGCGGACTGGAGCTAGAATCCGACGACGCTGCCGTGCAGGTCGTATTGGTCGGAGCGCTCGATCTTGGCGGTCACGATCTCGCCGACCTTCAGCGGGCGGCGGCTAGTGAGGTAGACGGCGCCGTCGATCTCGGGCGCGTCGGCCTTTGACCGGCCCTTCGCCACCGTGGGGCCGACCTCGTCGATGATGACCTGCTGGCGGGTGCCGACCTTGCGCTTCAGGCGCCTCGCGGAGATCTTCTGCTGCCGCGCCATCAGCGCATTCCAGCGCTCCTGCTTGACCTCGTCGGGCACGGCATTGGGAATCGCGTTCGACGCGGCGCCGGCAACCGGCTCGTATTTGAAGCAGCCGAGGCGATCGATTTCCGCTTCATCGAGCCAGTCGAGCAGATAGGCGAAATCGGAATCGGTCTCGCCGGGGAAACCGACGATGAAGGTCGAGCGCAGCGTCAGCTCGGGGCACGCTTCACGCCATTTCTGGATGCGAGCCAGCGTCTTCTCCTGCGCAGCCGGGCGCTTCATCGCGCGCAGCACGTCGGGGCTTGCATGCTGGAACGGGATGTCGAGATAGGGCAACACCTTGCCCTCGGTCATCAGGCCGATGACCTCGTCGACATGCGGGTAGGGGTAGACATATTGCAGCCGCACCCAGGCGCCGAGCTCGCCAAGCTCCTTGGCGAGATCGAAGAATTTTGCGCGGACGCTGCGGTCCTGCCACGGGCTCTCGGCGTATTTCAGGTCGACGCCATAGGCCGAGGTGTCCTGCGAGATGACGAGCAATTCCTTGACGCCGGCCTTCACCAGCTTCTCGGCCTCGCGCAGCACGTCATTGGCCGGCCGCGACACCAGATCGCCGCGCAGCTTCGGGATGATGCAGAAGCTGCAGCGGTTGTTGCAGCCTTCGGAAATCTTCAAATACGCGTAGTGCCGTGGCGTCAGCTTGACGCCCTGCGGCGGCACCAGGTCGATATGCGGGTTGTGCGCCGGCGGCAGCGCGCGGTGCACGGCATCCAGCACGCTCTCATATTGCTGCGGCCCCGTGATCGAGAGCACGCCGGGATAGGCGCTCTCGATCTGCTCCGGCTCGGCGCCCATGCAGCCGGTGACGATGACCTTGCCGTTCTCGGCCATCGCCTCGCCGATTGCGGCGAGCGATTCCTGCTTGGCGCTGTCGAGGAAGCCGCAGGTGTTGACGATGACGATGTCGGCGCCGTCATGCTTGCGCGCCAGCTCATAGCCTTCCGCGCGCAGCCGGGTGATGATGCGCTCGGAATCGACCAGCGCCTTGGGGCAGCCCAAGGACACAAAGCTCACTTTCGGCGCGGCGGCCTCTTGCATATCTCTGATCTGCCTGATGAATGGGCAGGAGCTAGTCCCAATTGCCGAGAATTACAACCCTTTCCCGGGGCTTCCGGCATGATATGGATGCATCTGCCGGGCCTTAAGAGTTGTCGATGAGCGCTGAATCGTCTCCCAAGATCGTCATAGTCGACGAGAGCCCGATCCGAGCGGCCATCCTGGAGGAGGGACTGCGGGAGGCCGGGTATACGGACGTCGTGCATATCAGCGAGATGCAGAGCCTGCTCTCGCGAATCTATGCGCTCGACCCCGAGATCATCGTCATCGACCTCGAGAACCCCAGTCGCGACGTGCTGGAACAAATGTTCCAGGTCAGCCGTGCCGTCCGCCGGCCGATCGCGATGTTCGTCGACCAGAGCGACGCCGCCTCGATCCAGGCCTCGGTGGAGGCGGGCGTCTCCGCCTACATCGTCGACGGTCTCAAGAAGGAGCGGATGAAGCCGATCCTCGATCTCTGCGTCTCCCGCTTCAATGCCTTCGCCAAGCTGCAGGACGAGCTCGACCGCACCAAGCACGCGCTGGAGGAGCGCAAGGTGATCGACCGCGCCAAGGGCATCCTGATGAAGGTGAAGGGGCTGACCGAGGAAGAGGCCTACGTGCTGATGCGCTCGACCGCGATGCGCGAGAAAAAGAAAATCGGAGAGATCGCGCAATCGATCCTGACGGCGTCGGAGCTCCTGAAATGACCACACCATTGCGCATCGGGTTCATTCCGCTGGTCGACGCTGCTGCGCTGATCGTTGCCGTCGACAAGGGATTCGCGGCGGCCGAAGGCCTCGACGTCACGCTGGTGCGGGAAGTGTCGTGGTCGAACGTCCGCGACAAGCTCAACATCGGCCTGTTCGACGCCGCTCATCTGCTGGCGCCGGTGGCGATCGCCTCGAGCCTCGGGCTCGGTCACGTCAGGGTGCCGATCGCGGCGCCCTTCAACCTCGGGCTGAACGGCAATGCCATCACGGTATCGCCGGCGCTTCATGCCGCGCTGATGGAAGAGCTCGACGGCGACCGCTTCGATCCGATGGCAACCGCACAGGCGCTCGCCCGCGTGGTGGCCAAGCGGCGCAAGAGCGGGGCGGAGCCGCTGACCTTCGGCATGACCTTTCCGTTCTCGACCCACAACTATCAGTTGCGGTTCTGGATGGCCGCCGGCGGCGTCGATCCCGACGAGGATGTTCAGCTCGTGGTGCTGCCGCCGCCCTACATGGTCGACAGTCTTGCCAACGGCCATGTCGACGCGTTCTGCGTCGGCGCCCCCTGGAATTCGATCGCGGTCGATCTCGGCATCGGCCACATCCTGCACTTCGTCTCCGACATCCTGCTCAGCGCGGTGGAAAAGGTGCTGGCAGTGCGGCAGAGCTGGTCGGAGAAGCATCCCGACATCGTGGCGGCGCTGGTGCGTGCGCATCTGCGCGCCGTGGAGTTCATCGAGCGGCCCGAGAACCGGTCCGAGGTCGCGCGCATCCTGGCGCAGCCCGAGCGGATCGGTGTCGATGCCAGTGTCATCCAGCGTACGCTCGATGGCCACCTGAAGATCTCGCCCGACGGCACCATGCGCGAGAGCAATCGCTATCTGCTGGTCGGGCGCGAGGCAGCGGCGCGGCCTGATCCGGGGCAGGCGGCCTGGCTCTATGCGCAGATGGTTCGCTGGGGCCAAACGCCGTACCGGCCGGAGGCGCTGAAGACCGCCCTGGCCGTGTTCAGGCCCGATCTCTACGACGCCGCATCGGGCCGCCCGGCCGGCGCTTCCAGCGCCATCGGGGCGTTCGCCGGCCCGCCGTTCGACCCGAGCGACGTTCCGGGCCATCTGGCGGCGTTCAAGATCGGGCGCTGGAAGGCCTGAGCGCGACGCAATCCACCGGCAACAGACGCGGCAGCGGCAGCGCCTCGGCTATCCACCTCCGGCTACTTTGCATGGGGTTGTTTTCGAGATTTTCGGTTATTACGGGACTGGCGCGGGTTCCCGACGCCTCGAATTGCAGCGAATAGGATTCTCGGCCGAGCGCGCGAGAAGGAATATTCCTCTCGGAACCGAGTTCCCGAAGGCGGCGGCATCGCTATTTTTGCCGCCCGCTTGAATCCGGACGCGAACGATATTCCATATGTCCGAGAATGGGGCGTTGGAGATCGACCATGCGCGAGCTATCGGCGGAGGCCCGCCTGCACCTTTACGCGCGAAACATTTCACGGAAGTCCGGGACCGGAATTCACACGGCGGCGCTGTACAGCGCCTTTGCGGTGATCGCGGCCATCGTGTTTGGCACGCTGTCCGTCCACCCGTTCTGAGCCCTTCGGAAAATTCAAAAGCCGCCGTCTGATGTCCTCAGGCGGCGGCTTTGTGTTGGCTATGTGCTGACAGCTCAGTAGCCGTAGCCGCGACCGTATCCGTATCCGTAGTCGCCGCCGCAGGTGCTGCAGGTCGGCTGAACCGGCGCGTAGTAGGAATAGCCCGGCGAGACCATCTGGGTGCGCTCCTGGGTGGCGTATTGCGGCGGGATGCGCTCATAGGCGACGCCTTCGGGCGCGACCATCACCGTCCTCGGCACCATCACGGTGCGATACTGTGCCGGCGTGCGATGCGCGACGACGCGGCCCGGCGCCACCATGACGGTCTCCTGCACCGTGCGATACTGCGGCGGCACGCTCTGCACCTGATAGCAGGTCGTGCACGGCTGGGGCGGCGGCGTATAGCAGCTGTAGCAGCCGGCGGATGCCGCGCTGGTGAAGGCGGCGGTAGCAACCGCGGCAATGGTGAGAGAGAGGCTGGTGCGGAACATGCTTTCGTACCCAATTTCCTAAGAGGACAATCAAAGGCTCGGAAGCTGCACCTAACAATCAAACGGCAAGTTTGGGTTTAAGAAGACTCTTAACGGAATCTAAAAGGGCCGGCGCGGCGACCGGCCCTTTTTTGATCGATGCGTTCGCGGCTCAATGCGCGGTCTTGAACGGCGCAACGGTGATGCCCGCCTGCTTCAGCGCCTCGCGCAGGCCGCGCGCGATCTCGACGGCGCCACGCGTGTCGCCATGGATGCAGACGGTATCGGTCTGCATCTTGATCACCTTGCCGGTGACCGAGACGACCGCGCCGTCCTGCACCATCCGCACCACACGATCCGCAATCGCCTTGGGATCGTGCAGCACCGCGCCGGGCTTCTTGCGCGACACCAGGTTGCCGTCGTCCTCATAGGCGCGGTCGGCGAACACCTCATGCGCCATCCGCAGATTCGCCGCTTCACCTGCGCGCACCAGCTTCGAGTTGGCGAGCACCACGAAGATGAGATTGGGGTCGACCGCCTTGATCGCATTGGCGATCGCCCTTGCGGTCATGTCGTCCTCGCAAGCGACGTTGGAAATCGCGCCATGCGCCTTCACATGGGTGACCTTGTGGCCGGCCGCGGTCGCGATCGCCTGCAAAGCGCCGATCTGGTAAGCGATCAGGTTCTCGATCTCCGAGGACGTCAGTCCCGGCATCGGACGGCGGCCAAAGCCGTGCAGATCGCGATAGCCGGGATGGGCGCCGACGCTGACGCCGCGCGCCTTCGCCAGCTCAACCGTCTTGCGCATGATGTCGGCGTCGCCGGCATGAAAGCCGCAGGCGACGTTGACCGAGGTCGCAAGCTCGATCATCGCGGCATCATTGCCCATTTCCCAGGGGCCAAAGCTTTCGCCGAGATCGCAATTGAGGTCGATGGTTGAGGTCATGACGATCGATCCGTCTGTTGTTGTACAGATTCAGGGTAGCGCAACTTGCCAGGTCGACACATCGACGGCGTTGACGGCCTGACCCGCGACATTCGCATCCCGCAGCGCTTCGATGTTGAGGCCAAAATCCTCAATGCCGCGGAGGCGGTCGGGCAGGGAACGCAGCAGCTCGTGGAACTTGATCGACTCGGCCTGCGCTTCCGCCATCGTCACCGCCTTGAAGCGGAACGGTCGGCCGGCCGAGATCTGCGCGAAGCGGCCGAAATCGGCCGTGATCACGGTTGCGATCTTCGGATAGCCGCCGCTGGTGCCGCGGTCCGGCATCAGCACGATCGGCTGCCCGTTGCCGGGCACCTGGATGCTGCCGTTCACGGTGCCGTCGGAGACGATGTTGTGGCCGTCGAGATGCTTGATGGCGGGACCTTCGAGGCGATAGCCCATGCGGTCGCTGGTCGCCGAGATCTTCCACTCGCTGTCGACCAACAGCTTCTTGTGGTCCTCGGCGAACTCGTCGTCCTGCGGGCCGAACACGATGCGGATCGGCGCATCGGTCGCGGCCGGCAATTCGATGCGGCGTTCTGGCGCGCCACTTGCGGCCTGCGTCGTCAACTCGTCGCCGCTTTGCAGCGGCCGCGGGTAGGGGCTGCCGAGCCCGGCGCGGGCGTTGACGGCGAGGCTGCCGAACATCGGCTCGCCTTCGATGCCGTGCTCGATTGCGAGATAGCTGAACGAGCCGCTGCGGGCGAAGCCGAGATTGAGCGTCTCACCTTCGGCAAGCGTTGCCGAACTGTCGAACGCGACCGGCCGGCCGCCGATATCCGCATTGCGCGACGCGCCGGCGAGGGCGACGCGCACCGCGCCCCCGCGCGCGGTGAAGCTGGCGCCGAACGGGCCGATCTCCACCGCGGCGGCGAACAGCTCGTTGCCGACCAGCGTGTTGGCGGCCGCCAGCGAAAGCCGGTCCATCGCGCCGCTCGGCACGAGACCGTAGCGCTGCGAGCCCGGACGACCAGCGTCCTGCACCGAGCTCGCCGGGCCGATCGAGGTGACGACGAGCTTGCTCATGGCGTCACCAGTTCGGCGACGAACTCGCCGGCCTCGGCGGCGCGGTCCTGCTCGGCAAACGTCTTGGCGTCGATCGCGGCGAAGGTGATGGCGTCGCCCGGCTCCAGCAGGAAGGTCGGATCGCGATGCAACTGGTAGGTTCGCACCGGGGTGCGGCCGAGCAGGTGCCAGCCGCTCGGGCCAGCCAGGCACTGCACGCCGGTCTGGATGCCACCGATCGAAATGGTGCCGGCCGGGGTCAGTAGCCGCGGATCCTTGCGCCGCGGCATGTGCAGGAACTTCTCCAGTCCGCTGAGATAGGACCAGCCCGGCGTGAAGCCGATCATGGCGACCCGATAGTCGCCGGCGACGTGGCGTGCCACGATCTGGTCGGGCGTGGTTTTGAGCGCCTTCGCGACGTCCTCGAGATCGATGCCATGCTCGCCGCCATAGGTCACGGGAATCCGCCAGCGCCGCGTTCCGGTCTCGGTCGGCGGCGCCTTGGCGGCGCGTGCCAGCAGCTGCTCGCCCAGCCCATCGAAAGTGATCTGCACGGGGTCGTAATGCACCAGCAGCGACCGGTAGGTCGGCACGGTCTCGGTGATGCCGGCGATCGGCTCGGCGGATATCACGCGGTCGAGCGCCAGCACCCGCCGGTTGGCGGCGTCGTCGATGGTGCGGCTGAATTCCACCGTGATGGCGCTGTCGCCACTCGGCAAAAGGCGGGGAGGACTTAAGGGTTCGGCCATTGGGTCAAGCGCTGTCGTCAGCCATCAAGCTAGCGTGTTTCGAGATAAAACGGAATTCGCTTCGTGCAAAATGATGCAGCAACTTCAATAAATTAATCGGCATGCCGGCGATAAATCTGGATGATCGCAGCTTTTTCGCGCAGCCCTTGACGCAAGGCCTTTGCCCGGCAACATGCGCCGGTCTTTTCCTCCCATCGGAGCAAGCTTTCCAGATGTCACTGTCCGCCGAAGCGATCGCGACGCTGTCGCACGTGTCCACCGCCACCATCACCACCGTCCTGCTCAAGAAGGGCCTGCGCAACATCTGGATGCGCGGTACCAAGCCCTTGAAGCCCGGGCAGAAGCGGCTGGTCGGACCGGCCTTCACGCTGCGATTCGTGCCGGCCCGTGAGGATCTGGCGACGCCGGAATCCTGGTCGTCGCCGATCTCGACCCGCACCGCGATCGAGGCGATGCCGGCGGGCTGCATTGCCGTGGTCGATGCCATGGGCATCACCGATGCCGGCATTTTCGGCGACATCCTCTGCGCCCGCATGGCCAAGCGCGGGGTGACGGCGCTGATCACCGATGGCGTGGTGCGCGACGTCGAGGGCGTGCTCGGCACCGGCCTGCCGGTGTGGTGCGACGGCTACGCGGCTCCGCCGTCAGTCGCAGGTCTGACCTTCGTCGGCTGGGGCGAACCGATCGGCTGCGGCGGCGTTGCCGTATTCCCGAACGACGTCGTGGTGGCCGACCAGGACGGCGCGGTGCTGATCCCGCAGGCGTTCCTCGATCACGTGCTGGCCGAGGGGCCGGAGCAGGAACGGATGGAAGCCTGGATCGTCAACGAGGTGAACAATGGCGCCCAGCTGCCCGGCCTGTATCCGATGAATGCCGAGACCAAGGCACGCTACGCCGCCACCAAGAAATAACGTCAAGAAAGGGAGGTAACCCCATGGACATCCACGTTTCCGGCTCGCGGCCGACCCGCCGCGCGCCGAAGGAGAATTTTACCGGCACGGTGCTGCAGGACCCGATCAACATGGCGCCTGCGCCGGCGCGGCTGAACGCCTCGCGCGTGTCGTTCGAGCCCGGCGCACGCACCGCCTGGCACACCCATCCGCTCGGGCAGACGCTGTATGTGATCTCCGGCATCGGGCGCGTGCAGGCCAAGGGCGGCCCGATCAGGGAGATTCGTCCCGGCGATGTCGTCTGGATTCCGCCGAACGAGAAGCACTGGCACGGCGCCTCGCCGGACAACAGCATGACCCACATCGCCATGCAGGAGGCGCTCGATGGCGTCTATTCGACCTGGATGGAGCACGTCACCGACGAGGAATACAACGGCAAGGTCGGCTGAGCAGCCGTAGCAGTTCGCAAGATGAAAGCCCCGCTATCAGGCGGGGCTTTTGATTTTATGAGACCGTAGCCCGGATGGAGCGAAGCGCAATCCGGGGCGGTCTCTCCCATGGTGAAAATCCCGGATTACGCTTCGCTCCATCCGGGCTACGATTTGCAGGCAATCAATTCACCCGCGTCCATGTCTGGCCGCCGCAGAACATGCCGCCGAACGCACAGCCCTGGACGCGCAGCGTGTCCGGGCTCTTCATCGCGATGTTGGAATCGTAGGTGCTGCCGCTGTTCGGATCGAAGATGCGGCCGCTCCATTTGTCCTTGCCCGGCTTCATGTTGATCAGCACCTGTTCGCCGTTGGCGTTCGATTTCTTGTCGACGGCGTAGCCACAGAGATTGGCGCCGCATTGCTCGATGCGGATTTTGCCTTCCTTCTCTTCGGTGAGCCAGACGCCGAGCGGCGAGTTCGCTGCTTGCACGGGATTGGCGAGCGGCTTGGGCACCGGAGCGCTCGGCGAGGCGGCGCCAACCGTTGGAGCGGTGGTGTGCTTTGCAGCCGGCGCAGTTTGCTGGACGGCTGGCGCCGCGGGCGGCGGGGGTGTGGTCGCGGCTGTAGCTGAAGGCGGCGTGGCCGCAACGCCCGTGCTGGCCGGCTCCGTCGTTGTTGCGGCAGGCGCCGGCGGGACGGCGGCCTGATCGACGGCAGGCGGAGCAGCCGCTGCTGGCGCGCTGGGCGGCGCGGCCTGGGAATTCGTCTTAGTGTCCGACTTAGTGTCCGACTTGGCGTTCGTGTTGGCTTCCTTCGGAGCCTTGCGCTTCTGCTCGGTGTCCTCGCTTTTGGCGCGTTTGGTGCGGCGGGGAGTATTGTCGTAGACGCCGGGGATCGAAACCGTGCCGCGATCGGGATCGATGCGAATAGTGCGGCCGCCGTAATCGAATGTGTACTGCGCCTGCGCTGCGGCCGTGCTTGCCAGCACGAGCGTGGCGATCGCCAGAAGCTTTCTCATCTCGACCTCCGGTGCAGGGAGCCTCGTTCGCAAGGCTATCCGGTGACCACCCCGTTGAACGTGTCCCAGATCACGGTCAGAACATGAGTCGTATCCTTGCGGCTAAGGTTCAAATCGCTGGATTGCGGTCTGGTTTCAGGCCGTGCGCTTCAAATTTTGAGCGTGGCGCGGGCTATTCGAACCATGCAGCGTAGATCTTCGCGTAGCTGCCATCTTCGCGCGCGATGTGAAGCCATTGGTCGACGAACGCTTTCAAGGCGACGTCGCGCTGCATCCAATAGGCCTTTTCCGCGAAGTCGAACGGCTTATCGGGATGCACGGCGCACAGCACGCCGGAATGCAGCTTCTGCTGATAGCGCGTCTCGGACGCATCGGTCATCATCAGGTCGGCGTCGCCCTTGGCGATCTCGTCGAAGACCTTGGTGTTGTCGTTGAAGACGCGGATCTCGGCGGTTTTCACGTGGGCGCGCGCGAAGCGCTCGTTGGTGCCGCCGGGATTGACGATGACTCGGGTGCCGGGTTTGTCGATCTCGGCGATCGTCTCAAACTTGCCCTTGTCGGCGCAGCGCGCGATCGGCGTCTTGCCTTCGCGCATGATCGGCGTCGAGAACAGACCCTTCTTCTGCCGATCGAAGGTGATGGAGACGCCGCCCATCGCGATGTCGAAATCGTCGGCCTCGAAATCCCTGGTCATTTGCGGCCACGACGTCTGCACGAACTCGACCTTTACGCCGAGCGCCTTGCCGAGCGATTGCGCCATGTCGACATCGAAGCCGCGGAAGGCCTTGGTCTCCTTGTCGAGATAGGTGAAGGGCAAATAGTCGCCGGTCATGCCGACACGCAGGCTGCCGCGTTTGACGATCTCATCGAGCCGGGACGGCGCCTGCTGCGCGTGCGCGGTGGACAGGAGCAAGGCGAAGGCGAGGCCGGCCAGCGCGCGAAACATCGAGGTCTTCTCCATCCGCATTTGATTGCGATGCCCGAAGGGCACGTATCGCGTCTCAGGCCTCGTTGCTGTCCTTGCTCGCCTGAACGACGCTTGCAGTGCGGCTGAGCATCTCGTGCTTGAAATGCTCGAAGCGCCGCCGCGCTTGGGCCTCGCGATCGTCGACGAATTTGATCGCGGCATCCCTGTCCATCGGGCCGTTGACGAGTGGGGTCGATGCCTCGCCGACGGTCTCGTCGACATAATATTGGGCGCCGTCCTGGCGCACCGTCCAGCGGAAGCGCAGCGCGGCCATCGGACCTGGGCCGGACTTGGAATAACCATTGGCCTCGATCGGTTGGGGCGGCGGCTGGATCGGCTCCGGCTCCGCTTCCGGCTGGCTCGGCTCCGGTTCGGTTGGCTCCGGTTCACCTGCTTCAGCTTTACTTGCCTCGGGCTGTTCGACCGGCTCTGGCTCCTCGATCGAAGGTGGCTCGGCAGGCGCGGCCTCGACGGACACGGACGTGACGGACACGACCTGGATGGACGGCGGCAAAGGCGGCGGCATCGCTATGGACGCCGGCGGCTCCGCTGCGGGCTCAACTGCCTTGTCCGCCGTCTTGTCGGTCGATTTGGAGGTCTCGGGAGGTGTGGTCGTCTGGTCGAGAATGCTCGCGATTGCGGCCAGCGCATTGTCGGTCGGATCATTCACGGTTTGGTCTCCCAGGCTGACGGCGCGCGGAATCGTGCCGACGCCCTCCCTATCTACCTGATCTGACTATCCTTTGTCAGCCCCGCTGGTTCTGGCGCGCAGTCGTGACGCGAAGCGGATCCACTTCGCTTGAAAGCGTCGTCAGGCACAAACCGGCGGACGCCGGTCCTTCCAGGGGCGGACCTGTTCGAGCTGGCCGGCCAGGCGGAACAGCAGTCCTTCCTCGCCGAGCTTGGCCGCGAACATCATGCCGAGCGGCAGACCGGCCTTGTTCCAGGCCAGCGGCACCGACATCGCCGGCTGTCCGGACATGTTGAACATCGAGGTGCCCGGCATGTAGCGGCGCAGCACCGGCGCGATGTGACCGAGGTCCTCGGACATCGTGTTCAGCTCGCCGAGGCGGAGCGGCGGCGCGCACAGCGTCGGGCTGAGGAAGATGTCGCAACCTTCGAAGAAGGTCGCAAGCGCGCGCGAGATCTGGAACGCTGCAAGCTGCGCTGCCACGTAGTCGGCCGGGTTCATCTTGGTCGCATTCTGGGCGCTGGCGAGCGTGAGCCGCTCGACATCGTCCGACGTCAGGGTGCGCCCGACGCGCTGCTCGAGCAGACGGATCGTCAGCGCCGTGTTGCCGCCGACGATGGTCGTCATGACCGCGGCGGGATCGGCCGCCAGCGGCGGCGCACGCTCCTCGACATGATGGCCGAGCCCCGCCAGCAGCTTGGCTACGTCGCGGACCGCCGCGGCGATCTCGGGATCGATGGCATCGCCGTAGGGCGACTTGTCGGTGAAGCTGATGCGCAAATGGCCGGGATCGCGGCCGACTTCCTGCGAGAACGGTCGCTCCGGCGGCGGCGCGACATAGAGGCTCGACGGCTCCGGACCGTGGATCGCATCCATCATCACCGCGCTGTCGCGGACGCTGATGCTGAGCACATGGCCGACGGAGAAGCCGCCCCAGCCTTCGCCGCGATCGGGACCCACCGGGTTGCGGGCGCGCGTCGGCTTCATGCCGAACACCCCGGAGGCGGAGGCGGGGATCCGGATCGACCCGCCGCCGTCGCTGGCATGCGCGACGGGCAGGATGCGGGCCGCGACCGCAGCCCCAGCGCCGCCGGACGAGCCGCCGGAGGAATGGTCGAGATTCCAGGGATTGCGGGTCGGGCCGAACAGGCGGGATTCCGTCGTCGGCATCAGCCCGAATTCCGGGCTCGAGCTCTTGCCGAAGATCGCAAGCCCGGCATCGAGGAAGCGCTGGGTCAGGGTGCCGTTGTGATCGGCAACGAAGTCCTTCAGCAGGCTGGCGCCCGACGTGGTGCGTGTGCCCTCGAGCAGATCGAGGTCCTTCAGCAGGAACGGCACGCCCGTGAAGGGACCGTCAGGCAGCCCCTTGGCGATCTGGCGCTCGGCATAGTCGTAATGCTTGACGACGACAGCGTTGATCTTGGGATCGACGGCGGCGGTGCGCGCGATCGCCTCGTCGAGCAGCTCCTTCGGCGTCACGTCCTTGTTGCGAACGAGCTCGGCGAGACCGACCGCATCGTAGTTGCCGAATTCCTTGAAAGCCATGTGGGTACTCCGCATCGCCGGGCCGATCCTTTCGGATCGGCCGCGGCGCAAACGAGGAAGGCTGAAAGCTCAGCCGAGGACGTCCTGGTTGATCACGTTCTGGCGCAGCGGATTGCCATCCAGCACGCTCAGGATATTGCGTGCGGTCTGCTCGCTCATGCGATCGACGGCCTCGACCGTGACGCCGGCCACATGCGGCGCCATGATCACGTTGGGCAAAGCGTGCAGGGGCTGGCCGACCGGCGGCGGTTCGACCTCGAACACGTCGAGGCCGGCGCCGGCGAGCTTGCCCGACACCAGCGCGTCGTGCAGCGCCTTCTCGTCGACGATGCCGCCGCGGGCGGTGTTGATGAGATAGGCGGTCGGCTTCATCAGCCTGATCCGCGCGGCGTTGAACAGCCCGACGGTTTCGGGATTCTTCGGGCAATGGATCGTGACGAAGTCCGCCCGCGGCAGCGCCGCTTCGAGGTTCGACACGGCCTCGCAGCCGGCAGCCGTGATCTCGCTGGCGGGCTTGTAGGGATCGTAGACCAGCACGTTCATTTCCATGGCGAGGCAGCGCTTGGCGGTGCGGGTGCCGATGCGGCCGAAGCCAACGATCAGGACGGTCTTGCCGTAGAGATCGAACGGCAGCACGCCGAGCCGGCTCGCCCAAGTGCCGTCCTTGACCATCGTGTGCATTTCCTGCGCGCGCTTGGCCAGCGTCAGCATCATGAACACAGCTTGTTCGGCGACCGACGGCGAGTTCGCGGTGCCTGCGACCATCAGCGGCACCTTGCGGCGCGACAGCGCCGGAACGTCGACGGCGTCATAGCCGACACCGATCCGGGTCACCACCATCATGCCCTTGGACGCCTCCAGCTCCGCCTCGCCGAAGCGGGTTGCGCCGAGCGCCACGCCATGGACCGGCGCATGCTGCTCGAGCATGGTCTGAAAGTCCTTGGCGGAGATCAGGTTGGGAAATTCGATGAGTTCTACGTCGTCCCGCTCGTTGAGGAGCACCCGCGCCCCCGGTGACAAAGTCTGGGTGACGAAAATCTTCTTCTTGTTGGTGGCCATTTCCTGCCCTTGAGGTTTCTTGTGCGCCGTCAAAGGACGACGCCGGTCACCTCGTTTAGCAAATGCATATTGTTGAGGTCCACAGCCAATCGGAGCGGGCTGCCATCCTGCGCACCAGCATTGGGATTGACCCGGCCGCAGACCTGGTTGCCCTCGAGCGTGAAATAGACCAGGGTCTCCATCCCCATCGGCTCGGTGACGTCGAGCATCGCGTCGAACGGCTCGATGCCCGGTTCGGCATGCGGCCGAGCCTCCATGACGTGCTCGGGCCGGATGCCCAGCAACAGCTTGTCGGTGCGGGGGAGAGCCTGGTAGCGGGCGGCGCGTGCCGGCGGCAGCGCGAAGGCGAGGCGATCGGTCAGCCGCACGTTGAGCTTGCCGCCGGTATCCTCGAGCCGACAGGGCACGAAATTCATCGCGGGCGAGCCGATGAAGCTTGCGACGAACCGGGTCGCCGGCTTGTGGTAGAGCTCGTTAGGCGTGCCGATCTGCTCGATCCTGCCGTGATTCATCACCACCACGCGGTCGGCGAGCGTCATCGCCTCGACCTGGTCGTGGGTGACGTAGACCGTGGTGGTGCGGACCTTCTGGTGCACCTTCTTGATCTCGATCCGCATCTGCACGCGCAGCTTGGCGTCGAGGTTGGACAGCGGCTCGTCGAACAGGAACACCTTCGGATTGCGCACGATCGCCCGTCCCATCGCGACGCGCTGGCGCTGGCCGCCGGAGAGCTGCTTCGGCTTGCGGTCGATCAGATCGGTGATGTCGAGCATGCGGGCGGCCTCGGTGACCCGGCTCTTGATCTCGGCCTTGGGATAGTGCTTCA
The DNA here is from genome assembly GCF_020329495.1 of Bradyrhizobium australafricanum. Classification (NCBI taxonomy): domain Bacteria; kingdom Pseudomonadati; phylum Pseudomonadota; class Alphaproteobacteria; order Hyphomicrobiales; family Nitrobacteraceae; genus Bradyrhizobium; species Bradyrhizobium australafricanum. The sequence continues at coordinate 17,244 of NZ_JAGKJL010000031.1, read as the reverse complement.
GCCGCAGACCGAACGACATGTTCTCGGCAACGGTCATATGCGGATAGAGCGCGTAGTTCTGGAACACCATCGCGATGTCGCGGTCCTTCGGCGGCACGTCGTTGACGACGTCGCCGCCGATCATGATGTCGCCGTCGGAAATGTCCTCGAGGCCGGCGATCATCCGCAGCGTCGTCGACTTGCCGCAGCCGCTCGGCCCGACCAACACCACGAACTCATGGTCGGCGATATCAAGGTCGATGCCGCGCACCGCCTCGACCTCATCGTAACGCTTCACAACCTTCCGCAAACTGACGTCAGCCATAAGTTCAACCCTTTGTCGCACCGGCGGTCAGGCCGGCAATGTAGTAGTCCATCAGGAAGGCATAGATGATCAGCGGCGGCGCGGCGCCGAGCAGGGCGCCGGTCATGATCTGTCCCCAGTTGAAGACGTCACCCTTGATCAGGGTCGTGATGATGCCGACCGGCAGCACCAGCTGATCGGTCGAGGTCGTGAACACCAGCGGATAGAGGAACTGAGCCCAGGAGACGGTGAAGGCAAAGATCGTGGCCGCGATCAGGCCGGGCAGCGCGACCGGGATGAAGATCCGGGTCAGCGTCTGGAACCAGCTCGCGCCGTCGATGATCGCCGCCTCGTCGAGCTCCTTCGGGATCGACGCGAAATAGCCGATCATGATCCAGGTGCAGAACGGCACCGTCAGCGTCGGGTAGATGAACAGCAGCACGTACCAGCGATTGACGAGCTGGATGCCGGTCCAGTCGCCGAACACGGCGAACATCTTGAACAGCGGAATGAACAGCAGGCTGTCCGGAATGAGATAGGTGAGGAATACGCCGGTCGCGAGCGTCGCCGAGCCCCAGAATTTCATCCGCGCCAGCGCGAAGGCCGCCGGCACGCTGATCAGCATCGTGATGGTGACCACGATGATCGAGACCCAGGCCGAATTCCAGAAGAAGCGCAGGAACTGGTTCGAGGTCAGCAGCTCGATGTAGTTGCTGAGTGTCGGATGATAGACCCACCACGGATTGGTCGCGGCCGAGATCTCGGCGCTGCTCTTCAGCGAGGTGATCAGCATGTAGATCGGCGGCGTCAGCGAGAAGATCGCAAACAGCACCAGGAAGAAATAGGACCAGCGTAGCGCCCAGGCGCGGTCGCGGCTCATGCTGCCGTACTTGACCTTGCGGGTCGGTCCGGACTTGTCGATCGTCAGGGAGCTCATCAGGCTTCGTTCCCGCGTTTGGTGATGTCGCGCAGGATGAAGATCGCCGCGACCGCGAGGATCGGCACCATGAACAGCGAAACGCTGGCACCGAGCGGCACATCGCTGCCCTCGATGCCGACCCGGAACGCCCAGGTGGCGAAGATATGGGTGTGGTCGAGCGGCCCGCCCGCGGTCAGGATGCGCACGATGTCGAAGTTGGCGAAGGTCACGATCAGCGAGAACAGCGTCGTGATCGCGATGATGTTGCGCATCATCGGCAGCGTCACGTACCAGATGCGCTGCCACCAATTGGCGCCGTCGATCGCGGCCGCCTCATAAAGTTGGTCGGGTACCGATTTCAACGCCGCCAGATACATGATCATGAAGAATGGCGCGCCGTACCAGACGTTGACCAGGATCACCGAGAAGCGCGCCCACATCGCATCGCCGGTCCACGGGATCGGCCCGATGCCGAAGAAGGAAAGCGTGTAGTTGAAGGCGCTGTAGGAGGGGTCGAACAGCCAGAGCCACGCCAGCGTGCTCATCGCCGGCGGGATCACCCATGGCACCAGCAGCATGCCGCGCCACTTGCGCTGCTTGTTGGCGGGTACGTTGTGCACGAAATGCGCGACGATGAAGCCGATCAGGGCTTTGAAGATCACCGCCGAGATCGCGAAAATGCAGGATTGCTTGACCACCAGCCAGAAGGTGTCGCGCTTGAACAGGAACTCGAAATTGCCGAACCCGACGAACTTCGTCATCGCCTTGTTCAGCGTTGCGAGGTGCAAGGAGTAGAGGGCCGGGTAGAGCACCAGGATCGCGATCAGGAGGATCAGCGGCAAGGTCATCAGGAACGCGGCCATCGACTTGCGCCGCAGTGCGTTGCGCAGGCCGACGCGCCTTCGTCCCGTCTGGGCAGCGGCTGCGCGATTGGATTGGAATGCGACATCAACCATAACGCAGGTCCCTCGCGGGGGTTGGTTGCACAGCTCGCCGGTTCGGCGGCTGGGATGTGAAGACGGGACCTCGCGCAGCCAACATTACGGGTGGTCGCGCGAGACCTCGCTTGTCGTCAGCTTCGCATGAAGCCTTCGCACTCGCCCTCGGCCCAGGCGAGCGTCTTTTCCATGCTTTCACCCTGGTAGTACCGCAGGCACATCTTGGTCAGCGTGGCCTGGAAGTAGATCTGCTGCGCGATCTTGGGCGGCGCGGGCGAGGCCGCAATCGACAGCGTCTGGTGCTTGTAGGGGTTCGGATAGTGGTAGAGCGTCCCCTTTGGCGGCGCTTGCTCCGCCCAGACCTTCAAGGTCGTGAGCTTTTCGTAGGCCGGCAGGTCATAGCCACCGCTTGCGACCACCATCTTCTCGATCGACGCGGGTTGCGACAGGTGGGACAGCAGGCTCTTGGCCGCCTCCTTGTTCTTCGAGAACGACCAGATCGACCAGAAGAACGGCAGGTAGGGCGCGAAGCGTCCCTTCGGCCCGGCCGGGAACCCGTGCGTCCAGCACTGCTCGGCGACTTGCGGAGCATCGCGCTTGGCGACCGCCCACGCGCTCGGCGGATTCAGGATCATCGCGCCCTTGCCGGCGACCAGCCACTTGTTGTTGGAAGCGTCGTCCCATGCCGCCACATCGGGCGGCAGGAAGGCGAGCAGCTTCTTGTAGTAGTCGAGGGCCTGGCGCACCGCGTCGGTCTTGACGGTAAGATTGCCCTTGGCATCGACCAGCTGCGCGCCGAACGACTGGAAGATCGCGCCGGCGGTGTCGACGCTGTCGCTGGTTTCGCCAAGGCCGATACCGAACGGGAATCCGGCCTTGTGGCAGGCTTCAGCCGCCTTGAGGAACGTATCGAGGGTCCAGTTATCGGCTTTCGGCTCGCCTCCGACCGGATACATCTCCTGCACGTCGATGTTGGCGTGTTTCTTCATCAGGTCGATGCGTGAGCAGGGACCCTTGATCTGGCTCCCGACGCTGGCGGGAACGCCGAGCCATTTGCCGCCGGCCTGGCCGAGATATTTCACCGTGCCGTTGACATCGCCGTTCAGCTTGAGGAGCGGATCCATGATGTCGTTGACCGGCTCGAGCAACTCGGCGTTGGCCTGCGGCCACCATGTCGGCATCTGGAAAATATCGTGACCGGATTTCGCCTGCGCCTCGGCGGCGATGGTGACGATGTTCTTGTTGCCCTGGCTGGTGATGTAGTCGATCTGGACCTCGACCTTCTCCTTGGCAGCCCATTCATTGACCAGCTCGGTGGACGCACTGTTCGCGCCGGGCACCCAGTGATCCCAGAAGCCCATCGAGAGCTTTCCGGCTGCGTAGGCGCCACGCACGTAGGGGGCTGTAATCAGCGCGGCCGATGACAGCGCTGTCGCTGCGACGAATTCTCGGCGCGAGAGCTTCTTCCGTGACATGGCATTCCCTCCCTGGTAGCCGACGGACAAAAGACTTTTTGAATCCCGTTGTTCTTTTTTGTGCGTCGCGTTTGCGCGACGTCGCGGGATTGCGTTGAAACCGATCAGAACAGAATTGCCGGCATCTGTCGAGAAACGAGATGCTGATGCCAACTAGAACTAACGTTGTGGTCAAATAGCAGGCAGTGCCGTTCGCATCACTGCAGTTGCCGGCGGTTTGCCGTGCGTCTTGCGATCATGCTGCGACGCACGCGGGCGGCGACGCAGACAAGGTCGCAGACGGTGCGCGGTTGAGCCGCAGCTTTCCGGTCAAGCCTCAGCGAACTCTGTTCCGCCATGGTGATGCCCGGCACGGCCGATAGACTTGCCGAAGCCGGAAACGCTAAAGTCCGGATTCGTCGAACCTACTCCCGCATCAATTCCGCAATCCACCATCGATCACGGAGACCCGATCATGCTCATCCCGGTAGCGAAGCTGCGAGCGCAATGGAGATTGTGCGCCGCGGTTGGGGCCGCCACCGTCACGTTGCTCGCAGTGCCTCATATGGTCGATGCGCAGATCGTGCAGGGCGTCGAAAAGGGCGCGCGCGAGGGCAACAAGGCTGCCGGGCCGGTCGGCGGCGTTCTCGGCGGAGCCATCGGCGGCGTTGTCGGGGTGGTGACCGGCGTGACCGGGGTGTTGACCGGCAACAATGGCAACAACCCCAATGCCGGCGGCGGCAAAAACGCACAGGGCGCGGCGGCCGGCGCCAAGGCCTCCAAGTCGGCCAAGGCCGCCGCCAAGGACAAGGGCGCGAAGCAAGCGCCGACCGTGCTGACCCAGGCCGGCGCGCCGCAGCTGACGGCCGAACAGATCGTCGCCAACAGCGATGCCAACATCGAACGGATCAAGAAGGAGCTCAACCTGACGCCGGAGCAGGAGAAGAATTGGGCCGGCTTCAACAGTGCGATGCACTATCTCGGCCACAACGGCGCCGACCGCCTCAACCTGCGCATCGCGCGGGCGCAGCGCGATCCACCGGATGACATCATCGAGCAGATGCGCAACGAGGCCCAGTTCCTCAATGACCGGGCGGTCGATCAGCGCGGCGTCGCCGACGCCGCCGAGCCGCTGTTTGCCAGCCTCGACGACAAGCAGAAACAAATCTTCATCAACGAAATGGTCCGCCTGAGCCACGAACGCGGCCTCGACTGAGAGGTCTCGCCCGCCAAGTGGGGACGAATAGCCGGGCCACCAAGCCCTGGGGTAGGTTAAAGGCGCAGCACCCGGCTATTCTGCCGCAGCGGCGCGGCCCGGTTAATTCGTCATTCAATGTTGAAGAAAAACGGACCGGATCACGCCCGAGTGATGGCCGAGTCAGGGCCTTGTCGGGAACCATCCACAGCGCCCGAGGCCAGCGCGGATTGAGCCGCCAATGACCGGGACATCGGCGCGGCAAAGCGACGATGTCCTTCGGACGGCTCTGCCCGGCAATCAGCGATCCGCAAAACGCCGGCGCTTAGCTCTTCGGGAAGTTCAGCTCCACACCGACGCCGTCCGGATCGTAGAGGAATATCTGGGTGTCGCCGGTGCGCGGCACGATCTGCTCACGGAAGGTGACGTTCTTCGACTGCAGGCGCTTGCGCACGGCTTCGACGTCGCTGGCGGCAAAGGCGATATGGTCGAGGCGGCCGGTGTCCTCATATTTCTTCGCGGTGCCGCGCACCACGATGCCGTCGCGCGGCTTGCGGGTGCCCATCAGGTGGACCGTGGCCTGGCCGCCGGAATAGAGCCAGTAGCCCGGGAAATCGAGCGGCGGCCGTTCGCCGTTCTCGAGCCCGAGCACATCGCAATAGAACTCCCTGGTGCGCTCGAGGTCCTGCGGCTCGATGGTGTAATGCTGTAGTCCACCCAATGGCATGGTTCTTCTCCTTGAGAAATCGGGTTAAACGAAGCTGAGGTCGGCATCGACGCCCAGCATCCAGGCGCCGACAGTCTCGAAATGGCTGAAGCGGCCCTGCAACTGCTGGGTCACGGTGTGGATGTCGCGGAAGCGCCGCTCCAGCGGATGACCGTCGAAGATCGCGGTGGCGCCGGCGGTGTTGTAGGCGAAATCGACGGCCTCCCGCGCCTTGTGGATGGCGTGCGTCGCGGCCATCCGGATCGTCATGCGCTGCGCGACCGTGATGCTGTCGCCGGCAACCAGATCCTTCCAGATGTCGGCCATCGACTGCAGAAGGAAGGCGCGGGCGGCGCGCAGATTGACCTCGGCCTGGGCGAGGCCGGACTGCACCACCGCATTGTCCCGCAGCGTCTTCTTCATGCCGCGCGGCACCTTGTTGCGGGCGACGTCGACGAAATTGTCGAGCGCGCTGCGGGCAATGCCGCAGGCGACCCCGGCGAAGCCGATCTGGTAGCAGGTGTGGTTGCTCATCCGGTACAGCGGGCCGTCCTCGCGGCACTCGCGGTCGAATTCGCGGGTGATCGAATGGTCCGCGCGGACGAAGAAATCGTCGAGCGCGAACTGGTCGCTGGCGGTACCGCGCAATCCGACCGTGTTCCAGATGTCGGTCCATGCGACGTCCTCGGTCCGCACCAGCATGGTGCGCTCGACCTGCTCGCCATTGGCATCCCGGCGCGGCGAGCCGTCCGCGGCATAGACCGGGCAGTGCGCGCCGAGCCAGGTGGCGTGCCGCCCGCCCGAGGCAAATGACCAGACCCCGGTGACGCGGTAGCCGCCCTCGCACTCGATCGCCTTGACCTTCGGGCCGGGGCCCCAGGCGAGCACGGCACGCGGGTCGGCAAACACTTCCTGCGCGACCGGCAGGTCGAGATAGGCCGCCGACATCGCGCAGCCGCCGGCCTGGCTCAGGCACCACGCCGTCGAGGCATCCGCCTTGGCGATGGTCTCGATGGCATGGAAGAAGGTGACCGGGTCGGTTTCGATCCCGTTGGTTGAACGCGGCAGCAGCAGGCGGAACAGCCGCGCCTCATGCAGCCGGTCGAGCAAGTCGGGCGGCAGGCGGCGCGTCGTTTCGATATCGTTGGAGGCGGCCGCCACCGTGTCCCTGATCGCCTCGGCGCGGGCAATCACGTCGCGATCACCGATAAGGTCCGCAGCAGTCACATTCATGTTCGGCCTCCCTCAGGCGCGCCGGATCGTTGCGGAGGCCGCGACGTCGGCCGTCGCGTTGAGCTCTTTGTCGATCTGCTCGATCGACTTGCCCCGGGTCTCGAGCCCGAAGAACAAATAGACGGCCCCCGCCATCAGGAACCAGCAGCCGAGATAGACAAAGGCGGTCGGGATCTGGGTCAGTGGCACGTCGGGCTTGAGGTAGTTGTTCGAACCGACGATCAGCGCAAGACCGACCGGCCCGATGATCTTGCCGATGCCGCCGAAGCCATAGGCAGAGCCCATCCCCGTGGTGCGCAGATGCGACGGCCAGACCTCAGCCGCGTAGGGACCGACGATCGCAAAGCCGCCGTCGGCGAAGAAGAAGGCGGCGGCCAGCAGCAGCCAGAAGGCCGACATGCCGAACAAAGTCGCGTCGTAGTGGTAGCCGGCGATGATGGTCAGCGCGCCGGCGCCGAAGCCGAGCAGGCCACCGGCAACACGCCGTCCGAGCAGCTCCGAGAACCAGGAGAACGAGATGCGGCCGAGGAAGCCGGTGATGCTGAGTAGGATCATCATCTTGGCGGCTTCCTGCGGCGTCACCTTCAGCAGCAGCACGAACAGCGCAGGGGCCCATAGCGTGATGCCGTAGACGCCGGTTTGCGCGCCTGCATTGCCGAGCCAGGAGACGATCAGGCTGCGCGGATATTTGAACAGATCGAACCAGCTCGTCGTGACGATCGGACCGGCGTCGGCCGCGCTCGGCAGCGGCAGCTCCGACGGCGGCACCTGCAGCGCCCAGGCCAGCGACTTGCGGGCTTCGTCATAGCGTCCTTGCCGGCACAGCCAGCGCGGCGACTCCGGGACCCAGATCCGAACCAGCAGCACCAGGACCGACGGCAGCACGCCGATCGCAAATAGCAGCCGCCACTGATCGGTTCCCATGACGGCTCCGAGCACCGCGCCGAGGCCGACGCCGAGCGGGATCACGCAGGTGACGAGGCCGCCGACCCAGCCGCGCTTGTGCGACGGCATGAACTCCTGCACCAGCGGCAGGTCGACACAATAAAGACCGCCGACGCCGGTGCCGACGAAGAAGCGCAGGATCGCCAGATAGACCCAGCCATTATCGGGTGTGAAATAGAGCAGGCCGGTCGCGATCGAGAAGTTCAGCACCGTGCCGATAAAGACGATACGTCGACCGACCCGGTCGGCGAGCCAGCCCCAGAGGTAGGCGCCGAGGATGGCGCCGATGCCGGAACTCATCAGCACGGTGGCCGACTGGCCGAAGGTGAGCTTCCACGGTCCGATCAGGAACGCGAGCACGAAGCCAATCAGGAAGTAGTCGAAGAATTCCAGCGCATCGCCGATGATGGCCGCCGCAAGGATCTTGATCTGGTTGCCGGTCAGAGTCGTCCGGCGATCGAGAATCTCGAACATGGCGCGTCTCCCATGGCGCCTGTTCATTGTTCCCCGGAGCGTGCGTCGCGCCAGCGCATCGCCCATAGGATGAGGCTATCCTCGTGCCAGCGCGAACGACAAGCCCGCGCCGACGCGGGGCTCATCTGCATTGGCGCGATAAGCGGTTCGGCGTACTGCTGCGCACAAATGGTGGTGCGAAAGCCCGATGTGAGCGCCGGAGCCGTTGACTTCTGCAATGCCGATCGCCCACGTTTGCGTGGAGGAAGCGGGGAGCAGCCGGGTGGACGAAAAGCGCAAGCATCCGCGAACCGAGGTCAATGAACCCGGCTATGTCTCGTCGGGCGGTTCGGTCATGCATTGCACGATCGTGAACATCTCGCCGGAGGGGGCGGCCATCGAGGTCGAGAATCCGGCCTTCGTCCCGCACCGATTCCGCCTGGTGATGGCCCGCGACGCCTCGGTCGTCTACGAGTGCCAGGTGATCTGGAGTAAGAAGTCGCGAATTGGAGTGAGTTTCGTGGCGACCGCCTGAGCGCGGCAATCTCGATTGGGGACGCCCATGAACCAGCGTGCCAAGGGGACCCGGGTTTCGTTGCTGGAACACCAGGTGATCCGCCGATGACTCCGGAACCTGCAACGATCTGCCTTGGCTGCTGGCAAAACCTGCACATGCCGATCCCGTTGCGCGGTCCCTTGGCGGCGCCGTTCCGTCTGTTCGGCGTCCGGCCGAGCCGCATGAACCCGAACACATGCACGCTCTGCGAGATGGCCTTCTCGAAGATCATGAAGGCGCGCGCCGTGACCATCGACGCCACCATCCTGTTCGCCGATCTGCGCGGCTACACCACACTGACGCAGACCATCGCGCAGGACGGGCTGACCTCGCTGCTCGACGCGTTCTACGACGACTGTGCCGCCGCGATCTGGCGCTATGACGGCATCCTCAACAAGACCATCGGCGACGCCGTGTTCGCGATCTTCAATTTTCCGGTGCGGCGCGACGATCATGCCGTGCAGGCCTTGCTCGCGGCGCGCCAGATCCAGCGCAGTTTTCGCGACAGGCACGACGCGCTGGTGCGGGCGATCGGCGCCGGCGACATCGAGATCGGCATCGGAATCGGGATGGATAGCGGTGACACCAATTTCGGTGAGTTCGGCCAGGCCCACCGCGACCTGACGGCAGTCGGCACGGTGGTCAATCGCGCGGCGCGCGCGCAGGCGGCCGCCAGGTCAGGCGAGATTCTTGTGACGACGGCCGTGCGGGATCGAACCCGCGACATGATCACGGCAGCCGGTGCCGATTACACCCTGAAGGGCTTCGACCAGCCCGTCACATTATTTCCTGCGTGAATTGGCTTTCGCGTGAATTGACGCGGCGCAAAAAAAGACGGCTCCAGCGTGCAACTGCGCGCCGAAGCCGTCGGGGATGGTCGTTTGCCGATTACGAACGCCGCCTCAACGCAAGGTCGGCGGCTTTGTTCCAGCCCGGATGAAAAGCTTCGAACCGGCGTCAGCGCCACATGCCGCGCATCCGGGCGCCGATGTCGATCGGCGGCGCGCGGTTGGCCGCCGATGCCTGCGCGGCCGCGGCGCGCGGCCAGGTGGTCCGCTCGAACATCGGCAGCAGTCGTTCCGGGATGAAGCGGGTGCGCGAGGCGTACATGTGGCGGTCGCCCTTGGCCGCCTGGCCGTGGACGAAGAAGCGCTGCGGTACCAGCAGATGCAGATCGTCCTTGGCGCGGGTCATCGCGACATAGAGCAGGCGGCGCTCCTCCTCGAGTTCGGCCGACGTGCCGGCGCCGAGGTCGGAGGGCATGCAGCCGTCGACGACATTGAGCACATAGACGGATTTCCATTCCTGCCCCTTGGCGGAATGGATCGTCGACAGGATCAGATAATCCTCATCGAGCAGCGGCACGCCAGCCTGGTCGCTGGTCGCATCGGGTGGATCGAGCGTGAGCTCGGTGAGAAAACGCTCGCGTGACGGGTAGCCGGCGGCGATCTGCTCGAGCTGAATGAGATCGGCGCGGCGTACCTCGCTGTCCTCGTGGATGCGATCGAGATGCGGTTCGTACCAGAGGCGGGCGCGTTCGATATCGACGGGCCATTCCGAGTAGCGGAGATTCTCGATGGTCTCCACGAACAGCCGCCAATCCGCACCGGCGCGGGGCGGAGCGGGCAGCGCGACGAGCGCAGCAATCGGATCGGCGGCCTCCGTCATGCGGTCGAGCACCCGCTGCGCCGAGGCCGGTCCGACGCCGGGCAACAGATGCAGGATGCGAAAACCTGCAACCCGGTCGCGCGGATTGGCGGCGAAGCGCAGCAGCGCCAGCATGTCCTTGACATGCGCGGCGTCGAGGAATTTGAGGCCGCCGAATTTCACGAACGGAATGTTGCGGCGGGTCAGTTCGACCTCCAGCGGTCCGCTGTGCGAGGAGGTGCGGAACAGCACCGCCTGGTGCTTCAGCAGGGTGCCTTCCTCGCGATTGGCCAGCACCTGCTCGACGATGTAACGGGCCTGATCGGCCTCGTCACGGATCGTGACGAGCAGCGGCTTGCGGGTCGACGTCCGGTCGGTCCACAGGTTCTTGGTGAAGCGCTCCTTGGCGAGCGAGATCACGCCGTTGGCGGCCGACAGGATCGGCTGCGTCGAGCGATAGTTGCGGTCGAGCGTGACGATCTCGGCGGCCGGGCTGAACTGGGCCGGGAAGTCAAGGATGTTGCGCACGGTGGCGGCGCGGAACGAATAGATCGACTGCGCGTCGTCGCCGACCACGGTGAGCCCGCGTCCCGCGGGCTTGAGTGCGAGCAGGATCGAGGACTGCAGCCGGTTGGTGTCCTGATATTCGTCGACCATCACATGATCGAAGCGGCCGCCGATCTCCTCGGCCAGCGCGGCGTCCGTCACCATCTGCGCCCAGTAGAGCAGGAGGTCGTCGTAATCGAGCACGTTCTGCCGCTGCTTGGCTTCGACATAGGCGCCGAACAGCTGTTTCAATTCACTGGCCCAGCCGGAGCACCACGGGAAGAACTGGCCGAGCACGGCCTCGATCGGCATTTCCGCGTTCACGCAGCGCGAATAGATCGCAAGGCAGGTGCCCTTGGTGGGGAACCGGCTTTCGGTGCGGGAGAACCCGAGATCGTGGCGGACTAGATTGATCAGGTCGGCGGAATCCTCGCGGTCATGGATCGTGAAGGCCGGGTCGAGGCCGATACGCTCGGCGAATTCGCGCAGCAGCCGCGCGCCGATGCCGTGGAACGTGCCGGCCCAGCTCAGCGCGTCGGTCATGACCGAGGCGCGATCGCCGAGCACGCGGCGCGCAATGCGCTCGACGCGGCCGGCCATCTCGGCGGCGGCGCGCCGCGAAAAGGTCATCAACAGGATGCGGCGCGGATCGGCGCCAGCGACGATCAGATGCGCGACGCGATGGGCGAGGGTGTTTGTCTTGCCGGACCCCGCGCCAGCGATCACCAACAGCGGCGCGCCGACGATGCAATCCTTGCCGACCCCGTGCTCGACAGCGCGGCGCTGCTCGGCATTGAGCGCATCGAGATAGGCTGTGTTGGCAAGATCAGTCACGAATCACCCCCACGAAACGCTAACAGACATTGCGATTCATTGGGGCCGACGCGCCGAGGCGGACGCAGAGAAATTAGATTGACATTAACGCGGCGCGGCGCACAACCCCGCCATGGGTGACGTATCCAAATCCGACACGCCGCTGAAGGCGACGTTCAAGGTGCGGCTGAACGGCGAGACGGTGACGCTTGCGACCGTCGGCCAGGCCTATCGCTTCATCAGCAATCTCAGCGCCGTCGAATGGATGGAGTTCCGCTCGCTGCATGACGAGGCATTGGTTGCGCTCGAGAGAGCGGCCGGTAACGCCATGCTGACGGTGCAAGCGACCAACGCGTTGCGGATGCTGTTCGTCCGCGCGAAATTGCTTTGAAAGGAAAATGAGCCGCCTTGGTGTTCCCTTGGCCCTCCAAGGCGGCCCGAGAGTGCGGCTGAAGCGCATTGCGCACCCGGCCGTCGCGTGTACCGCCGTTACCTTGTTTGCGGCCATAACGAGCAGGGCCTTACGCAACCACAGCCGATTCGGCTGTAGCCGCCGCACCACAATCAGGAGCCAACGTCGTCGACCAGGCGGTCATATACGAGCGCGGACCGGAGGTTCATGGTTGCGATCTTCAGATAGCCCGGTTCGCGCATGGCGTTGTTGAACATCATGATCGCCGTCTTCCAGTAGCCGCGCTCGCGCTGATCCAGGTTCAGCGCGGACAGGTAGTCCGCGGCGTCGCCGACCGTCGCGAGCGTTCGCCCGTCCTTCAGCGTAATCGGGAACGCAAGCGGCGACCGCTTCTCCAGCTCCAGCACGTCAGGCTCCCCCAGAACCAAGCAGCAATAAGACAAAGCAGCAATAACAGGAACAGACCTAGCCGCGCCGCTATATCAAAGCCTTAAGGGGACGGCCGGCCTGGCTGGAGCGGACGGTTTAGAAAGAATCCGCCAGCGCGATCTCCGCCTTCAGCGCATCGATCCGCCGTTCGGCTTCCTCGGACGTCAGGTCGCGTGCGTACTGGTTCGGCTGATAGGCCTCCTCGGCGAGGCTCCTCAACCGCAGCGCCTGGGCACGGGTCATCAGCCCGTCAAGCCGCTCCGCAACCCCACCATATCTTACCGCTGCCACGCTCATTGCTTGCCTCGCTTGCTGGATCGTGACTTGACAATATGTTCTATTTTTGTTCTAACAAGGCATGGACAATAAGATCAATGAAATTCGGCGCAAGATCAGCGCGTTGCGAGCTGAGATGACCCTGATCGAGGCGTCGATCCGGGATCAGGTCAACCGCGACCTCGATTGCAGTGAAGCATCGTACCGGCTGATGGCGATGCGAGCGGAAGTCGCCCAACTGGTCGGCCGGTGGAAGGCCGCCGGCGGCGGCGAGCGTCTCCCCACGGTCCGGGAGCGGCTGAGCCGGAGCTTCGAGGACCGCGCCGGCACAAAGGTCAAGGTGGACAAGGACAAGGCGAAGCCTACGCCCGGTCACAGCAACGCCCGGGTGTGATCCGGCGGTTCGCCCAAAGAGGGGAGCCTCGAACACCGGCTCAGGCTCAAATCAGGTTTCAAGGAAGGAACCCGGACCGCAGGATCTGCATTTTCTTGTGGTGAGAGCCAATACCATAGCATCGCCCAGCGCCATGATCGCCGATCCGACCGCGCCACCGCGGGCATCGATGAATGACGATCGCAGTCCACTGCTGACGCTGATCTCCTGCATCAGCTGCATCAGGACGATGCGGCTCGAGAGCAGCCATCCGGGCAGCGAGGGCAGGGATATTCTTCAGTACCGCTGCGAGCAATGCAGCCGTATCGAGCGGGTGCAATTGGTGCGGCGAAGCTGGCCGGCGGAACGCTAGCCTTTCGATTTTGAACTAGGAGCGGGCTTTCGCCTTTGGTCTTGCCGCGACGTCATGCGCGGTGGCATCGAACTCGCTCGAAGCGTTGCCGGATGGCCCGCTCGTCGCGCTGCCGACGCCGTGCCCCGTCAACTTTGCGAGTTCGCGGCTGAGGTCGTGGATGTGGTACGGCTTGCGTAACACCGGAAAGTCGGACCTCACGTCGCGTGCGCTCGCGCTGTAGCCTGTCGTCAGCAGGATCGGCAGCTCGGGCTTTCTGTCCCGGATCGTGCGCGCCAGCTTCAGTCCATCAATCCTGCCGGGCATGACGATGTCGCTGAACACCACATCGATCCCGTTGGCGTCGATTTCCGACAAGGCGGCCTCCGCGTTCGAGGCCCAGCGCACGGTGTAGCCGAGCTGTTCGAGCAGGCCCGTGCTCGCATCGGCGACGGCAGGATTGTCCTCGATCAGCAGGATCGTGGCCGAGCCGGGCGCGCTGTGCCCCGTAGCCGTGCGCTTTGCGGCCGCAGTCCCCCGCGGGAGATAGATGCTGACCGTCGTGCCCTTGCCGAGCGCGCTTGTAATCTCGACCCGGCCGTCCGCCTGGTGCGCGAAGCCGTGAACCTGGGACAGCCCAAGGCCGGTCCCTTTGCCGACCGGCTTGGTGGTGAAGAAGGGATCAAAGACCTTGTTCATGACATCGTCTGGAATGCCTTCGCCGGTGTCGGTAATGCTGACGACCACCTGGGCGGCTTCCGGGACATTGCGCGCCGCGACGGTCAGCGTGCCGCCGCCGGTCATCGCATCCCGGGCATTGACCACGAGGTTGATCAGCGCGGTCTCAAATTCCGTCGGATCGACGAAGATCGGCCAGAGATCCGGTCCGATCTCCATGTTCAGCTTGATCGCGCCGCCGAGCGCGCTGGTCAAAACCTCTCGCACCGCGGTGATCCTGTCAGCGACGTTGATGGTCTGCGGATTGACGCTCTGCCGACGCGCGAAGGTGAGGAGCTGCCTGGTCAGGGACGCGGCACGCTCGGATGCGGTTTCGATCGCGCCGAGTGCAAGCGTGCCCCGTTCGCTCGTTACCTCGCGCTTGATCCGGTGCAGATTGCCGGAAATGATCATCAGCAGGTTGTTGAAGTCGTGCGCGACTCCGCCGGTCAGTTGGCCGAGCGCATCCATCTTTTGCGATTCCGCAAGCTGACGCTGCACCTGTTCGAGCTTCTGATGCGCGTCGCGCCGCTCGGAAATATCCCGGGTGATCTTGGCGAAGCCGACCAGGCTGCCGTCGGTATCGCGGATCGGATCGATCACGACGCTCGCCCAGAAGAACGAACCGTCCTTGCGGACCCGCCAGCCTTCCTCCACGTAATGCCCGGTCTCTTCCGCGATTTTGAGCGCATGGGCGGGCTTGCCGGCAGCCTGGTCGGCCGGCGTATAGAACCGCGAGAAGTGCTGGCCGATGATTTCGCCGGGCGAATAGCCCTTGATGCGCTCGCCGCCGGCGTTCCAATTGGCGACGATGCCGGCCGGCGTCAGCATATAGAGCGCGTAGTCGGTGACATTGCTCACCAGCAGGCGGAACTGGCTTTCGCTGGCCTCGAGATCCGCGCGCGCCTGATGCCGCTCGGTGATGTCGCGGGTAACCATTGCGTAGCCGACGAGCTTGCGCTTCTCGTAGGTCGGATCGATGACCACAGCGGCGTAGAATTGCGACCCGTCCTTGCGGACAGACCAGCCTTCGGCCGCTGAGTGCTTTTCCTTCCGCGCCAACTGCAGCGCTCTCGCCGGAACGCCGGATGCGCGGTCTTCGGCAGGATAGAAGACCGAGAAGTGCTGGCCGAGAATCGCCTTGGCCGGATAGCCCGTGATGCGCTCGGCGCCCTTGTTCCAGTTGATGACCCGGCCATCGGGGCCGAGCATGCAAATGGCGTAGTCGACCACGCCGCCAGCCACCGGCCGACGATCATGCGGGCTCTCGACGATGCCCCGTTTGAGTTGTTCTGATTTCTTAACCATCACCGATCCTGCCCCCGCCCGAAACGCGCGGGGATGGTCAATGTTCCATGCGAGCACGAGGACCGGGCGATCAGGGCCGGCTCCGTCGTTCTTCGGAAAAGTTCGGCCAACTGTCGGAACTTTTGGTTCCAATCGCGATTAAGGTACTCGGTTTACGTCACAAATTGCGGTTTTGGCGTTTTCCCGCTTGAATAGATCAAGGGCAGTCATTCTTATGGTCACACTGGCTTTTCCGAGTCTCTGGATTCGCGGCCAGCGCGTAGGGGAAATTACATGACCGATCTCGGTTCGTCGCCTCGTCCCCGTGCTGATACACGCCGCAGCCAGCAATCAAACGGAAGCCTCGATTCTTCGCATGACCTGCTGCAGTCGCTGCAGGCGATGCGCGCCGGCGATTTCTCGGTCCGGATGCGTGGCGACTATCTCGGCATCGACGGCAAGATCGCGGACGCCTTCAACGAAATCGCAGCCGCCAACGAGCGCATGGCGCAGCAATTGGCGCGCGTCGGCCAGGTCGTCGGCCGCGAGGGACAGACCCGCCAGCGCGTCAATTTCGGCCTCGCAAGCGGCGCCTGGGCCGATATGGAGAGCTCGGTCAACACGCTGATCGACGATCTGCTGTGGCCGACGCGCGAGGTCACCCGCGCGGTCGCTGCGGTGGCGCAAGGCGACCTGCTGCAGACCGTGCAGCTCGACGTCGAGGGCCGGCCGCTGCGCGGCGAATTCCTGCAGTCGGCGAACATCGTCAACACGATGATCAAGCAGCTCTCGGTGTTCACCTCGGAGGTCACGCGCGTGGCGCGCGAAGTCGGCACCGAGGGCAAGCTCGGCGGCCAGGCCCAGGTGCCGGAAGTGACCGGCGTCTGGAAGGACCTGACCGAGAGCGTCAACTCGATGGCCAACAATTTGACCGGCCAGGTCCGCAACATCGCCGAGGTGACGATCGCGGTCGCCAACGGCGACCTGTCCAAGAAGATCACGGTCGACGTTCGCGGCGAGATCCTGCAGCTGAAGGAAGCCATCAACACGATGGTCGATCAGCTGCGTTCGTTCGCTTCCGAAGTGACGCGCGTGGCGCGCGAGGTCGGCACCGACGGCAAGCTCGGCGGCCAGGCGATCGTGCCCGGCGTCGCCGGTACTTGGAAGGACCTCACCGACTCCGTGAACGCGATGTGCGGCAACCTGACCGCCCAGGTACGCAACATCGCCAACGTGACCACGGCCGTGGCGCGTGGCGACCTGTCGCGCAAGATCACGGTCGACGTCAGCGGCGAGATTTTGGAGCTGAAGGACACCATCAACACGATGGTGGACCAGCTCAACTCGTTCGCTTCGGAAGTGACACGCGTGGCACGCGAGGTCGGCACCGAGGGCAAGCTCGGCGGCCAGGCCCAGGTGCCCGGCGTCGCCGGCACCTGGAAGGACCTGACCGACAACGTCAACTTCATGGCATCGAACCTGACCGCGCAGGTCCGCAACATCGCCGACGTCGCGACCGCGATCGCCGGCGGCGATCTCTCGAAGAAGATCACGGTCAACGTGTCGGGCGAGATCCTTCAGCTGAAGGAAACGCTGAACACGATGGTGGACCAGCTCAACGCGTTTGCGTCGGAAGTGACGCGCGTGGCGCGCGAGGTCGGCACCGAAGGCAAGCTCGGCGGCCAGGCCAACGTGCTCGGCGTTGCCGGC